>JAPCJN010000005.1:37531-42101 GCA_027886925.1 Nitrososphaerota archaeon
ACTCACCGGACTGATGCTCTACCACGTGTACCGGGACGCAGGCGTCCCTGCAGGCGCAGTGAACCTCGTCACAGGGCCGGGGGCTAATTTCTCGGCGGAGTTCACCGAGAACCCCGCCGTCGCCGGGATCACGTTCACCGGCTCAAAGGAGGTCGGCATGAACCTCTATCGGGCGTTCATATCTCACCAGCCCTACATCAAGCCAGTCTTGATGGAGCTGGGCAGTAAGAACCCGTCCATAATAACAGCGAAGGCCGACCTGAAGAAGGCCGTCGAAGGGGTCGTCAGGGCCGCCTACGGATACAGCGGACAAAAGTGCAGCGCGAACTCCCGGGTCTATGTCCAGAGCGCGGTGAAGGACCAGTTCCTTGAAATGTTGAAGGCGAAGCTACAGACGCTCGAAGTGCAGGACCCGAGGGAGAAGGCCGCCTTCATGGGGCCCGTCATCAACGAGGCCGCGGTCGAGACGTTCACAAGAGCGGTCGAGGAAGCCAAGAAGGACGGTGGAAATGTGGTCTTCGGCGGACATTCCCTTACCGAGGGGGCCCTCGGGACCGGCTACTATGTGCAGCCGACCGTCGTGACGGGCCTGCCGAGCGACCACCCTCTCTTCAAGAGGGAGCTTTTCGTCCCGCTAGTCGTCGTGACCGAGTTCAAGACCCTTGACGAAGCGCTCCAAAAGGCGAACGACACCGACTACGGCCTGACCGCGGGTATCTTCACAGAGGACAAGAAGGAGATCGCGAAGTTCATGGACGCCATCCAGTTCGGGGTGGTCTACGCCAACAGAAGCGGCGGTGCCACCACGGGCGCGTGGCCAGGACCGCAGGCCTTCGTGGGATGGAAGGCGAGCGGGTCGACCGGGAAGGGGATAGGCGGCCCCAGCTACCTGCTCACCTTCCTCAGAGAACAGTCGCAGACCGTCGTCTCGTAACAGAGAGATAATCGGTTACTCAGAATCCTGGCGCCTCAGATAGGTGCCGTAGATCAACGCCGCGACCAGCAATCCGACCACCAGGGGGGAGAACGTCGCGAGGAGGCCCTCCACCGTCTGCCCGGGAAGGTTCGCGATAAGAGAACTAGGCCCGTGCATCTGGGTGCCATTGTTGAAACTGCTCCCAGCACTAAGCGTCGCGGTTGATGGCCCGCCTATGGCGGACTGCGGGGGGCTCCCGTTCGCCTGCGCTGTAGTCGGAGGGCCCGCGGCGACCGTCGTCGTCGCAGTCGTCGTAACTGCGGCACCAGCTCCGGTGACCGTCGTCGTCGTCGCTGTCTGGGTCGCCGTCACTGTCGCGGAAATCGTGACGGTCGAAGCGGCGGAAGGGGCTTGGCCTCCTGAGGCTCTAGTGGACGAACCAGTTGCCGTCACGGTCGCCCCAGCCCCACCGCCGACGGTGGTCGTCGATACCGCAGTGTAAGTCGATGTTGCCGAGGAGATGGTTGTGACCGTCGACCCTGCGCCGACGGTGGTTACGGCAGTTGTCGTGACGGTTGACGTGGTCGATCCTCCAGCGACCATGGTGACGCTGCTCACTGTGGGGCCGGAGATAGCGGGGCTGGAGCTTGTGGCCGAGGTGGCTGCGGCCTTTTCCGGCGCGGAAGCCGCTCCTGCGTGGTCTTGAGTGGTCGTCGTCATGGCCTGAAGCGGCGAGCTGTGTTGGGGCAGCAGGGAAACCGCGCCTACGAGGAGCAGCGCGAACAATAGACCGCCCATCGCCCCCGCGAAAAAGCCGCCGTTCTTAGCTCCCAGCATCTTTACCAGCATCTAGTCCCATCGGGGTTACTTAGTTCTAACATCTAGAACGGCTTCCTCTTCCATAATCTGGCCGCCTCGAACCAGAAAGCGGCTGCTCCCCCGACAGTCCCGACGAGGGCGTAAAGGTCTAGGAAGTTATAGTTCTCTACTATGTAAGCGATGGCGACCGTGCTGAAGAAGACGGCATAAAAGCCGAGCCTTGGGAGGCTGAATTTCCCGACATTGACGAACGCCTGGAGTATCCCCGGGTCGACCTTCTTCGTCAGGAAGTAGTCCCCCATCTTGTCCTGCTCGATTATGCCGAGCCTGGACAGCTTCTCGATATGGTGGTAGGCCACGCTGGGACTCGAGAACCCCAGTTCCCTCTGCACCTCCCTGACCCCGACGGGTTTCCCCTGTCTCAGGACGTAGAGGTAGACCTTGAGCGTCTTGCCTCGGAGCTCATACTCAATGCGGGCCTTGTCGCTCTGAGCAGGCGTCTCCGGGGTCCCCATGGGTCTGTGGCTCGGGTCCGGAGCAGATAAAACATACACCTCATATTGTGGTCGCCGATGAGCGACCTCCCTCGATGACCCTCGCAGGGAAGCGGATCTGCATCGCGATTCCCGACACCATCCTCGAGGAGCACGACTCGCTCCGTGACAAGACCATCAAGCTCGGGCAGATCGCAAGGTATTGCTCCATCTTCGGCATCGACTCGGTCAGGATCTTTCACGACCAGAGGGGCAGGGGCGAATCCCGCTTCATGAAGAAGGTGCTCGAATACCTGGAGACGCCCCAATACCTCCGCAAGAGGATTTTCCCACTCGACGAGGAGCTAAGGTTCGCCGGACTCCTCCCGCCTCTCCGGATTCCCTCCCACAAGGCGAAGGTACCCCTGGAGAGGCTGCGACCAGGAGAATACAGGGAGGGCGTCGTCCTCGCGGACGGGTTCTCGGTGGACGCGGGCCTCGACATCCCTGTCCAGCTCGGAAGGAAGGATGCGCCGCAAAAACGCCTGACGATCAAGATAACGTCCGCATCGAAGTCGAGGGTGGACGGACTCGCGGTCGACCGCCGCGAGATCCCCGTCTACTGGGGGTATGAGGTGGAGGTGGCCACCGGAAGCGCTCTGAGCGGAGCCGATTTCCCCCTCAGAATCGCCACCTCGCGCCACGGGGACCCTATCGCCCGGGTCATCAAGGAACTGAGGGTCGACCTGCGCAGCGCAAAGGGGGTGACGCTGCTCTTCGGCCCTCCTTCGAGAGGCCTCTTCGAGATACTGGGCAAGGACCTTCGTGACAAGGTGAGCTACGTCGTGAACCTCTTTCCGGAGCAGAACGTCGTGACAGCAAGGTCCGAAGAGGCGATTTTTTCCGCCCTCTATCTCATAGGACTGCTGGCGAGCCCAGACCTCCCCCCTTTCACCTGAGGCCCGGTTTTTCGTCGGGTCGCCGCAGACTGAAAACAACCCAAAAACCGCGATTTACATACGCTTTGGGTAACGTTTTTATCCAGTTAGCACCACTACTTTTCTCTTATAGGTATCCGGTGGTTAGAGATTTCCAGTCTTGCTCAAAGGAAAACCGTCGAACTCAAAAGCTACATGCCCCTTCCGAGTTCGAGGACCAGAGAATTCTGGACTCGATGGAAGATACTTCACATAAGGTTGCTCGCGGAGAGCGGGCGCGCCACCGAAGAGCTCTGGTTGCCCGAGAGCGAAAGGACTGGAAGGGCGCTTGACAACATCTATCTGAAACACGGGGATTCGCCAAGAGGAGCCGCCGACACCTCGGTCCAGTTCGCTGCCGGTTCTCCCCTGATGCTTTCCTCGCCGATGTATCTCGGCGACATGTCATTCGGGGCCTTGTCTGGGGTGCCGAACGCGGCGATCGCAAGGGCGGCGGACATGACGGGGATAATGGCGGGCACCGGAGAGGGCGGGCTGCTCAAGGAGGTGGCCGAATGCAGCCGAATCACGGTCCAGTGGGCATCTGCGAGGTTCGGCGTAGACTCGAGCTCCCTCTCAAAGGGCCAGGGGGTGGTGATCAAGATAGGCCAGGGCGCGAAACCTGGAATCGGCGGTCACCTGCCCGGCGTCAAGGTGACGAAGCCTATCTCGGAGACGAGGCGGATCCCATTGGGGACGGACGCCATTTCGCCGGCGCCGCACCATGACATCTACTCGATAGAAGACCTTGGCCAGCGGATCTTAGGCCTCAAGGAGGCGACGAGGAAGCCAGTCTTCGTGAAGGTCGGCGCAACGAACTACATACCCTACATCGCGTCGGGGGTGGCTAGGATGGGCGCCGCCGGGATAATCATCGACGGCGCGGGCGCAGGCACCGGAGCCGCCCCGTCCGTTGTCAAGAACAACGTCGGAGTCCCGATCGAGCTTGCGATAGCATCGGTCGACTCGATCCTGAGGCGCGAGGGGTTGAGGGACAACTTCACGGTCATAGCGGCCGGGAGGGTGAGCACGCCCGAGGACTCGCTGAAGCTGATAGCGCTCGGGGCCGACATCACCAGCGTGGGCACCGGAGCGCTCCTGGCCCTGGGGTGCCTTATGGTCCACAAGTGCCATCTCGGCTTCTGTCCCGCAATACTCACGAACAAGATCTCAGACAGCCCGGTCCGGACCCTTTCCATGGACCAGTCGGTCATCTGGCTCGCCAACATGGTGAAGGGTTGGACGGAGGAGATGAAGATGATCATGGAGCTAATGGGAGTCTCAAGCCTCAAAGAGATGAGGTCCCACCGGGAACTCCTTTTCCACAAGGGCGCTCTCAACGAAGAGACGCTCGAGATCCTCGGCGTCAGCACCAGGGAGGAGGG
>JAPCJN010000087.1:0-5955 GCA_027886925.1 Nitrososphaerota archaeon
CGCGACGTATTACGCGGCGATACTAAGGGGCGTCGACCCTTCCACGATAAAGCTGATCGAGAGGCTAAAGTCGACGGTCGCCGGCCCGTAGCCACCTAGGTGATGCCGACTAGGTGCGCGAGCTCTCTCCTGCTCGCCGCCCCCAGCTGCTCGGCCGCGACCTCGGGAGAGACCTCGTTCACGAACACCCCGGAACCTAGCTCGAGGCCTGAGAAGTTGGAGACCCGGGGATAGGCCTCGAAGTGCCAATGGATCTGCTTGGTGGTCTTCTTCTCTGAAGAATTGTGGACCACGAGGTTGAACCCACAGTCGCCCAGGACCTTTGTCATCCCGCCGAGCGTTGAGCGAAGGATGAGCGCCAGGTCCTTCAGCTCCTTTTGAGAGAGTTTCAGCATGCTGATCTGGTGGTGCTTGGGGTAGATCCAGAACTCATAGGAGTGGGCCGAGACCCAGGGGGCGAACGCGATGAAATAGTCGGTCGACAGGATCTGCCTCGGCCCTCCCGTCTCGGCGGCGACCACTTGACACATCGGGCATACCCCTAGCTCGTTCAACGAGCTCTGGACGGTCACCGCCTCCGCCTCCACGGTCGATGTGCGACCCTGCGGCCTTGCCTTGGTTGATGAAGATTATCACGTAACCCACTCCGCGCTGAGCATAGAGCCACCTCGTCTTGTCCTGGACAGTCGCGAGCACGTTGGTCCACTGGTCTATGTCTAACTTGGGGAAGGCCAGGTCGTGATTCGGGGTCGCGACCAAGATGTAGTGGTGCCCGATCGCAGGCTCGCTGTAGTGGGGAGGCTCCCCGTAGGAAGGCGCCGCGTTGGGGGTGAAAATCGGAAACTTGTCGGGGAAGACCCGCACGATCCACCCCCTGACCGGGTCGCCCTCAGAGTCGGTCTGCTTTACGAGCGTGTCACCCATCTTCACGAGGACGAGGTCCGCCTGCGGAGTCATCTCCTCGTTGCCCGGGCAGAACGGGCACTTTCCGTCGTGGTCTGAGAGAGACTTGAAATGGGAACGGGCCGCTCTGTCGTGGGGGACCACGGAGAGCTTGTCGGTGAAGTAGTCTTTTCTTATCTCGACCATAGATGGCGTCTCTCCTCCCACGAACATTATATTACCTCTTTGGGCTGCGGTTCTGCTAACTCTTCGGCTCACGCCTATGAGTCAACTTGCTGGCATCGACTCTGAGGACTAGGGTAGTCGTCCCGTTCCCCGTCATCGCTTCACCTGCCCGCCCTTTCTCCTTCTCGGTCGGACCGATGGAGGTAGCAGCTTGTTGCGAGCGACTCTCCTCCTTCGTCTCCGGCCGAGAAGGAAGGGAACGGTCGAACCTCGACCGCCCCCTTGCGGATAGGTTCAGGGCCGCGTTCACGTCCCTGTCGATCCACACCTTGCACCTCTGGCACCATAGCATCCTCGCGTGTCCAGCATCGCCCTTTACAGGGCCGCGGAGCTTCTCCCCGCACGCCGAGCACTCCGACGAGGAGCCGTAGGCCTCAGACTTTGTAAGCGGGAGTACCGTCACCCCCTTCCAGGCTGCCTTGTATTCGAGCAACTTCTTCGCCCTCCAGTGGGGCCACGAGTTGAGCCTGAACCTGTAGTCCGCTCCTTGACCACTCCCCCTGCGATACATCCTCCTGATGCCTGCGAGGTCTTCGATGGCGAGCGCGGCCCCGTCCTTCGACGCGCTGCCGACGATGAAGTTCGTGGCTGCGTGGAGGATCTGGTCGGTCCTGTGGTCGGCTCTCCTCCAGTATTTGCGAGCGAGCTTCCTTCGTATCCTGACATCGTTCCTCTTGAACGAGGCGACTATCTGTCTGGTCGTCTGCCTTATCTTGACGGCCTTCATCATCTCGACTCGCGTGACCGTCTCCCTATCCCCGAACGTGATGTTCTTCTCGTTCCTGTCCACGCCATACACTCTCGTGACGGGTATCGCCTCGATGTCCTCGGAGTAACAGAACGAGAGCGAGTCGGGAGTTATGGTGAGGCTCCTGACCTCCCGTTTAGCGAGCTCCTTCAGCGTATACGAATTGAGTTGCGTGTCAAAATACTCGCCTCGCCTCAAGGGAATGAATAGCCTCCCCTTCATCGTGATGAAGAAGCCGGAGACGATGCATACCCCTGGCCTTAGAGGTCGAGGATGCCTCACCGTGACGCCTCGCCTTTCGCTCTTCTTGCGACTTTTGAGGACGGCGCAGGCCCGCGTTATCGACGCGACCTTGTAACACGAAGGCAATCGAATTGCCTTCAGCGTCTGGTAGAACCTCTTCATCCCTCTGCGGTTATCGATACCGTGCTCTTTGGCGTAGTTGATTGCGCTACAGGTCATGCTGAGGCATTCGGCGAGCAGGTTGGCGAGTAGCTCGCTGGAATGTGATTGCGTAACGCACTTTGTGGCTCGCAACGACTAGTTTACTTTGGAATCGAATAAAATCGCCCACGCCCCGAAGAGTTACCAGAGCCCGGCTGCGCAAAGTTATATCTGGGCTACTGATGCGACATTAACCAGCGAGCTGTGTCTTGAACAGGAAGGCCTCCATTACATCAGAGCCGCGCGACAGGAAGGTCGGCTACGTTCTGCTCGACGGCTGCAGCGACAGGCCGGCTCCCGCGCTCAACTACACGACTCCTCTGGAGGCAGCGTACACGCCGAACCTGGACGCCATCGCCCGTATGGGAACGATGGGACGGGTCATCACGGTCCGAAGGGGAATCTCCCCTGAATCCGACATCGCAGTCTTCAACATGTTGGGCTACTCCTTTGCGAAAGGATACCCGGGCAGAGGGGTGGTCGAGTCCATCGGCGCTGGCATACCCGTCAGGGACGGGGACCTCGCCCTTCGGGCCAACTTCGCGACGGCGTCCGACGGCAAGATAGTGGACAGACGCGCCGGGAGGGACATCACAGACGACCAAGCCTCCATGCTCGAGGAGGAGCTCAAGAAGGTCAAACTCACCGACGCCGATTTCGAGGTTCGGAGCACCATCGGCCACAGGGCGGTCGTGGTGATCAGGTCGGACAGCCCGCTTTCGGGCGAGATCTCGAACACCGACCCAGGCTACATCCGGACGAACGGGTTCGGGGCCGCGAAGGCCACCGAGGCGGTCGAGGCGATCCAGACGAGCACGCCGCTCGAAAAGACCGCAGCGTCGAAGAGGGCCGCCGAGCTGGTGAACGAGTTCGCTTCAAAGTCGATGAAAGTGCTCGACGAGGCCAGGGTGAATCAAGACAGGAAGAGGAACGGGAAGAAAGCCGCCAACATGCTGATTTTCAGAGACGCCGGGTCGTTCGTCCCCGCCCTTCCTTCTTTCGAGGAGAAGCACGGATACAAGGGCGTGGCCCTCGTCGAGATGCCTGCAGAGGTCGGCATCGCGATATTGCTGAAGATGAAGATGGTCAAAGTGAAAGACCAGGCGGACGCCGCCGTGAAGGCCCGGCTCTTCAATCGAGAGCTCAGAGACGGCACCGTCGTCTACGCGCACATCAAAGGGCCAGACGAGTTCGGCCATGACGGAGACGCCCCTGGCAAAAAGAAGAACATCGAGAAAATCGACGAGGAATTCTTCGGGCCGGTAGGAGAGAAGTTCGAGGGCCTGAAGGAAGACGCGCGGCTAGCCGTCTCGTGCGACCATTCCACGCCTTGCATCCTCAAGATGCACTCTGCCGACCCCGTGCCCCTCTTGATAACGGGCCTCTCCAGCGCCGGAGAGCGGGATTCTTGCAGGTTCACGGAGAAGGACGCAAAGGCGGGCTCGATGGGGACTCTGATCGGCAAGACCGTGATGCAGAGAGTCCTTTCTTCCAACTAAGAACGAATCCATCGGCGCCGTCGCCTGCCGCGCCTGTGTTATCGCGGTCATGACAAGAAGGATTTCTGGCGTTACCGCCTTGACTCTTGCCTGATGTCTTTAGAAGAACGAACGCCGCATTTTTGGGGCGCGACCCGTTCAGGCGGAAATCGAGCGACGAGGCCCTATTCTCGAGTCGCGTTGGGCGTTGCTCAGGTCGCCGCCTTCTTCGACGAAGAGCTCGTCCAGGTCCTGCCCTTTACGGGCCACGACGTGGTTTCCCTGGGCCGTTCGCAAAAGTATGTACGCTTGGGTTGGTAGTGGAACTGCGAGCCGATCACGAAAGAATATGCGCCGACGTCTCTGAAGACGACGGCTTCCCAGGCTCTTCGCCGCCCAGCTTGGACCTGCTCGAAGTGGCGAAGATGTCCAGCGCATCGCAGAGGCGACCGCGTGCGTGCGTGCGCTTATAGCCCGCGTCGAATAGAGCTATTGCAACGAAGCATGAAAGCGGCCCTAGTCCCCCCAAACGGCGGCGTTCAACTGGCCGACGTCCCCGATCCGTCTCCCGGTGAAGGAGAGGTCCTCGTAAAACTAAAGTGCTCAGGCGTCTGCGGGACCGACCTCGAGAAGGTGCAGGGCGTCGGCATCACGACGAAGATACTGGGGCACGAAACGGTCGGCGTCGTCGAGGAGGTCGGCGAGGGGGTCTCAGGGGTCTCCAGAGGGACGCGCGTGTTCACCCACCATCACGTCCCTTGCCTCTCCTGTGACATCTGCAAGCGCGGGAAGACGACCTACTGCGCGGAGTTCGCAAAACACAATCTTGTCCCCTGCGGCCTGGCAGAGCACTACATCGTCCCGCGTTTCAACGTGGAACGAGGCGCGATCCTGAGGCTGCCGGACGACCTGGGGTTCGAGGAGGCCAGTTTCATCGAGCCCCTCTCTTGCTGCGTGTTGGGCCTCGAGACAGCGCAAGCGGCGAGCGCCCGCTCGGCCCTGATATACGGCGCCGGCCCGGCCGGTTTGCTCCTGTTCAAGTTGTTGCGGCACTACTACGGAGTGGAAAAGGTCGCCGTGGGCGACGTGAGCGAGTATAGGAACTCGTTTTCCCGAAAGGTCGGATGCGAGTACACCTTCAATCCTGTGAACAAGGGAGAAAAGGAAAAGGCCATCGCCGAGGCGATGCCAGGCGGACCTGAGCTTGTGGTGGTGGCTACCGCGAGCACCGCCGCCTTCGAGGACGCCACCAAGACCGTCGCCAGGGGCGGGAGAGTGCTGCTGTTCGGGGCACCCAAGAGAGGGGCCACGGTGACGATCGACCTCGCACACTTTTTCCTGAATGGGACGTCGATCGTCACGAGCTACGCGTCGAGCGAGAAGGAGACCCAAGCCTCCATGAAGCTCTTGGCCGACCGTTCCATCGCCGTCTCGGACTTGATCACCCACAGGTTTCCGCTCGCAGAGACGGAGAAGGCGTTCGCCGCGGCAGGCGAGCAACAGTGCATGAAGGCCCTGATCTTGGACTGACCTGCCAGATGAGCGAAACGAACACCAGGAGTCCGAAGAGGAGGGCCGCGGCTTGGGCTTCCACCCCCCAGACCGACCCGAACACGCAGACCATCTTGAGCGTCCTCAAGACCTATCCGTCGAACGAGGTCGCGATACTCGGCTGCCACGCGGCGCGAATAAGCAGGAACAGCTGCGAATACGACCTCCTAGTGGTCAGCAAAGACCCTACGCCGCCGAAGTTCGTGCGGGCGGGAGACTATTACGCCGAGATAGTCTTCAAGTCCGAGAAGGAGCTCCGCGCCCCCGACCAGGAGCTGAGCGCTTCCCTCGCCAAGGCGGCCGTCCTCCGCGACGGGTCCCTGCTCCTTGCCAGCACGATCGCGAACTGCAAGAGGAGGTTCAAGGAGAACTGCGCGAGAGCGGCCGAGTCCCACCTTGCCGCGGCCCTAAAGGCCCTCGGGAGGGTCGACGAGAACGCCGTGCGCAACCTGCCCGAGGCGGACTTTTGGCTCTCGTCGGCCGCGATCGACTTTTGCATCTCTGAGATCTTCTCCAACGCCCAGATCCCTTCTCCCAGCCACCTTTTCGCCCAGATGAGGGGCCTCTCCAAGAGGAAGACGGTCAGCTTCAAGGAGTGGACCGAGG
>JAPCJN010000087.1:5965-9308 GCA_027886925.1 Nitrososphaerota archaeon
AGCTGGCCTCGAGGGCCTCTTGCGAGAACCGCCTGGAAGCGATCGCCGTCCTCTATGACGTCCTGAGGACCACGGCCATGGACGCGTCGATGGCCCTCAGGTTCGGAAGGTACAGGGTGGACGACGCGATCGCCGTCGTGCGGTCGAAGGCGGTCGAGCTCCTCGACTCGCTGGAGGCCATCGAGTGCTACTCGTATCTCGGATACGAGGTCGTCAGGACCATGCTGGACCTTCAGGCGCTGCACTGCTACTCCTTGAACAAGGACCCCGACTATTCGAACGTGGTGGGGGAACTGACCACGGGCCCAGACCGGCTGATTTCGGAGGAGCTCTTGAAAGGCATGGGCATAGTCAGGCAGACGGAGCTGGTGAGGGAAGGGGCCGACTCGCTGAGGTCTGCCGTGTCTGCCCTCGCGACCAAAATATGAGATGCCCCTAATTGTCAGGTTCCCCCTTGGTCGAATCGAGCTCATGCAGGGTAGGCGTCGCCAAGGGCGACGAGTTGCTCGCGTACTCCTTTCCTCCTCCTCATCCCTTCAACTCCAGCAGGGTGGTCCGTTTTTGGGAAGAGCTCGCGAGGCTCAAGTTGGGGGAGGTCGTGGTCAACCCCGAGAAGGCAGACGATCAGGTCATCGAGCTCTTCCACTCCAAGGAGCACGTCGAGTTCGTGCGAAAAGCTTCAGCTCTGGGTTATGGGGCCCTCGACCAGGGAGACACGCCAGCGTTCAAGGGCGTGATGGATGCGGCCGCGTTTGCGGTCGGCTCGACCTTGGCGTGCGTCGGGCAAATCCTGGACGGGAGGCTGGACCATGGGTTCAACCCCGTCGGGGGCCTCCACCATGCCAGGCCCAACCGTTCGGCGGGCTTTTGCGTCTTCAACGACATCGGCGTCGCCATCGAATTCCTGAGGCGACGAGGGATGCGCCGGGTGCTCTATGTGGACATCGACGTCCATCACGGGGACGGCGTCTTCTACCCCTATGAGGACGACCCTGAGGTATTCATCTTCGACATCCACGAGGACGGCACCTACATCTATCCTGGAACTGGCAGCTCTTCGGAAAGGGGTGAGGGGAAGGCTGCGGGGACCAAGTTCAACGTCCCCCTGCTCCCGGGCGAGGGCGACGAAAGGGTCAGGGAAATCCTGCCAAGGCTTGAAGAATTCGCGTTCGAGGCGAAGCCCGAGTTCATCATCCTGCAGTGCGGCGCCGACGGTTTGGCGGGCGACCCGCTCGGAGGCCTGACCTATTCGGATTACGTCCACTCCAACGTCACAAGAATACTTCACAAAGTCTCCCACCAGGTATCGAAGGGAAGGTTGGTCGCGTTGGGAGGAGGCGGATACTCCCCTGAAAACTGCGCGCTTGCCTGGACATCCGTCGTCAAGCGGTTACGTGAAAACGCTGAAAACGCAAATGGGTGAATGTTGCAAATCTTGTAATATAACTCCGATTATTCCGATATTCCAATATCTATGCTTAAGAGGCAGGACAAACTGTAACAGATTACTGGTATTGGCATGAGCAACGACATGCTTCCCGACCCAAAGGTGAGCAGGAGTACTAGTTGCAGCTTTTGCGGACGCGCCCTCGGGAAAGAGTACTTTTTCACATGTCACGTATGCGACGCCAAGTACTGCTACATCCACATGTATCGTCATGGGCGGGCACACAGGCCTCAGACGCGGGAGACGCTCGTAAAGGCTAGTCAGTCAGCGCCTGCGTGACTTTCCTTCGCGCATCTCCTTCGAAGCCTGCTGGATTGATTTTACAATATTTTGATATCCAGTGCAGCGGCAAAGGTTCCCCGCGAGGCCCCAACGGATCTCCCCTTCCGTAGGGTCAGGGTTTTCGCCGAGAAGCCAAGCGGCCTGGATTATCATGCCAGGGGTACAGAACCCGCACTGGAGGCCGTGATTCTCCCAGAACGCCTTCTGGATAGGGTGCAAATCGCCGTTTTCTTTCGCAAACCCTTCGATGGTCGTTATCTCGCGGCCGTGGGCCTGGACAGCGAACATGGTGCATGACTTTACCGACTTGCCGTCGAAAATGATCGTGCACGCCCCGCAGTTTGTCGTGTCGCACCCCACGTGCGTCCCGGTCAGTCCGATGTTCTCTCTGATGAAATCGACGAGGAGTAGCCGGGGCTCGACGTCGCCCGAGTACTCCCGTCCGTTGACCGTTACAGAGATGCGGTGCCGGTTGCCGACGCGGACAGCGTTCACTTGTCCTTGCCTCCACGTCCTGCCCGGGCCCTCTGGACGGCGCTCCGAAGTGCCCTCCTTGTGAAGACCACCGCCATCTGGCGTTTGTATTTCGCAGAACCGCGAAGAGGGTCATCAGTGGGCGAGCACTCTCTTGCCGCAGCCGCCGCCGCTTCTTCAATCACCTGGTCGGTCGCCTCCCGGCCCAGGAGCGCCTCTTCAGCGCCGACCGCGCGCAGGTTCTTCGGCCCCAGCGCCGTCAACCCGATCCCAGCGGAGGTGCAGACCATTTTTTCATCGAAAGAGACCTGGGCTGCCACAGCGACCGTCGCAAAGTCCCCCGCCTTCCTCTCCAACTTTTGATAGGCTCCACCGCTACGGCGTCCCGGAGGAAACGGCACGATCACCTCGGTGATTATCTCGTCCTCCATCAACGCGGTCGCGAAGGTGTCCAGCAGGAACTCGTCGACCGGCACCATCCTTCCACCCGACGGCCCGACGACCGAGACCGACCCCCGCATCGCGATGATCGCCGCTCCCCAATCTCCGCTGGGGTCAGAGTGGGCCAGCGAGCCGCCGATGGTGCCGAGGTTCCTGACCTGCGGGTCCCCGATCAGCGACGCTGTCTCCGCGAGGAGCCGAGCCCTATCCCGGACCAGCGGAGACGACTCGATCGCGTGGTGCCTCGCGAGGGAACCTAGCAGGAGCGATTTCTTGTCCTCGCTCTCCTTGATGTACTCGAGGTCGCTGATGCGGTTTATGTCGACTATGTGGCCCGGCGAGGCCAACCTCATCTTCATCAAAGGGATGAGGCTCATCCCTCCGGCGAGCACCTTCGCGTCCCCCGCGTGCTCGCGCAACAATAGGGCTGCCTCTGCGACGGTGGCAGGGGCGTAGTACTCGAATCTGCGAGGCACCATAAATTGACGCCGGGCGCGGCGAGTTCCGAATAAAGCTTCGCTCGCGATTTCGCCAAACCTGGGTGATCCAGAAGGTTCTCCTATGTCGATCTAGCTAGGGAGCTAGATGGGCACTCTCCTATTCGCTCTCAACGGAGCAATGTGGCTTTCGCGATAGCCCATGGCCCAACCTGTTAAACGCGCAAGGCGCAAGAACCCAAAGAGCTCTTGCTGTTTCGGC
>JAPCJN010000088.1 GCA_027886925.1 Nitrososphaerota archaeon
CTAGCGAGCAAGGCGGACTCTCGGATAATCGTATTCACACAGTACCGGGACACCATCGCATCGATAGTCGACAGGCTGGCCAAGGACGGGGTCAGCTCGAGCAGGTTCGTAGGCCAGGCGAACAAGACGGACAGCGAGGGCATGGACCAGGCGCGCCAGACCGACGTCCTCGAAAGGTTCGGCGGGGGAGAGTTCAACGTCCTGGTGAGCAGCAGTATCGGAGAGGAAGGCCTTCACGTCCCAGACGTCGACCTCGTCGTCTTCTACGAGGCGGTCCCTTCGGAGATCCGGGCTATCCAGAGGAAGGGCAGGACCGGGAGGACAAGGCCGGGGAGCGTCATAGTGCTCCTCGCGGAGGGGACGGTGGACGAGGCCTATTACTACAGCAGCCTGCACAAGGAGAGGTTCATGAGGAGCCTGGTCACCACGACAAAAGAAAACGACAAGGACGAAGCAAAGTCCGAGAGCAAGGAGACAAAGAAGGCGCCCACCCTCCTGGACTACGTCTAGGCCCCCGATCCCTGTTTGCTCGGACACTCAACAATTACTCACTTGTAGGCCTCGAACTCTCTCCCCAGCACGGTCGAGGCTATCTTCAGCTCCATGATCTCGTCCGTCCCCTCGTAGATCCTGGCGACGCGAGTGTCCAGCAGGTGCTTGGTGACGGGCGAGAGTATCGAGTAACCGAACCCTCCGAAGCACTGCACCGCCGCGTCCGCGGTGTTGTAGGCTGCCCTAGAAGCGACATACTTCGCGACGGCGCTCGCCCTGTCGACCTCTGTCCTCAACTCCAGGTTTCCGCGGTTGTTGTCATACTCCTCCTTCTTGAGCGCGACCTGATAGACGAGCCAACGCGAGGACTCGAGGTTGGCGACCATGGTCGCGATGTGCCTCTGTATGAGCTGGTGCTTTCCTATGGCCTTGCCGAACTGAGTCCTTGAGGTCACCCTCTCTTTTACCTGGTTGATGCAGTCCTCCATCACCCCGAGGCAGCCCGACGCTATCCCCATCCTGCCGTTGAGCAGCGCCGCGTAGGCGACCGCGAGCCCTCTCCCCTCCTCTCCGAGGACGTCCTCCTTGGGCACCCTGACATTGTCGAAAGAGAGCAACGACGTGTCTGAGGTGAACAACCCCATCTTCTCCTCCATCCTCATGTCGACGGTGAATCCCGGTTCATCCTTGTCGACAAGGAACGCGGTCATCCCCTTCGGCTGGCCCTCCGGGAGCGCGAAGACTATGAGCTTGTTGGCCACCGAGCCGTTAGAGATCAGGTACTTGGACCCTGTGACGTAGTAGTTGTCCCCGTCCTTCTTGAATGTCGACTTGAGTGTGGAAGGGTCGCTGCCGGCCTCCGGCTCAGTGAGCGCGTAGGCGAAGACCACTTCGCCGGTCGCGGCTTTTGTCAGGTATCTCTGCTTTTGCTCCTCATTCCCCCACTCTTGGACCGTGAGGCTGCCCAGAGACTGGTGGACGTCGACGTAGGTGATGACGCCAAGGCCCAGCTGCCCGAACCGCTCCATTGCGAGCGCGTGGACGAGAGGACGAGCCCCCTCGCCCCCGTATTTCTTCGAGATGGGGATCCCCATCAGGTTGTACTTCTTGATGATCTCCGGCGTCTTGTCGTTGAACTTCCTCTCTATGTATTTCTCGAACTCGACCCTCTCGAAGAGCTTGTGGTCGTCCTCGGTCAGCTTGAGGAGTCTCGACGCGTCTTCGACCGACCTCGCAAATAGTTTCTCCATTGGACGACACGCGAACCGATGAAGTGGGGTTTAAACCATAGCGGTTCGCCTCCGTGCAACCGTTCGAGAAGAAGATTGGAGATTGACGATTCCGCCGCCCTCTACTATTACACCTACCACATGGTGGACTGGAGCACGGTCTTGCAGGCGCCCTCACTCATAAAGTGCGTTTCGTGCGGCGGGACGATGATGAACGTCGAACCGGTCAGGGACAAGAAGGGCGTGGTCTTCGAGGGGCTCGTCTGCCATGGGTGCAAGACGGTAATCTGGGCAAGAAGGAAGGAGACCTAGACGCCCAGGAACTTTCCCAATACCGCGATCACCGAGATCAGGTATACCGAATATCTGTAGAGCCGAAGCAAGTATAGCGCGTCCCTCCATCCGGGCGAGTCTCTGCTCATGATGGCGAGATGATGCATCATCACCACGCTGACGCCGACGAAGACCGAGACGGCGAGCACGAGCAGATCGACGCTCCCGCTTTGGATGAAATACGCTGCGACGAACGGGACGGTCCCCCATGTCAGCCCGAATCCCGGATACGAATGGACGGCCTTCGGGCTCTCCCGCGGGTAGGCGTATGCCGCGAAGCCCTCGACCGCGACGAACGCCAAAAAGAGGAGATTCCATCTGAGCGCCATGTAGACGCCGACGACGCCTCCGGCGACTACGGCCAGGAGCCCGATCCACAGCATCGAACGCGGGATGCTGGGAAAGAACGGTGAGAACTTCTCACGGCTCGTCCCGATGTCGATGTAATGAGCTCCGACCACGAGCCCGAGGAAGACGGCGAGCATGGAGTAGAGGTAGATTTCCAAGCTGAACTTCGGAGAAAGCACCTCGGCGAACGTAACCCAGCCGACGAAGACCAGGCTGAAGGGGGTCCTGAGACCGAACACCCAGACGTTCCGCCTCCAGGGTGCCACCAGGTCTGGTTCGACGGGCGGGGTCTCCAACTCGTCTTCGGCCTCTTTTCGCGTTTCTCGACTAATAACCATTCGAGTACGACTCGCTGATGCGGCACGAACGCCTGGGCAGTTATGCGCCCGATGCCGGGATTCGGTTCGTCTCTGTCAGCGGCGGCCAGACAAGGTCGCTGTCTCTGACTACGGCTCGCACTCCTTCTCAGAGTGGGCAGACGGGACGACCAACAGTTTCTGCGTGGTGTCCGAGCCTGGCGGTCCTACGAATCTTACCGTCACCGCGGTCTACGGCTAGTCAGAAAAGACATGTGGCGCCTCCGCCCACCCACCCATTTCTTGCGCAACGCAAAGGGCTTACATATGAAGCGGCTTCGTTCCTCGAACCTGCGGTGGAGGAATGGTCGCCAAAAACGCGCTGGCTCGCAGCATATTCGGCGGCCTCTCCGGGTCCTACGACTCGGTCCTTGATTGGATGACCCTGCGTCAGGACAGGACATGGAAGCGCAGGATGCTCGAAAAGCTGGCGTTGGGCGGAGCGGAAAGCATCCTCGACGTGGGCTGCGGGACAGGCGTCCTCGAGGAGGATTACGAGCTGGGCGAATCCAACGTCGTCGGCGTAGACCTCACGAGCGGGATGATCCGGCTCGCACAAGGGAAATCCCTTAGATCGCTGTCCATGCTGGGTCTCGCGGACGCCGAGCATCTCCCGTTCCGGGAATCCACGTTCGAAGTCGTCATCTCTTGCTACGTCCCCAAGTATTGTGACGGAACAAGGTTCGTCGAGGAGCTTGGACGGGTTCTAAGGCCGGGAGGAAAGATGGCGGTCTACGACTTCACTCGGCCCCATGGCTACTTCGCGACCTTGCTCAACCTCTACGTGGATTGGTTCATGCCGACCTTCGGGAGGCTCGTCTCGCCTCTGGACCCGTCGCTCGCCTTCACATGCAGCGTCCTGCCCGGATTGATCCGGTCGACGACTTGGAAGGAGGACGTCGATGCGGCCCTCGCTGGAAACCGGCTTTCGAAGGACGGCGAAGACGAGATGACGGGTGGAGTGGTAACGATCCTCTGGGCTTCCAAGAAATAAAGGAGATTCGCTTTTATCCGTCTGCTCGAAGGTCCTCGATGCCTTGTCGGTCCTGAGCGGCAGCGAGGTCGCCAAGTTCTGCTCTTCCTATAGGAAGGTAAACCCCAACGGCGTCGACCTCGCCCCGAAAGAGGTAAAGTCCATCCCCGTCGATTCCAAGATCTACCTTCACGGAGAGGAGAGGGGATATGTCGAGAAGGCGTCCGGCAGGGTGACCGACTCGAAGGAAGTGCTCAATCCCGACGCCGCCGGTTTTTACGACTTCGCCTCGGGGCGCCTCTACGAGCTGAGGTTTCCGAAGGTCTCCATCCCCGCAGACTGCACCGGGTTCGCGTTCCCTCGTTCTACTGTGAACAGGTTGGGGATAATCAAGTTAGAAAGCGCCGTCTTCGACAGCGGGTACTCCGGCGAGCCGACGCAGACGATATTCACACCACTCGATGCGAGGGTGCACAAGGACGAGGCCCTGATCCAGCTCGTCTTCATCAGGAACGAGGCCCCTTCGAAAGAGCTCTACAGCGGCCGGTACCAGAACGAAGCCTCAGGCTGACGTTCTGGCTCCACGGGCCTTGGAGGTGGCGCGCAGCTTCGGCGATACCACGTCCCTGTAATACCTGCAATCGACGCGCAACGTGCAGATCCCGCATCTTGGTCCAACTGGCTTGCACACAGTCTGCCCGAACCTGACGAACGACTCGTTGAGCGCTAACCAATATCTCCGCGGGACCTTCTTGGCCAGCTCAGCCTCCGTCTCCTCCGGGGTTCTTGTTTCGACCAAACCGAGCCTGTTCGAGATCCTGTGCACGTGGGTGTCGACGGGGATGGCCGGCTTGTTGAACCCGTAGACCAGGACGCAATTCGCGGTCTTTCGCCCCACAGAGGGCAACGAGAGCAGGTCTTCCATCTCCGAGGGGACCCTCCCGCCGAACTCGTCGACGAGCCTCTTCGAGACCGCGATCACGCTCCTCGCCTTCATGTTGTAGAATCCCGCGGGCCTGATGAGCTCTCTCACCTCCGCCACGCTCGCCTTCGCCAGCGCTTCGGGGCTCCCGAACTTTTCGAACAGCCTCCTGGAAGCGATCGTCGTTCTCTCGTCGCGGGTCCTTTGAGAGAGAATCGTGCCTATCAGGATCTTGAACGGGTCTCCTTCTTCAGCGTCCTTGAGCTGAGACAGGGCCGTCGCCCTGGAGTCCTTGCTCTCGCGAACCATGACCTTGACTTCGCCGAGGATGCGGCCTATGCTCGCTGGTCTTCGGTGAGCCATGGCTCTTTCTTCCGCCACTCGGCGATGTCGCGGCCAGTCCTCTCCACGTCGTATTCCGGCGCATAGGATATCGAGCCCCAAGACTCCTGCTTCTCCAGGATTAGGCCCGCCTTGACCTGGCTGGAAGCGTAGGGCGGCAGCGTCGTCTTCGAGAAGAAACCGCCGTGACTTATCTGCGAGCTCTTCCCCCAAGCCTTCATGACGCTCATGACCAGGTCGTCCAGACTGGAGTCGAAGGACTTCACCTGGTAGATAATCCCGGTCTCTCCGGCCGAGGCCGCCTTGAAGAGGGCCTTCGACACGTCCCTGGGATGGGTGAACGACATCGGGGACTCGCTCCCAGGTGGCAGCACGACCTTCCCGCTCTCGATCATCTTCAAGATTGGTAGCGCCAGCGTCATGTCGCGCGGACCCGTAGCTCTGGCGGCCCTTACTATCTTCACGCGCATCTCGCTCCCCTTGCCGCCTCCCTTCGCGAAATCCTGAATCAGCTTCTCGGCGCGGAGCTTGGCCACTTGGTAGGGATGGGTCGGGGAAACGACATCTCCCGGCGCGCCGACGCGTTTCTTCTTGGAGCCGTAGACGTCGAGCGTGCTAAGGTGGACAAAGTCCTTCACGCCATGCTCCTCTGCCTCCTCCAGCAGGTTGAGGAGTCCCTTCGTGTTAATCTCCAAATAATCCTCATGTTCTCCGTGGTCCGGCGTCGGCGACGCGAGGTTGTAGACGACGTTCACCATCTCCATCGGCTCGTGCAGGGAAGCCCTGTCCAGGGGGTCCGCCTCGAGGCACTGGATTCCGCACTGGTCCATCACGCGGAGATGGGAACCCTTTCGAAACATCCCCTTCGATATCTCCCCCTCTTGAAAGAAGTATTCCGCCAGATGTCCGCCGACAAAGCCCGTCCCGCCAACGATGAGGTTCATAGGTGCGTCCTGGCCTCGGCGCAAACGACGGCGGATGAGGAGGCGGAGACCCCGGTTCCACACCGCCTCCATTGAGCCGACCCGGACAATTGACCTTCCCCGAACCGACCCAGTCTACGACGACCCACAAGCAATGACAACCAGAAACAGATTCCCGCGAAGGACGAACCCATAAAACTCTATCTGGGGAGCGCGGTGCGCCCTAACGGTGCAAAAGGGGACGGGAGGGGCTTTTTCGGTGGAAAACGAACCGCTTCATAACAATGTTGCTCACGCTTTAAGGTAAACCGTAGTCATCATCCGATGATGGAAAGTGAGTCAAGAGCAGGAGAGCGAGTCTCCTCCCGGTAGAGATTGGCCCGACACCGAATACAAGTATGTCGTAGAAGTGAAGGCGTCCGAGACCTTCAATAACATCATGCGCAGAGAAGGAATCCCCGTGGCGGATGGGTCCGCGCACGTCAGTTTCACATCCACCAAGCGGCTCGACATGAAAAGATACAAGCAAAACGGGCTGCTACGGTCTTACAGCGTAATCCGGGTCAGGAAGATCGAGGAAGTCGTCGAGGAAGGCTAAGCCGGCACGTCAATTGCTTCCTGACGAACTGATGCATCAGGAAGGCGTGCATTGTCAACGTCACGGTCACTCCTTCTTTCCTACGTTGGGGTCGATCGCGTTCACGACCTCAAAATCTCCCCTGACGAGCTTTTGCTGGAGGTCCTCCTCAAACCTCGAAACGCTCCCGAACACCGATTTGATCCTCCTCTTCGAGAGCGGAGAGAGCCTCGGTGCGACATTCTGCCCTCCGTAGCGCCCATAAGCAATCCCCTTGAACCGAATCTTCTCCCCGTCTATCTCGATGTATCCCCGGATTATGTTCGCTATCTCTCCCCCCGTCACGTCGTCGACGACTACCTGGTAGCCGGGGAGCGGTGAATTCTCTTCATGCAAGTCAGGGCGTCAACCGTGGCGTAGGTATATGAATGGGTGGACGCGCATCTCGAGAAGCCGCAAAGCTCACTCGGCGACGTAGGGGTTCCTGAAATCCTCCTTCGTGGTGTTCAGGACTACGTGGGTATTGGTCCTTTCGACGTGCGGCAACGCGAGCACCTCCTTCGTGAAGTTGCTGAGCTCCTCCCGGTTCTTGAACTTGGAGATTACTATGCTGTCCTCCTCGCCCGTCACGTCGTAGACTGCGCAGACGTGAGCCAGCTTGGCGATCTCCTTCTCCACCTCGAGCACCTTCCCTTTCGAGACGGTCACCTCGGTGACCGTGGTTATGTCGTATCCCAGCTCCTCGTGGCTGACCAGGACAGAATACCCCTTTATCACGCCCCCCTTTTCCATCTTCCGCACCCGTTGCGCGACGGTGACCACGGAAGCACCTGTCTTCTTCGAGATGTCCCTGAAGGACTGCCTTGCGTCGGCCATGAGCTCCTTCAAGATCGCCTTGTCAAGGTTGTCTAGTTGCATTTGCTCCGACAGCTGGCTTCACATCAACCATTTGATAAGTTTTGTCACGAATATGTGAACAAGCGCAAACAGCAACAAAAAAACTTATATCAGATACGCAGTCAGCCCGTCGACGTTGCCTTTCGACAGAACAGCCAAAGGTTTGGTCCCAAGGAAGAGGACCTCGAAGCAGGTCATGACTGAGATCGAAGAAAAAGACGTCAAGTTCGTTGACTTGCAGTTCATGGACGTGCCTGGCCGCACGCAGCACGTCACCATCCCCCTCGCGATGCTCGACGAGGACATCTTCGAAAAGGGCGTCGCAAAGCTCGACGGCTCTTCCATCAAAGGCTTCGCTGAGATCTACGAATCCGACATGCTTCTCGTCCCCGACCCGTCCACATACGCTTTGATCCCGTGGGGCGACGAGAGATACCCGACTGGTAGGCTGATCTGCGACATCCATTGGGGTTTCGGAAAGGGCAGGTTCTCCAGGGACCCGAGATACGTGGCCCAGAAAGCCGAGGAGCAAATGAAGGCGGCCGGCTTCACCGACTCTTATTGGGGGCCGGAGATCGAGTTCTTCGTCTTCGACTCCGCGACGTGGGACGTCCACAACCCGTTCTCGACGGGCTACAAGATCACGTCGGTCGAGAGCGCGGTCGAGTCGAGGGGCACCAACTTCCCAATCAGGTGGAAGGAAGGCTACTACCCTGTTCCTCCGCAAGACACTCTCCAGGACTACCGGAGCGAGGTTGCCTACATGCTGGACACCAATTTCGGCGTCGTCAACGACGCGCACCACCACGAGGTGGCCACTGCAGGGCAGTGCGAGATCGACATGTTCAGGGACTCGCTCGTTCCCATGGCCGACAGCTGCCTGAGCTACAAGTTCGTGATCAAGAACGTAGCGGCAAAGAGGGGCCTTATCGCCACCATCATGCCAAAACCGATCTTCGGCGACAACGCTTCGGGCATGCACGTTTCCTCGAGCCTTTGGAAGGGGAGCAAGAACGCATTCTACGACTCAGACGACGCCTACGCCGAGCTCAGCCAGACCGGCCGATATTATGTAGGAGGGCTCCTCGCGCACAGCAGGGCGCTCACCGCGATAACCAATCCGACGACCAACTCTTACAGGAGGCTCGTCCCCGGATACGAGGCACCCGTCTACGTCGCATGGAGCAAGGCGAACCGCTCCGCGAACGTCAGGATTCCTGTCTACCACAAGGGTCCCACTGAGGAGAAGAGAAAGAGGGCGGAGTTCAGGACGCCAGACCCATCGGCCAACCCATACCTCGCGTTCGCCGCGATGATGGCGGCTGGACTCGATGGGATCAAGAAGAAGATGGATCCGGGAAGCCCCGTCAACGAGAACATCTACAAGCTCACACCCCAGAAGAGGAAGTCCCTCGGAGTGAAGGAGCTGCCCACTAGCCTTCTAGAGTCGATCGACAGCCTGAAGAGCGATTCCAGTTTCCTCGACGGCATCTTCACCGAGGACCTCGTCGAAACGATAATCGACCTCGGGATGGAAAACTACAAGGCCGTCTCTGCCAGGCCACATCCATACGAGTTCTACCTTTACTTCGACATCTGAATAGAGACAGAACTCATCGGCAGGGCGTTGCCTGGCGATGGCGCAGCTCCTCGAGCCCTCGTCGCCAAACCAATTTTTTGCCCACAGCCGTCGTCGGCGTAACTGACGACTCGCGTCTCCCGCCTGCCAGGTCGGTCATCCAATCGGGCTTTGCGTCACACTGTCTTGATCGCTTTCCTGATATCCTCGTCGCTCATTTCTGTCCCGGGATGAGCGTCGGCGACGTGTATCTTGACGTGCATCTTCAAGTCTTCTTCTCCCTCTTGCGTTATCAGCGTCCAGCTGCAAGGG
>JAPCJN010000089.1:0-428 GCA_027886925.1 Nitrososphaerota archaeon
CTTTGGCCGTTCTCCACGGGAGTATGAGTCTCTGCATGTATGAGTCTCGATGCCCCGCCTATATCCAACCCAGAGTGCCGTCTTTCTTCGCTCTGTTCAAACCCCACCGATAACAGAATACAGAGATGGGAAGAAGCACCATAGCGTACGCTAGCAAAATCAGAAACGGAACGAGGATCTGCAGATCAAGGAGGGAACCGGCTTCCAGGGTGGCGAGCCTAATGTCGTGATAGATCCATGTCTGAGGAAGTATCCAAGAGACGCTTGAAAGTCCTGGGATATAGTTGTTCAGGTGGTCGACGGGGAAGCTCAAGCCCGACAGCAACGAGGCTGCGATTGCCAGGCCCCACGTGACTGGGTCTGTTACCTTCGTTACCATCCTGATGCCAGTCGAGATCATCGCGAAGCAGAAAATAATCAGAGTAGAA
>JAPCJN010000089.1:438-3023 GCA_027886925.1 Nitrososphaerota archaeon
GCGATGAACATGGAGACGACGAGCGAGATGTAGTTGACGTCCAGGTGTGCACCGAAGATATAGATTCCTATGAAAATCTGAGGTATGAAGAATATCACCGAGATGACATATTGCCAAAGGGATGTCCCCAAGATGAACGTGGGCGCCCTCAGACCGGTCATCAGGATGGTCTCCAGAGTCCAGGGATTGAGCTGCTTTTGGACTCCACTGCCGAATGGTATCACCAGGTTCGAGATGAGAACTCCGATGATCAGGAAGGAGACGTAGTCGGTGTTGTATTCAGGAACAGGCCGGTTCACGAATGTTGAGCCGAGACCCCAGGCCGCTATTCCTATCAATCCACCAACTACCGTAGTAATCGCGCTGCTCTTGTACGTGGACCAGTTGTAGATGTCCCGCTTGGTCAGTGCCCAGACCTTGCTGAACTCGATGGGGAACTCCATTATCTCTTGTCTCCCCGGGTGAGTCTGACGAAGGCCTCCTCCAAGCTGGGTTGAGACGCTTCCAGGGCCGTTATCTTGAGCCCCATTGTGGAGAGCGACTCGAAGATCTTGTTGTAGTTGACGTCCCTGGTCGCCTCGATGTCGAGCAACACGCTGGCATTGTCAGCTTCTTTCCTCATTCCAAATTTTGTCACTCCCTCCATATGCGAGATTCTCTCAAATTCCTCGGTGTGACTTCCTGAACCGTTTGTCAGCAGCGTGATCGTCAGGTTCACCTTTTCGGCGATGGAGTTCCTTATCTCGGATGGAGTGCCCTGCGCCATGATCTGTCCCTTCCTAAGGACCCCGATGGTGTCGCAAACTTGCTGGGCCTCGAACAGGTTGTGCGTCGCCCAGATCAAAGTCTTTCCTCTCTCCTTCACAAGCACGTTCCTGAGAAATATCTTGAAATCAGAAGCCGAGACTGGGTCGAGGCCGCTGGTGGGCTCGTCCAACAGGAGGACCGAGGCGTCGGTGAGCAGGGCCCTGCTGACAAGCAGCTTCCTGGTCATGCCGGTCGAATACTTTTGGAACATGGTGTCGCCTGCTTCGGTGAGCTGACAGAATGCGAGCAAGTCGTCGATCCTCTTCTTAGCGATTTCGCGCGGCACCCCATAGAGGGTCGCATAGAATTCCAGGTTTTGCCTGCCGGTGAGCCTCCTCTCAAACCCAAAGTGCTCAGAGAGCACGGTTTGGAGCTTTTTCAACACCGCCCGAGGGTGTTTCACGACGTCCGTGCCGTAGACAAGGGCGTAACCCGCATCTGGGAGAACCAGCGTCGAGAGTATCTTGATGAGCGTGGTCTTGCCCGCGCCGTTCGGCCCAAGCAATCCGAATACCTTACCCGGGGGGATGGTCAGGTTGATCTTGTCTAGGGCTGTTATGGTCTGCCGGTTCTTTCCTCGAAGGAGGTTGAAGTAGTCCCTGACCTCGACGGCGCTGGTTATCTTCCTGACTTTGGAGTTGTATTCCTTTACTATGTCGACTACTTCTACAGCTGGAGTTTCCACGGTTTGTTGTTCACCTTCCCCTAGAATAATGGCTGCCGCTCTTTGGGTCGTCTTTCAACCTTTCTTTTCTTATCATGCTGGCGAAAACCCTCAAGATGTCATCGCCTGTTTCGCATAAAGGAGGCCCAGCAGTCTCGTCTGGTAGGGGACCCTCTTGGCGGCGTATCCGAACGCAACGAGAAACTCCGTCAGCTCAGCTTCAGACGGGCCAAAGTCATGCGTTTCCATCGCTATGGACGGGTGAAAAGACGCCAGGACCTCCTTCGCGCCCTTTAGCACCTCGAGCTCGGCCCCTTCGACGTCGATTTTCATAAAGTCGACCCTGGCAAGGTTGAGCTCCCTTACCACCGAATCCAGAGTTCTTACCTCAACGTCCTCCATTCCTACTGATTCTGAGGTGGAATGCGCATAGAGAGAGTTCGTTCCGCGCCTCTGGTGGAGTTGGAGTCTCGCGGTCCCTGGCTGGCTCCCGACCGCGACGTTGTAGAGCCTGATGTTGGCGTAGGAGTTCGCCGCGACGTTCCGACCCAACAAGCCGAAGTTCTCGGAAGATGGTTCGAAGGAGATCACGCGTCCAGCTGGGCCGACCTCTCTCGCCGCCTTCAAGGTAAAACTGCCAATGTGGGCGCCGACGTCGAGGACGACGTCACCTGGCTTGACGGTGAACTCCTTCTCGTAGATGTTGTTGTAGAAGACCTCCTCCAACGTGGAGGCGTCGAAATCAAAAGCAGACCTGAGATACATCCGATCGCCGTTCGATAGCCTGGACTGGAACACAGGGAATAGTCTCCTACCCAGGACGCGAAGGTAACGCGTCTCGCAGAAGATCCTGACAACTGGAGAAGAGGGCCTGACTTCCATCCTGCTCACAACGACCCTTCTAGAAATGCATGCACGGTTAGCTTGTCAGTTGTTTGGTCGACCCGAACTATAAGAATAAGATTGCCCAATCGCAGCATTCGTATGAGAACCATCTCCCCAGAACGCCTTGGACTGGAAAGGTTCGGGTCCCAGTTCCCCTCCCGCGATCCAGGCTCTCCGTACCCGGATAAACCGGAAGAATAGGTTGGTCAACTGTCCCTGTCTCTCTGGG
>JAPCJN010000089.1:3033-7327 GCA_027886925.1 Nitrososphaerota archaeon
CCTTTACCACCGGGATCGTCTCTTGATTCGGATTCGCAGATGATTTCTATCTAACGGCCTCGTCTGTCCCGTTCCCTCGCTGACCTGCCATCCTGTTTCTCCGCACATACGACTGCAGCAACCTGTCGGTCGCGGCGTTCCATGTGAACTTGCGCTCCGCCATCTCTAATGCGTTCTTCCCCAGCTTTTTCGCTAGGTCTTCGTCTGAGAGGATACGCCTCAGGGCCTTGGCCAATTGTGCCGGGTTCCCTTCAGGCACGAGGAAACCGTTCACCCCGTCCTTGACGATCTCGGGTATCCCGCCGTGGAGTGTTCCCACGAGGGGTTTGGAGTGCATCGAACCCTCGATGAGTGTCAACCCGAGGGTCTCGCTCGAACTGTCCTCAGGGACGTACTTGGAAGGCAAGACGACCATTGAGCTTTCCTCGTAGGCGCGATGCAACGCGCTCCCCCTGAGCGTCCCCCTAAAGTCCACCCGGTCACCCAGGTCCGCGGCTCTTGCCATGTCGACCCAAACCTTCCCTTCTGACCCATCGCCCACGAAGACCAGCCTGCTATCCGGAAATTCCTTGCTGATCGACCGAAAGGCGTCTATCAGGTCGTCGCCTCCCTTTCTATGAATCAGCCTGCCGACGAATAGTATCGTCTTCCATCCTTGCTCCTCGTCCCTCTTCGTCCCATTCTGCGACGACCCCCCCGCCTCGACTGGCTCGGCCATTTCGGCTCCGCCGAGGAGTACGTGGACCTTCCGCTGAAGGGTTCCAGGTATGAAGCCACCAGTATATGGCGTGTTCACCCCGATCGTCGTCGCTACGTTGAGCGCGAACGGCAACAGCGCCCTTTGCATCAGGTTGCCAATCTCGAACTGCTCCTTCCCGAAGAAGCTGATCGCGACGGGTATCCTGAGAGCTCGCCCGAGCACCAGAGCGAAAGAGCCCAATACCGTCGACGCTCCCGTGAAGACGTGGATTACGTCCACCTTCTCAGCAATGACGGCCTGTGCGATATCAAACGCGTTCCGACTGAAATATTGGAGCTGGCCTGGACACGTGACGATGTCGGCGCCGTCGGGTGTCGTCTGTCTTTCCATCCTCGACCCATGCGTGGTGATCACGAAGACTGTCACGCGGATGCCCCTCCTCCGAAGCTCGCTAACATAGTGCGAGATGCGGGTATGTATCCCTCCGATCTCCGGCGGGAAGTGATACGTCAAGAACAGGATAGACCTGATTCCCGCTGTTGCCACCGACGATGCGGAGTCAGAAGGGGCAATCATTTCTCGCGGTTGTTCAAGCACGTCCATCTTGACTCACCCCAATATTGATTTCGCCACCGCCGACCGTGTTCCTTTCGCCGACGTCGACTTCGACGTACCGCAGTCTTCCCATATCTCCGCCTTCGAAAGTGTGGACAGACACGCCGTCGAGTCGGTCGACCAAGATCTCGCCGCTCTCGTTCAGGCGTGGATTGGGCCTTGCCGACGCTCGCCTGCGCCACCATGCGGCGCACTCAGCCGCCGTGGCGACCCAGTATTTTTCTTCTCTGATCTTTCCAAGCAGCGCCTCGTACTCGGACATGATCGAGGGGAACGTGCGGCTGTTCAGGTAAGTGTTGTGGAAGTTGACGACCAAAAGACCCTGAAACTCCTCTACCCGCTTTCTGGCCGTCTCGAGGTAGGAGCCAAAGTTCGAAGCGTCTCTCCTTCTATGGAGGGCAGTCCAATCCATGAAACCCGTCGGCAGCTCGATGATTGGGAGCCTTCCGCTCTCCGTGAATGGATGGTAAGGCAGGCAGAGTCCTGCGCGGAACCCAAAGTACCGGTTGTACCCGAAGGTGGCATCATACTCCAGTCCGAGCTCGCTCTGGTATGCCCAGGTGTGAGGGGCCTTGAACTTCAAGATGTGGTTGCGGACTCCCCGAGGATAGTACCCGACGGCTGCACGGAACAGCTCGAGTTCCGCCTTCAACGCCTCGACGCTGAGATGCGAGGATTCAGACCCATGGAGCGCGATCTCGCAGCCGCTAGACTTCATCATCTCGATGCTCTTGGCAAGGAGGGATTTGGCTTCGGTGTAGCGCGTCATGAGGAGGAACGTAGACCGGTAGCCGTACTTTCTTTCCAGCTCGATCGTCTCGGGGATGTTCCAGCCGTAGTTCTTTCCCCTCAGCGCTCCTCGGTAGACGAGTCCGGGGATGCGCGAGGGTTTTTTCTTCAGCCCTTTGAGGACGATTTTGTGGAAGGGTGAGAAGCTCAGCCAGTCGACGTCGTGCGTGAGGACGCAGCATCCCCTGGCGTCGCCGGGCCAGTTCGCCTTCAACACCAGAGGGAGGCCGACATCCTTCATTCTTTCGGCAATGCCCGTCACAAGCTTCCCCTCCTCGATGTTGAGCTCTAGCCCGAAGTTGTCTTTCCTGTTGTCCACTTCGCCTTTGAGGAGCTTGCCTACCGTCGCAAAGTCGACGAACTCATCGGCGACGACCACGCCATCCGGCTTCCGATCTTCACCCCCCCTGCCTGTCCCCGCACGACGATGTCTCCCATCCCTCTCTGTCCGCTGGAGGGCGAGCGCCAGTCCCTCCGCTGAGCGATGCGCCATCACCGCGATGGCGAATCGTCGGACGTCTCCGAGGGGAGCTGTGGGAAGGGAAACGACCGGCGAGGATGGGTGCGGGGATTCCCCTGTGATGACCTCGAAGGGGACCCCCTGGTGCTCGAGCATCTCTGCGAGGAGCTCATCGTCCAGTTGGCGCCCTTGAGACACGAGAGCGACTGCAAGGCTGCTCTCTATCATCGGAAGCTTCCTCCTTTTCTCTTCGTCTCGGTCGGTCGAGGCCCACTGTCTTGCCAGCGCACCTGCGTTACACCTTGTGCGGCTCTTGGAGCGGGCCTCAGGGGGGGAGAGACCGCGACTCGGCCCGATTCGTCGAGAAGCCTACGATAAAGAGCCTCGTGCGATGCCGCGATGCTGTTCCAGCTGTATTTGTCGAGCAGCGCGGGTGCCATCTTTCTTGCGCCGTCCTTCAAGGCTCCGTCTCGGAGGACCTCGATCACCCTGCCTGCGAATTCCGAATCACAAGACTCTGTTACGAAGCCGTTCGAGCCCGGTTTCACCAGTTCAGGGGCCACGCCGACAGGGGTCGAGACGATGGGGAGACCGGAGACGGCCGCCTCGAGCAAGACGATGCCAAAAGACTCGTTCTCGGACGGCATGGCAAAGGCGTCGGACTGCCTGAATGCGGACGACACCTCCTCGTCGCTGAGCTGTCCGGTCACTCTGACTGATTGCTCTACTCCGAGGGACGAGGCGAGCGCCCTCAAGTCGCGGTGTCCCGAGCCGCCGCCTATGAGGAGGAGCCTCGCCTCCGGAACGCCCTTGAGAATCTCCGGCATGATTGAGACCAGCTTCGAGACGGACTTGTGGCCGCCGACATCCCCCACATAGAGGATGACCTTGTCACTGGATGCGAACCCAAGGCGCGACCTCAAATCGATACCGTCCATCCTCCTGAACTGTGCCTTGTCGACGCCGCAAGGGATCGTCGTGATCTTCGACGACGGAACAAACGAGGAGAGCTGAGCCCTCTCTTGGAGGCACTGTGCGACCAGTGCGTCCGCCCGGCGTATCACCCTCTTCGCCACCACCGTCTCATACGCCCCTTTCCAGGGATGGAATGAAGGGGTGAGGACGAAACGCGTCTTGGTGAGGCGAGTATGGAAAGCTCCGAACAGGGCTTGGAAAGTGACGAAGTGGAAGGCGTGGACGACGTCGTAATCCGCCCATTCGCCTCCCATGGCAGCCAGTACCATTCCGGGGGTGACGTACCACGGCCTCTTAGCGAGGATGTTGACCCTCCTGAATCTCCTGATGTGTATCCCGCCATGCCACTCGTCGTTGGAGAATGAGCCCGCCGTAGAGGTGACCACGGTGACGTCGTTGCCCCTTTCTGCGAGCCCCGTCGCGACCCCGTACGCGAGTCGCTGCGTGCCACCGAGTGACGGCCAGAACTTGTGGGTGACGAAGAGGATCCTCAAGTTGCTAACCCTGCCCCCTGTCGGCGTCGGACGCTTGCCGCGACGTTAGCGGCGGCGAGGCACCCGACCAGTCGGGGAATGCCTGAGCATGTATGTGGATGCAATCCCCTGCTGCTTTTCGACATGTCCTGGGTTCTCCTAGCCGGCCTGACTCTCAATGCCTAACGGCTCTTTCCCTTGCGAGACAGCCGGACATACGCCACAATCAAGATGTCGACGGCAACGAAGGCGACGAGCGCCTCGACCAGCTTCGTCAACGGG
>JAPCJN010000089.1:7337-7793 GCA_027886925.1 Nitrososphaerota archaeon
GGAAAACGGGCGGCGGGGCCGTCGGAGGGACAAAGGACAGGACCCTAAATGTGTCGTCCCCAGAGGAGATGAAACTCACGGTCAGCATCGCAGGGCCCTTCGTGTAATTCCAACCGGGCTTCGCATTGAATATGGCGCTGGTCGAGACCGATGTGAGGTTCTGTGCGGAGTTCAGTACCACGCTCTGAAGCGGGGAAAGCGAGGATATCACCACGACCACCGACTGGTTCACGGGGGCCTGGACGAAGTAAAGGCCTTGGTTAGGATATGGGAACTGACGGAGGACGGTCGCGTCAGAGTACTGCACCGCGAAGTTGCCGTTGTATTGACTGACCATCACTGGTTCCCAAGACAGCGGTGGGACGTTCAAGTCGAGGGTAGCCACACTGGTGGAGTGGCTAAGCACGTTCAGGTTCGAAAGGTCTACAGACACCCACGGTCCATTAATCCCGTACT
>JAPCJN010000089.1:7807-9127 GCA_027886925.1 Nitrososphaerota archaeon
GCGACAGCTTCTCGGGAGACGTGCCCGAATTCGAGACCCAAACGACCAGGGGTCCATGGTACCCCCCGCTGATGCTGTAGGAGATGTCCGGCGATTGCGCCGACCCGTTTCCTGCCTGCCATACCGGCGAAGAAATCGGGATCAACGTGGTGTTGACGTTGGCGGTGATGCTGCTACTGCTACTTGCGCTATTACTGCTGCTGCTTGCGCTGCTGCTGCTTGCGCTGCTGCTGGTGTTGATGTTCGTCCCCGAGCCCTGGCCGTCTGGCAGGAACGGGATCTGGTTAAGCAAGCGGGCATAGTTTTTCACAAGGGTCCCCGCGCACTTGTTGAGCAGGGGAAGGTTTCCGGCGACGTAGAACTGTGCGTCGGTGGTGGGAGCGGCCCGAAGAAGATAGTTTTGCAGCGAGGTGCAATCCGGGAACGGATTGAGCAAGGGCAACGGCGACAACATCGTCGAGGCGGTCGCGCTTATCACGGTCGGTTGGGCGCTTACGTCGAATTCAAAACCCCGGCTGGTGTTCTGTCCAAGCCAGGTGGCGACCTCTCTCAGCATCTGCATCTGGGAGGTCTGCACGTAAGCGTTCCATCCCTTTAGAGGAAGGGCGTCTGTCGGGAAATTGTGAAAGGCAGCGAGGTCTTTGTAGAGTTGTTGCGTGTCATATGTCGGGTTCGACATGGTCGGGCTCACTAGAGCATAAGACAGTATGGTGGTCTGGCTTGCGTAGCCCCCCCACGTGAACCCGCTATTGTAACTGATCAGGGCGTTGGCGGAGGAATTGCCGGAAGGGGTGTTCAAGTAAACCACAGGGTAGACGTTGTAGTCCCCTCCGACCGGTTGGACCACGAGCCAGTACGTTTCTCCGGGCGATAGCTTTGCCGTCGAGGTGAACTGGACAAGGTCGGGCGACTCGAAGGTCATGTTGTCACCGTAAAACACCCCGGAGGCAAGAGGCTGCTGAGATGGCGTGCCGCCCCCGTTGTCAGGTGTGATCGAGACCCGCATGTAGTTGTTCGAGGCACCCGATGTCTGCCTGGTGAATATGCCAAGGTAGACGCCCTTGACTTGAGTGAGGGTTGAGACCCGGATAGGCTGGGCGAACTCGCCCTGGCCAGAGTTGAGCCTGACCTGCGGGATGCCAGAGACTCCTGGACCGAGCACTTGCTTTGAAAGCACCGCTCGATAGGAATACTCGGAGGGGCCTTCAGCTGGCAATTGCCATGTCTTTCCCCCGTCCTTGGAGACCTGCACGAAGGATGCGTACGGGCTCGTGAGCCTGGCGAGGCTCGGACCTTGGACGATCGCGTGGCTGACGGCCG
>JAPCJN010000090.1:0-3273 GCA_027886925.1 Nitrososphaerota archaeon
CCTTTACCATCTTTTCAGTAGCCGTCACCGTCTCACCGGACGCATGCTCTATGCTTTTGATATTTATTTGTTTTGTACCGTAATAACAGTTCTAGCAGTATAATGTTCAAAAAAACTGACGTCGACGTCTATTACGATTGACGGACATGATAGAAGATCGCGTTGAAGGGGTGTGGGTGTACGCTAGAAGCCTTCGGGCGACTAGTTCAGCCCACCGCTACCTATAGCCCAACGTGTGAAGGAAATGCCCGGGGAGGCGCAATGAGTCCTATGCGTGGCTAGGCGTCGCCCTTTGCCGACTACGAACCGCCTTTCGCATCACCAGCTTGCTCGCACCGAGACGACCGACCTGACGAAACCCCGCCTCGGCGAACATCGACTCGGTCCCGCCCCAGAGGAACGAGCTCGAGTACGGCCTCCCCTCCTTGGTGGCGACTGGATATGCGTCGACCGACCCGCCCCCCTTGGCGGCGATGATGCGAAGCGCGCCCGCCAGCGCGGCCTCCGCGACTCCCTCCCGTCTCCGGTCGCGGTCGACGAAGAAGCACGGAATCCTCCAGTCGGGCGGATCCAGGCGAAGCCTACCGTACCCTGACATCCGGCCCGGGAGCTCCACGGGAGGTCCGAACTGGCACCACCCGACGACGTCTGCCCCGTCGTAGACGAGGGCCGAGCGTGACCGATTCGCTTGAACAAGCTCCTCTTTGAACGCCCTCCTGCTCGGCGCCTTCGTCCGTTTCAGCCCGCCGGCCGGTAGGTGGAAAGTGACGCACCAGCAGCCGCCCCACACACCGTTGTGCTTCTCCATGATCCGCACAAAGTCAGGCCATGTCTCTGGCCCGAGCTCCCGGACCGAGAATCGCGCCATTCGACGTTTTCCTTACGCCGGCTACTCAAATAGGTTCACCGCGCGCGCAGGCGCAATGAGCCCGCACAGGCTCTTGCCCTGTTCCGCTCATCCTCCAGGACGCTCAATACGACTTGCGTTTAATAGACACTGGCCGTGGAAAGCAGCGAAGCGAGGCCATTGAAGATGAACGAGCTGTCTTCGGAAGAGGAAAGGGTAATAGTTCACAAGGGAACGGAGATGCCCTTCTCCGGCGAGCACGAGCGCAACTTCAGGCCAGGGACGTATGTCTGCAGGAGATGCGAGGCGCCCCTCTATCGTTCTGAAGACAAGTTCGACGCAAGGTGCGGTTGGCCGGCCTTCGACGACGAGATTCCGGGCTCAGTCAAGAGGGTTCCCGACGCGGACGGAGACAGGACGGAGATCGAGTGCGCCAACTGCGGCGCCCATCTGGGCCATGTCTTCCTGGGGGAGGAGTTCACAGCAAAGAACACGAGGCACTGTGCCAACTCCATATCTCTCAAGTTCATTCCGAAGGGTTCCCTCTGAAGCTCTCCAAGAGTCTTGAGGGACCAGTTCAGCCCGTCCACTACCTACAGCTCAACGCGTGAGTGAGATGCCGGCGGCGGGCGACCACGCGGTGTCCTCGTTGCGTAGCTCTTGCATCAGCGCGAAGATTCCCCCGGGCGGCGCGATACCCTTCTCCGTCACGTAGAAATCGATGTACTCGGGCGGGGTGAAATCGAAGACATAGTTGCTGAATTTCACCTTCGGGTTATGCCCCATCCAATCCTTCGTGGCGATTTCGGTGGGGTCCCTGTCCTCGACATCGACCAGTCTCCCAGTCAGCGTCCCAAAGTCGACCTTGTAAGTCTCGGCGGCGACGATGAAGTTCACTCGCGCCTCCTGTGCGAGCATGGCCACCTGAGCTACGCCGATCTTGCTCACCAACGCGCCGTTTCCGGAGATCGCGTCGCACCCCACTATCGCCTTGTCCGCATCTCCCATCATCACCCTGCAGGCCGAGTCGCAGATCAGCGTGGTGTCTATGCCATAGGCGGCGAGCGCCGCGGCGGTCTTGTGTCCCTGATAGTTGGGTCTGGTCTCGTTGCAGTAGACTCTGATTCCTTTCCCCATGTCGTGCGCCTTCTTCATGATGCTCATCGCGGCTTCGCTGTCTGAATGGGTGATGATGGTGTCGCCATTCTTGATGCGTCTCGCACCGATCTCTCCGATCGTCGTCACTGCTTCCATGCTGTATGCGAGAAAGTCGTTTGAAGCCTTCACTGCCGCGTCCCTTATCTCCTCGACAGAGCCTCCAGATTCGAGACGCTTCGCTCCCCGGTTGAGAACGTAATCGACGCCGTTGGTCAGCGCGAAAGCCGAGGGCCTCGCTGACTTGAGCTTCTCTCCTGCCTTGAGGATGGCGTCCAAGTACTCTGGTGGGGTCTTTGCGCTGGCAGCTTCTTTGGCGTAGTCCCCGAGGGCATGCACAGCGTACCTGGCGACCCTGCCTCCCCCACGGACGCGCAGCGCCTTTAGATTGGCGCACGCGTCGTCCACGGAGACCCGTGGGAATTCGTGTCTCGCACTCTTTTCGTCGCTTAGTGTTCTCACGTAGACCGTTACGCTTCTAGGGGGCTTAATAATTTGACGCTCCCAGGACTCACGTGTGAATGAAACGCCCCGACGGAGGCGCAATGGACGCTATGCATGGCTCAAACCTGCCCAACTCCAGCTGAAAGAGCCAAAGATTGGCAGCGCTCTTCAGAAGGAGTAGAAGGGCTCCGAGACTTCTTCCATTATTATGCTATTCTTCACGCTCTCCCCAAACCTCTTCTCAAGTTTCAAAGATCCCTCCTTTCCGAGCAGCGCCTTGTAATGCATCGGCGCAAAGTTCTTTGCCCTGATGTCCCTGGTTGCAGCAAGCCCCTCCTCTATGTCCATCGTGTAAGTTCCGCCGACTGGGATGAGCGCAAGATCCGTGCTCACCTTTTTCATCTCCTCGGTGAGGTCCGTGTCTCCAGCATGATAGATCCTCTTGCCCTCAACACTTATGATGTATCCAACCCATTTGTTCTCGTGCGGGTGGTACTGCAGCTTCTGCTTGTCCGTGTTGTAGGCTGCGATGGTCTCAAACTCTATGCCAAGTACCTTCTTCTTCTCGCCAGGTTTTACCTTGATCACATTCTTGTAATCTAGCTTCGGGATCGCCTCCTCTGGGGCCACGAAAGTGGTCTCCTGGTCTGCCACCTTCTTTATGTCATCGATGCTAAGGTGGTCCATGTGCGAGTGCGTTATGAAAACAATGTCAGCATGCTCCTTCACGTCTCCTATCCTGAAAGGGTCTATGAAAATCCTCTTCCCATCCGCATCAAGCACGAAAGCCGCGTGCCCAAGCCACCTAAGAAAATCGTATTCCACAA
>JAPCJN010000090.1:3283-3590 GCA_027886925.1 Nitrososphaerota archaeon
TGCATTGATAGATGGAGCTTATGCTTGCTTCGCATAAGAGGGCTGTGAATAACTTACCTCTCGCGTTCTTGTCAATCTGATTGGCTTTGGATGGTATGGTTCCCATCCTTCAGCATCGTCTTGTGATGAACCATACCAAAGGATGGGGGAGAGCCGCGACTGCCTAAGAGCAACACTGATGAAGACAGTCTGCACATCTGCACGGGCAGGGACACCCACAACTACCGCACCTTCTTCCTTGGCTGTTCTTCGCCGTTATCTTTACCCACCTGTTCTGAACTACGTCCCAGAGCCACTCGTATAGCTC
>JAPCJN010000090.1:3600-8931 GCA_027886925.1 Nitrososphaerota archaeon
TTTTCGAGGGTCGACATCTCCAGTTTCGGGCGTCATGCCGCCTATTTGGTTTTCCGCCCCCCCGGCGGAGCCGAATCTAGGGTTCCCAAGTCTTAATAGGGTGCAGAATCCGCTTGAACATCAAGGTCTTATTACGCGGTAAACAACGGATTTCTTTGGAAGGCTGACGAGCATCTCAACCACATAGCGAAGGTAAGGTATCAGCACGGTGACGAGCTGATGGACCTGCCGGGCGTGACCGGGATAGGGATAGGAAAGGACCACATCATCTTGTACGTGTCGAGCGACGAGGTCGAGGTTCCCAAGATGATGGAAGACGTGAAGATAATCAAAGTGCGCAAGTAGCGATCGAGTCTCTTTCTACCTCCCAGAGCGTCATTTCCAGTCGCCTGCTCTTCCGAATCGCCTCAGCCGTCGTCTTAGGCTTCGCCCGAAGGCTCTGCTCGCCAGTCTGATCCGGCCGACGAACCACGTCGTCGTAGTGCCTCACGTCGAGGCAGACACGAATACTCTCCGAAATCGAGAGGCGATAGTGGTCGCCGCAGCGAGCGACTTTGGATTTCTCGGCTGATAGCGAGCCAAGGATGCCACGAGCGGAGGCGCAATGAACCCTTATGCAAGGCAGAAAACTCTCGCAGGCGAAGCATCAAGTCATTGAGAGACGGGCAAAAGTCCCCAGAACTCTCTAAGCTCGGTCAACTTGTCGTGGTTCAGCTTCTCGAGGAAGTTCTTGAGGTCTTTCTCGGGACCCCTCCGCTTGAACAAACTGCGCTTTGCCCGACTCTCGGCATAGGCGCCCGTCCACCGCCCCAGGAACTCAACCTCGTTTCCCGTCAGCCACCGCCACCTCCAACTCATTATCCGGCTGGCAAGCCCATCGTCCCCGGATCGACCGAGAAACGCCTTGAGCACCGCTTCCTTCAGATTCCCGTCTTGGTCTTGAGCCGACATTGAGATCTCGCCTTGTCATGTCAAGAGATCTCGTCTGCTCCCGCTTCAATTCGATCTCGCTTGACTTCATGCCTCCGCACGAACTTAAGGAAGCGCTGACGATAATAAGCATGCATGGTGGCGGAATGCTCAGCCCGTCGTGCATTACCCGTACCTGAACAGGTGGATAAAATGCCGCGCGGCGGAGGCGCGATGAACAAGGCGGCCGGCCTTTCGCGCAGGTGATCGCATGGTCTGACTAGATACCTCGGTCCTGGCGGCCTTGGTCCGCAAAGACCAAGTCGCGATTATGAGAAGCGATGCTTATGCTTCGGGGGCGCGAAGGTCTCTGGGATGATCACAGCTTGCTGATCGACTCGCCGTACTTCTCGTGGAACGCAATCTGGTCCAACGGGAGCCTGTTCTTCTTGCCGATAGGCTTCTTCGCAGGGTAACCGAAACCGAGCACCGCGACGAGTGCCATCTCGCTCGGCGCGTTGATCAACGCCCTCATCTTGGACTCGTCATAACCGGTGTAGTTTCGCGAGGCGATTCCCTTCGCCCAAGCGGCCAGCTGCATGTGCGTGATGGCCTTCGCGGCGTCGAACTTGCCGAACCGGTCATTGGGGTCGGTCAGGACGACGATCGCAAAATCCGCTCCGGCTATCCACCGCCCCGTGGTGCTGATCTCGGCGAGTTTTTGCAGGTCACCAGGCTGGTCCATAAGCACAAAACGCCAGTGCTGCCAGTTCATCGCGCTCGGAGCCAACCTGCCCGACTCCAGAATCTCACGTTTGATTTCGGCCGGGACGTGACGCTTGTCGAACTCCTTCGTTTCGAGCCTCGTCTTGATTGCCTCGAAGACTTCCATGCCGTTTAGACGATTTCCATCTATATCAATCAATAGCTTTGGCAGATGACTGAGTCGCCTCGGCTGAGCCCAAGTAGCGCTACCTAAGTTCAGCATTTACGCGGGTCAACGTGGATGAATCGCGAATCGAAATTCGATGAGTTCCGCTACGCGTTGTCAAAATGAAGTAATGGGGCTTTCGCCGCACACAGGGTTCATTGCGCCTCCGCCGGGGCTCTCGCACGGACTGCCCAGTAAAGATTCGGCGGGCGTTCGATGACCAAGGGTGGGAGCGCTAATAGGCCTCGGGAATCGAATCGGCTATTGGCTCTGGTTGGTCATATAGCTCTAGCCAGAGTCCGTCAGGATCTTTTACGTATCGCACGTGAAATGAATCCGAAAAGGCCTGGTGTCTTACTTCTTGAAGAGGTTCGATTAGGTCGACGTGCCCTGCTCCAGCGCTCTCAAGCCGGTTTACAGTCTCCGCTAAGTTGTCCACCCTGAAGGAGATGTGATCGAGCCCTTCTCCTGGAACGTATGAAGAAGCATAGACGGAATCGGCTGGATACCAGTTTAACTCGAGCTTCGATCCCGACTTTGGATCCTTGAGCAGCACGAACACGCCACCCCCGTTTTTGGTATTGTCACCTCTGGCCATCTCCTTCAACCCGAACAACATTGTGTAGAACTCGAGTGATTTTGCCAGATTTGTGACTCTTATGCCGAAGTAGCTGAGATACATGGAACCTCCAATCGAGCCTTCGTGAGAAAAACTTTCGCCACACACAGGGTTCATCGCGCCTCCCCGGGGCATCAGGTGACGGGGAACTGTTCGTTGAATTGGGCGAAGTTCCAAGTCTCTCTTGCGATCAGCCATGAAGAGCCGGCATGCTCGTACACAACCTGCGCTACTATCATCCCATTTACCTGACCAACTACTGAGCTGTATCCCTGAAAGCCGAGCGTCGAGTTGACCACTGAGACGTTGCCTTTGACTTCGATCGATTGGCTCTCGGCTGACACGGAGAAATTGATGAATTTGCCTATGAAGCTCCCCAGCGCGATACCGATGTTGTTCGAGCCTGAGAAGTTTCCCGTCCCCGCGACCTCGATTCCGGTCCATTCGATCGTCGCATTTGCCTCGTACTCGCTCGCGAGTGCTGATGCGTAATGGCCGCTAAATGGCAGGAGCAGGAGATGATCGGCATAAGCGTTGGCGACTTGCTCATTTGGATTCGACGTCGTTACGGTCGCAGTGACGGTCTTTGTGCTGAGAAGGCCGCTGCCCACGAGTGACTGCGAGACGAGCAAGACTACAAGCATGAGGGCGGTGCCAGAAGCCACCAGGATGCCGTCTCTCGTCCTTCGCGATGCTGTTCCCCCGCATGCGTTGTTCCTCGTAACTCAATTTGCGGAGGCGTGATATTTACCCGTTCAGCAGAAGGACTGTTCGGCGCAGAAAGTGATTTCGCCGTGCACGGGGTTCATTTCGCCTCCGCCGGCGCATTTCTCATTCACACGCTTTGGGCTATTAGAGTTCCAAGCTGATTCGTGCGAGGTAGGCGTAATGCTCCTTCTTCTCGGGGGCGTGCGGTCGCTCGTCCAGTCTGCTACCCGCCGGTTGAGACGTTTCCAGCTTGTCAGATTTGAGATGCGCTTGGAACTCTGGGCCGGTCAGCTCAAAGGATTGAATGACCTTGTTGTTCGTTGCGTCGACTATCTCGACGCCGGATATCGGGTGGAAGCCCCTAGCCTCGAGCGGTTGCATCCTGTCCCACATCTCCTTTACCGCGTCCCGGATTGTCATCCCCCTGCCGTCAATGTTAATCGTCTCGGGCATCGCGCCTGGAAACGGTGGACCTGGGCTGCTACTTAACCTTGAGATGTGACGAATACTCGGGCTCTGACAGCTCTCTTGGTTAGTACGACCCGGTTCAACTATGAGACCACTCGCGTCTTCGTTTCACTCCATTCCTCATACTCTCCGCGAGCGAACTCCTTCCTTCCCTCCTCTATGGCCTTGATCTCCACTTTCGTCGGTCGGACCTCTTGAATGAGCATGGCCTTGATTTCTTCCAAGTCGCGTCTGATAATTCTCATTTCATCTTGAATCTGCTTCATGTCGCTCTTCAATTTTCCCGACCCTTAGGCAGAGTCAGCTAAATCCATCTTATAACATAACATGTGGGTTTCGGGTTAATCAGGAAGGTCGGTGGCCATGCATAAGGGTTCATTGCTCGTCCGCCGGTCATTTCGTTCATCTTGAAAGCCATGGACATCAAGGTTGCGATGTCGATTAAAGGCGAACCTGATTCGATTAGCGATGGAGAGCGAAGGGGAGAATCGCGCTCGAGGCATTGCCCGGAACGCTTCTGAAGGCCGTCCAGGAAGAGTTATAGGAACCCACACACAGATACACACAGAGATTTCCTTGGGTACGAAGAACATAGCCATCTCAGACGAGGCTTACCAGAGGCTGAAGGCTCTCAAAAAACCGGGGGAGAGCTTTACAGAATTGATAGAGAGGATGACGCGGAGCAGGGGGATCCTCGAACTGTCAGGCATTCTCTCCAATCAGGAAGCGTCGCGCGTGAGCCAAGTGGTCAGGGAGACTAGAAGAGAGAGTTCGAAGCGCCTCCACCGCACGATCGAAAGGCTGGGCTGAGACTCCTGCTTGCAGACACAGCCTTCCTCATCGACGTCATGAAAGCTGACGAGAAAGCCCTCGCGAAGGCCAAGGAACTAGAGGCCGACTCGATCCCAGTCCTCGTTGGAGCTCCGACGATATTCGAGCTGTATGTCGGCGTCGGGTTGAGCGTGAGGTCTTCCGAGGAGAAGGAGAGGGTCCTGGAAGTGTTGAGGTCTCTCACCCACCTTCCTCTCGACCAGCAGTCGGCGACGAGGGCTGGTCTGGTCTACGCACATCGGTCAAGGGAAGGCGTGGAGATGGACCCTGAGGACGCGATGATCGCGGGCATAGCCTTGGAGAACCACGAGACCCTGTTGACACGCAACAGGAGGCATTTCTCGGGCATCCCCGAGTTGAAGCTCGAAGGCTATTAGATTTTCGGCAGTCCGGCGAAGCTCAATGAGAATCGGATTGGGCCGTGTACAGGGTTGCGCCTCAGTCCGGGGCACGTCGCTTGAATACGGGCTCAGACAGAAAAGGCCTCAGGCGACGGAAAGATAGGGTAGCCGGCGCTCCGTTTTTCCATCTTTCACGACAATCGATAGCTCTCCGTTGATTCTGCCCTGCTTCCTCATCTCGTCAAGGTACGCCCGTATGACCGTCGCAGACCCGCTTGCTATCTTCCTTGCGACCTTCAAATCCCCAGCGCTTTCCAAGTGTCCTCGTCAACTCCTAATTCCCTGCCAAGTTCTTTAAGGCTTGCCCTGGCGATCCTAGAATCGGGGAACTGATAACAGACCCTCTTCGAGCGTCTTTTCCACGCCAAGGTGAGGGATGACCGTGCCAGCCTCGTCAACGATTCGAATGTCTACCAAGCGCGATCGTGTGTATTCCAGCCGCAAAGCCGATTAAAGCACCCATA
>JAPCJN010000091.1:0-4127 GCA_027886925.1 Nitrososphaerota archaeon
ACGACCTGACGGACGGCAACCTGCTTTGGAGGTGGTATGTCGCACCGCCCGCGGGTGGAGACCCGCTGTGGGACACGGATTCCTGCCCTCCCTCCACGTGTAGTGGGAACGTCGCCCCCGTGATCGGCGACTGGGGCACGATGAGCCTAGGCGGCAACGGCACCACTGGACCTATCGCCGGTGCGGGGCCGAGCTTTGGCGACCCTGTCGTGGACTCCCACCATGGGATCGTCTTCATCTCCACCTCCCAGGCTTCCCCGGACTGGAACGGCACATACAGGCCTGGTCCTGACCTTTACTCGGACTCGGTGATCGCGCTCAATGCGACCGACGGCAGGGCGATCTGGTTCTATCAGACGACCCCTCACGACCTCTACGACTTTGACTGCGGATGGAACACTGTGCTCGGCAGCGTGACTGTGGGAGGGAGCGTCCAAGAGGCGGTCTTCAAGGCGTGCAAGAACGGTTACCTCTATGCCCTGGACGCCCTCACGGGTAAGCTCCTCTGGTACTTTGATCCGCCGACGATCGTCAGGAACCTGACGGGAAACGCCGACTACGTCGCGACGCGAAATTACTCTGGGACCCTCCCATGGATAAACTACCCCTCGACTCAGGAGTTCAAGCAGTGCCCAGGAGAGAACGGGGCGGTCGAGTCGGACATCGCGCTCGCGTACTCGAAGATCTACGTCGCGACATACAATTTCTGCACGTTCGGGCAGGTCGCCCCCGTGAGCAAGGAAGGGAGCCAAGTCTGGGGGGTGACCGGCCTCCAACCGGAAACGCAGCGAGCCAACACCACCATTTATGCGGTCGACGCATCGACGGGGGAAGTGGCCTGGAGTTATTTCATGCCGAACATCCCCTATCGAGGGTGGCTGACGGCGAGCAACGGGCTGATATTCGCGGGGAGCCTCGATGGGAGCGTCCACATCCTCGATGCTTCTACAGGAAAGCAAGTCTACGACCTCTACGTCGGCCCGCCCCTCTACGAGAGCCCGACTCTGGGTGCTGCAGTCGACGGTCAGGTCTTTCTTTACCAGCTGGTCGGCAGCTCCGCGTACGGGGCGTTCGCGGGAGGGGTCCCAGGCGACCTCCTGGCGTTTTCGCTCCCCCCTCCCGCGCCTCCTTCGTGGGAGGGCTACATCCCCTTCGTCGCGGTCGGAGTGCTGGCGTCTGTCGTGGTCGTGTTGTTCGTCGAGAACAGTTCGCTGAGAAGGTCAGCATCGAGACGGACCTGAAGGTGTGGAACTTGCGGTCTAGCCAGAAATTGAATCCGCCAGTGGCCTGTCCTGGATGACGTAGGCGACATAAATCGCGTCATGCAGGCTCCAGTAGATGTCAGCCATGGACCCCGCTGCCTCGATAGCGTGCAGCTGCATCTCTCTCGTCTTGCAGTATCGAAGGACGATGCGCAGGGTAGTCTCGTTCGCCTCGTCGAGCTGCCCGAGCCTCGACATGAAGAACCGGTAGCCCTCGGGCTCTATCCAAGGATAGTGCCGTTTGAAGGCCTCAATCCTTCTGATGAGCTCCCCCTTCGCGAAATACTCGATGAGCGACGCCGCGACCCCCTCGGTCCAGTCGGCCTTTCTGGCGAAGTTGACGTAACCGTCGATTGCGAATCTTACTCCGGGGAGGCATCTGGCCCTTAGGACGTCGTCCCGTGCGATGCCTGCAGACTCTGCGAATCCAATCCAGCCCTCCACGTCGCCTATGCTTCCCCCCAGTCCCTCCCTCTTCAGGATCCTGCCGATCCAGAGCCTTCTCACCTCGGTCTCGGGGCAGTTGGAGAGGATCGCTGCGTCCTTGAGAGGTATGTTCTTCTGAAGGTAGAACCTGTTTATGATCCACGCCCTGATCTGTTTCGGCGTGAGCTTGCCCGCATAGAGCATCAGCATCAACGGGTGCTTGTCCTGGTACTTCTCTTCCAACTTGCTCCTTAGAAGGGCGAGGAACTCTCCCTTGTCAAGGGGCCTCCGCTCCGCGTCGTCACTGCGACCTAACGGCCGAGCCGGCGTGCGGCTGCCTTTCGGCACGACCCGGCGAGAGGCCGAGGGTGCCTTGTTCTGTCGCTTGTTCAGGTCGTGGACCCCCTCATCTTCACGGAGTAGAGGCAACCTGGTGCGCCTTCCTGCTTCGACCTCTCAAGATGCGGCCTACCGCCACGTTTGGCAGCGATCGCTCCTGTCAACATCCCTTTCGTGAACGAGCAAACCAGGCCACCGTATTCTTTGTTTTGGAAGCACCCCATGCATACAAGTCTGGGCTCTTGCCCCTTGCGGATCTCGACGGTAACTTGAGCCATGTCCTGCACGCCCAGGTATTCTGCAAGCTCCTTCAATCCGCCCTTCATCGTGGCGAACTTCAACGAGGGCGATATGAGGGTGTTCCCAACTCGATGGCCGAACTCCTCGAAGATCCCCTCGTCCAGGGAATCCGACTCGGCGAGGATCCTGAAGAGATGATAGAGGAATATCTCTATCTCGTCCGACGGCTTCCGTCTAGGTTCCAAGTGCCAGCTCATCAGCAGCCTCTCGAACCACTCGTCCAGGTTTGTCAATGACCCCTCCCGCTCTCCCTTCCGCCTCACAAGCACCAGACCACCTCGCTTCAGCGAGTAGGTCTTGCTATAGACCCCTCCACGGATGCTCTTGATGTCGGCTATCTCTATCATGTCTCTCCTGATGAGAGCCTTGGTGTGATAGGAGATGGTCGCCTTGGACACACCGAGTTTGTTCGCAATCTCGGTCGCGGTCCCGGGACTCTTTGCCAATAAAGACAGAATCCCGTCTCTTACCCAGCCCTTCGAGGGCGCGGCCCCACTCGCAACCATCTGGCTCAATTCTTCAGTCACCGGTCAATTCTGAGTTCGGATAATTCTAATTGAACACCTCTATAAAAGGCAAGCCGGGACGGATGCGACAGGTTGGTCTCTCGCACGACAGAGAATGACTGTGAGGAGTCGAGGGCACTGCGCATCGGAGAAGCCGGGTCGAAGGGAAAGGGGGTCTTCGCGGCGACGAGGATAGAACCCTCCGAGCTGGTCTGGGATTACGCAGGAGAGGAGAAGTGGATCGAAGAAATCCCCTCTCAGCTTTGGCCCCATTGTTTCCAGGTCGACTACGACAGGTACGTGGTGCCGAAGGAAGGGTCGGCTGGCTGGTTCATGAATCACTCGTGCGGGCCGAATTGCGTAATCATGGGGAAGACAAGGGTGGTCGCTCTCCGCCGAATCGAGCCGGGAGAGGAGGTGACTTTCGACTATTCGACTAACGTCGGCTGGGACGGTTTTTCGATGGAGTGCCGGTGCGGAACGAAAGGGTGCAGAAAGACCATTAAGAGCTATAGATTCTTGCCAGACGATTTGAAGGGCAACTACGGGGCTTGTGTGTCCGAGTTCCTGCTGCGGCCGACGAAGCCCGATTCTGGAGCGCCTGTAAGCCAGCACTAGGCCTGGCGCTTAGGTTTCCCTCCGCTGTTCTCGAAGGACTAGGACGACCGTCAGATTTCATGAAGTCGTGCAATGTTGTATGTTCCCCGCACGCCCTTGGCAAAAACCAAGGCGGTGCATCCACATCAAAAAAGAAAGCGTTGGAGAGCGCCTAAACGACTAGGTCGCCGCCTAGGGCAGATATCATCTCAAAGTTGACTGCCCGCCAGCATTTTGGGAGTTAGGGGTGCTGAGGAGAGTTCAGTACGGGATTCGCACTTCCAGGCAGAGTGTTGCTGTATGGGATTGCCAGTTCGCAGACTCCCCCCACGCCCGATGCTCTGCCTGTGTATGGGTCGCACGATAACGATTGAGGGACGCCGCAATCGATTGGACATGAGCTACATGTCTCGTTCGGATCGCACACCCCATTGCCACATGAAGTTTTGAACAAAGCGCATTGAGTCGAGTTGAGACTTGACGGACACGGATATGACGGAGCGTTGGCAACCAGCGGAGCAAGTACGTATCCCTTTGGTATGTAACCAAGATACTTGGTATTTTGCGTATTGTATGCACCGGAGCCCGCAGAATTGGATGCAGCATTACTTGGCGATGTGAAGTAATAAAGGCCTCCTGAACCTAATCCGATGAGAGTAATCAGTAGGATTACCACCGAGGCCTGAACCAGCACGCC
>JAPCJN010000091.1:4210-8926 GCA_027886925.1 Nitrososphaerota archaeon
TCAATTCCCTAAGACCAATATTTTTGGTGCCTCTAGACTATTAAGACTTTCCTTTCGGTTTCTTTAGGCCTCGTTCGATCAAAGGACACTTAGCTCGGTTTGGCTAGGACTCCTTTTGCCGCGCGTTTCGAATGATTGTCAGCAACTTGCTCTCCCTCGATGTTTATCACTGTGGCTCAAGCCGGAGTCTTGTGTTCGAGACCAGCACGGCCTCGAATTACGAAAGCTCTCGAGTACCTAGCGCCAAAAATTATATAGGCTGGCTGCAAACCAGATTGAATGCGAACAGAAAACTTAGCAAACGAATTCCTGAAGCTTTCTGTTGTGAACGGGTTCTTGGCGTTCGTCTTTACGGTACCGATACTAGATCCCGCGCTTTGCATAGCTACTCCGCCAGGTCTCTTCGGTTGTGTGGCGACAATGGACATAAATTGGCCTGGAACTTGGGTCCTGATTGCCTGGCTTATCTGGATAATAGTTGGAGTCGTAGGCACCTTCTTCTTTGGGGCGACGTATTATTTCGCGGCAAAGTTCTGGAACAAGACTAGAGCGAACAACACGCTAAGCTTGCTACATCTGGTAATCTTCGAAGTCGGGCTCTTCGGCGCGACAGGTATGATGGCCGCAATCGGTTTCGTTGGCGGCAGCTACATCGCTCACGGTGGTAATGCGATAGTGTCTTCGGCCGTCATAGCGCAGAACATCATACCACCGCTCTCGAACGACTCCAAGAACATTCTGAGCGATATGCCCCCGATAATCGAGGCAGCTTTCATTGGGCTGACACTGCTTGGCGTCCTTATTGGATTCTTGAACTGGGTCAAGCTAAGTTCAGAAAAACTCCAAGCGACTCCCTGAGCGAGTTTGGATCCGCAGGGTCGAACGCAACGCTCCGACTGGCCCGCCTCTTCGTGAAGAAAATTCGAGTCGCCACCGTCTTGATTTTTTCGCCTCGTCCATCTAGGCGGAAATCCATCTCGCCGAGGCGTCGATGGAGTCTATCCTGGAAAAATCTCGAAACAATTGAGCAGCTTTCACCCTAGCTGCGGAAAGTGAAGTTCCAGGACTCGAACGATATGAGCCAATCCCCGCCCATTTTGATGTACCTTGCGTGCAGGCTCACGAGAGCGGATTGCGGACTAGCATTGGAGTTGTAACCGTTGATGACAAAGGTCGAGTCGAGCGTGGCAGTATTTCCCGCGACCAACGTGGTCGAGTTCATCTTCGAGAAGTTCGGGACAGCGAAGTTCGGGAACATGTCGGCGCCGAACAAAATTCCAATGTTCCTGAGCCCAGTATGATTCCCGGTGCTCTCCTCCCCGGGCACGCTGAATTGGACGGTTGCGTTGTTCGCGTATGCCTGCTCTATCGCCGAGGCGTTCATTGAACGGATGCTCTGGAGGTGCGACCAGTACTCGTCCTCTATCTGAGCTGTGGGGTCTGGCGAAGCTGCTCCAGCCGTGCCGTAGGAGTAGTCGATGATGCCGACCGCAGCGATCGCGAATACCGTGAATACGCAGAGCGCGAGAATGACCCTAGGGTGCTTCGCCTGGCCTAACATGCGAAGTCCGGATTATTGACCCATAATAAGAAGAATTCGTCAAGTCCTATTCTCGGGCTTTTGCAGGCAAGAAGATGCCTCTCGAATCCAGGAATCAGGAATTTGAAAATACGTCTATTGCATAAGCTAAATACCGATTGGGGATTAATGGTGCGTTGGAAACGACACGGTCTGCCTCGCCCAAGGCTGACGTTGCGCCGGCAGAGATGTCGGAGGAGGGTCCTTCAGGTCCGTGGCCGCGTTCCTCGGCGCTCATTGTTGTCCTAATAGTCGCATTCGTTTTCGGCGCTCTCTCCTTTCTCCCGTTGGTCGGCGCAGTCCTATTCTATCCCGCGGGTGCGCTCGCCGCATCTGCGAACTTTGTGACGAGGTCAGCCGCCGGAGACGCTCTGCAAATCCTCTACCAGCTTCTGCTGCTCGAGCTCGGATATCTGTTGGGAAAGAAGGTTGCGTTCGAGCGGGACTATCTCTGGCTCCTCGTCCCGGCCTATTTCGGGGCGGTGATCGGCTACTTGATCGGGATTCCTGGCCTGCAAACCACGACCGTAGCCGGCGGGTTATTCCTATTCCAGACCAACCCAATCGACCCCACCCACGTCCAATCTGCTTTCCTTAATTCCCCAACGCTGATGGGTATGCTGATCTCGGGCATTGGCCTCGCCTTCGTGATGCAAAGGCGGAGCATCGTCGCATCGACGCCCGCAGCCGAGAACGACCTGACGAGCAACGGAAGGCTCCTCTTGATATTCGTCACAGTCACCTTCTTCTCATTCCTTGGGTACATGATGCCGCCCATCTTCTACGCTTTATTCAGCGCGATCGCAGGGCCGAGTGCGGCGACCACGGGAATCCTCTACAGCATCACAACGAACTCCAGCGTGATAGCCAACCCGCTCCTGTTCTTCGTTGTCCTCTACATGATAGGGGGCGAGGTGAAGATCTTTCGCGACGCGAGTACGGTGCTCATAATGCTTTTCATCGCGGCGCTGGTAGGCGCAGCCGCAGGCAACCCGATCGGGAGCTATTTCACTTCGTACATAGCCTCTGGAAACGGCACTTTTCCGAACTACCTCGCCAACATAAATATCCTGACGACCTTTTTGACAGCAGTAGTCGCGGTCAGCTTCTCTGGGACATTCCTCGGGTTCGCCGCAATCTCGGAGTCGTTCACAAGGCGAATGAACCAAACCGGGACCGTCCCACAGCTGCCGATTGAGGGCTCTGAGACGAGAGTAATCAGGGATTCTTGAACGGCGACCCTGTAGAAAACTCGCAATTGCAAAGCGCGTGAATCGCTTATTGCGGAGAGATTTGGCGTCCGTGCAAGATATTAGGGATTTGTCTTCGATCAGGTCGTCGCGAAATTGAGATCAAAGCCCTGAGTCATGTTAGTGCCGGCAATGTTTACGGTGGCGGTCCCTTGTAGTCTCCACGTTCCTTGTGTGCTGATGTTGTTAACAGAAACCCGGTCTCCGAGGTCTACGAGGATGCTCTCGTTGACAACCCTCGTCTGTCCGGGGGCGACAATGACATTGTCATGGAATGCTCCAGAATCTATCTGTTCGGCATTGTCTGACAGATTATAGAGACCTCCATAATATGTGACGTTCTTGTTGGTCGTGTTGTGCAGGCTCAATTGGACCGAGAGATCGACCGAGGCGCTGTTTGCTTCATTTACTCTGCCCGAGACCATCCCTATCTCGAGGCCAGACGAAGCGGTCGGCTGGAGGTAGACGGCCGCTGATACTCCAACAACCACCAGGATAATTATGACAGCGATGGCCAACCTCAGCCTGTTAGACGCTCCTTGGACATGTTCAGGCTCCTCAGCATCAGGCTCTCCCCCCTCCTGCCGCTTCATCTTGGTGCCGCGGCGAAGTGTTGTATTTGCGTGATAACTTCGAGACGTCAGACCATGCATATCGTGAAGACTGTCGACGCTGGAACCATCTGACCCGCTTAAGAACGCATCGAAGTTTCGGAGGATTCGGAAAAGTAGTGACCCTCTCAAGTCCCCGCCAGCGGCACCTCCAAGACGAGTCTAAGGCTCAATTCCATCTCAGCGAGCCGTGGCGAGGCTAAAGCCTTTCGCGAGATACTTCCTTATCGCCAGCATGACGATAAGGGCTGGAATATAGGCGAGCGTCGCCGCCGCCTCGAGATCTACAAAGTCAGGCGTCCTGTTGCCTTCTCCTAATCCCGTCCAGACGCCAACTGCGACTGATTTCGTGGTAGGGCCAGTCAAGATGACGGAGATCAGGAATTCGTTCCAGATGAGGACGAACCCAAAGAGCGCGGTTATCAAAATCCCCCCTGCCACTATAGGGAGGGCGACACGCCTGAAGATCTGCCCCTCTGACGCTGCGAAGACTGTGGCCGCATCGTAGATCTGCGGCGGTATTTCTGCAAAGAACCCTTTCACCATCCAAACGACGACGGTTAGGACAAGCAGGAGTTCAGCCAATGCCACGCCAGGGTACGTGTCCCAAAGACCTATCCTACTGAAGAAGATGTAGAGCGGTATTACCACCGCAAAAGGAGACACTGTCCTGAGCGCCAACAGGACAAACGAAATGACTCCTTTGCCCTTGATGTCGACTCTGGCGAGGATGTAGGAGACGGGAATCCCAACGGCGAGGGCGATGCCCACGCTGAGACCTGCAATGATAAGGCTATTCAGGACACGTGCCGGGAACGCAAAAAGGCTCAACGCGTCGAGGTAATGTATTGGGGTGAAAGTGAAAAGCCCCTGGGGAAACGGGACGCCGGCTATCAACACCGGGTTATTGCCTGCGAATAGAGCCGCGATGTTTGCGTCAGCTCCGTCCAGCCCCATCGCGATGGGCGGGTAGAGCGTGTAGAGTGTCGCCAGAAGAAACCCGAGATAGAGGAGTAACTTTCGTCCTCTTCTCTTCTTCTGGCCGCCGCCGGCTTGCCTCGCCTGTCTCACTTCTTGTTGTTCTCGATTGCTCGACATCTTGTTCTTCTTACCTCCCTATCTCGCCCAAGAGGCGAATCATCACAGTCGCCGACACCAGCGTCACGACCAATAGGGCGACCGCGATGGCAGACACCAGCGGTAGAGGGAATCCAAAGCTGGGGATGAAGAGGAGCTTGTACAGATAGAGGCTCAAGGAATCCACCGGGGATCCGAC
>JAPCJN010000092.1 GCA_027886925.1 Nitrososphaerota archaeon
TCAGCGTGCTTGCCGCCGCTTTCAGCGCGGTGCGGCCGGGGACCCTCCTCGGCCTGCTCTTCTCAATGTCGGCGATAGGCATCTCGAGAACGCTGTCCGGCTCCGCCGCCAGCTTGTGCAAGACGGCCGGGCTGAAGATGTGGCTGATGATGCTCCGGTCCGAAATGAAAGACCCTCCCGCCGCGAGGAAAACGCGTCTGAACCTGTGGCTGAACATGAAGAGAAGGGCCTGCCTCAGGGATGTCATCCCAGGAAGGGCGAAGATGGGGGACCCCACATCCTTTACGGTAAGGTCGCTCTCTATGGTTTCCGTCTTGTAGAGCTCGAGGACGTCCGCGAGGCTGACCGGGACCCCCGTCTTGTCGCCGCTGTTTATCCAGGCGAAGCCGAAGCGCTCCTTCATGAACACCTCGAAGAGGCTCTCAAGGTCCTGGTCTGCGTCGACGGTCCCTATGCTCTGGGCGGCGTCCTCGCACGGCTTTTCGACAAACTTCCAAAAGCCGCCGGGCTCCAAAGCGAGCAACCTCTTCAGCAAGGAGTACCCGTGCAAGGCCCGGGGCCTCGAGGACGCCCCTTCGATGACCAGGGGCAGCCCGTCTATCTGCTGAAAGCGGAGCATGGAAACGGCGGGGAGCATGGGCATCTTGGGGTCGAGCACAGGGTAGGCCCTGGTGAAGACGTGGGGGAGGGCCGCTCTTATTTTCAACGAGGCCCAGTCGTGGTGCAGCATAATTATGCTTTCCATCTGGGGTTGCGGGATTCTCCGAAAATCGCCCCGGTCTGTTAAGAGGGCGATTCAGGCGTTTACTAGGAAGTCCAGGGTGCCAGCCGCGCCATACAGCTTGTTCTCGCCTTGACGCCAAACTAGAGACTGCTTGCCTTCGATGACCTCGTCCGTTATCTCCATGCCTCGGTGGGCCGGGAGGCAGTGCATCACGACCGCGCCTTTGGCCGCGAGCTTCAACGTCTCCGAGTTTATCTGGAACCCTCGGAACGCTCGGATCCTGCGGCTCTCTTCCTTCTCTTCGCCCATGCTCACCCAAACGTCAGCGTAGAGGACGTCCGCGTCCACCGCTGCCTCCTTGGGGTCGTCGACGACCTTCACCCATGAGCGTGAATTTGCCGCGTTGTCCTCGGCCCGTCGCAGGATTTCGCTGTTAGGCGTGTAGCCGGACGGGCAGGCGGCGATGACGTTCATTCCCATCAGTGAAGCCCCCAGCAGGAGGGAGTTGCACACGTTGTCTCCGTCTCCTATGAAGGCCAGCGTGAGGCCGTTGAGCTTGCCCTTCGCCTCCCTGATGGTGAAAAGGTCTGAGATTATCTGGGTAGGGTGCTCCAGGTCGCTGAGGCCGTTCACGACAGGGACTCCAGAGTTAGACGCTAATATTTTGAGGGTCTCGTGGGCGTAGACACGGCCGACGATTACGTCGAGGTAGCTGCCAAGCATCCGCGCGGTGTCCTTGATGGGCTCTCCCCTGCTCGTCTGGAGCCCTTCGACGGGCAGATAGATCGGGTGTCCGCCGAGCCGCATGGTTGCGACCTCGAAGCTGGTCCTGGTCCTCGTCGACGGCTTTTCAAAGTAGAGGCCGACGGCAGTTCCTCGAAGTTCTGAGAGGTCCTCCCTTTGCTTCATCAGCGGCTTCATCAACGTCATCTTGTCGAGTATCCCCTTCAACTCCCTAGCGGAGAGATCTGAGATCGAGAGGATGGATTTCGCCTTCTTTCCCACCCCGTTGGAAGTGTTCGACAACAGACTATTTTGCCCGCCAGCGCCTTCTATCTTCTGATATTTGCGCAGTCCGTTCGCATGGGAGCGCCGCTGCGAGCAGGTGGTCCGGCCTGCCTCGGTGCCTTCCTGCCGCCGACCCACCCGCCTACTGCGGCGCGCCCTCGGTGTCCGGGTAGTAGCTGGTCTTCGCCTTCTGTCTTCTTCCTGACTCTGGGTTCGAACGGCCGACCAGCTTCTTGACCCAGTCGTTGACATAGTCGAAGGCGTCTGCCAGCTCAAACGAATATACCCGATATGAGTAGCGCCTGGTCGGGGACGCAAGGAAGACATTCACCTCGTACTTCTTCTTTGGGGCCTTCGTCTCGCCCATCTTTATGACTGCCCTTGCCTCGGAGATGCCGGGATTGCTCCTACGGAGAAGCTCTACGGCGCGCAAAAACTTCTCTCTGGCTGTCTCCGCCTCGAATGGGTCGTCGGGGAGTCCGACCATGTACATAGGGATCGAGGTGGCCGTCGTCCTTCTCGAGAGGATGCTCAAAAAATCGCGGTAGGTAACTATCCCCTGCACCTCGTCCATGTTCATCACCACCGAGTAATTCGACCCCCTTTTCGACATGTTCTGGTAGACGTCACGCAGAGAATCCGATATGTCGTCCGTCACAGGGTCGTCTTCGGCGAAAGTGGCAAGCGATTCGCCGAACCTTCCCTTCCTCGCCTCTCCTTTGGCGTCCCTGTCTGTCTCCGGGACCAGGTTGAAGACTATCTGGTCGGAGGTGACTATCCCTCCAAGGGATCCTTTCTTGAGCACCGGGAGCTGGTCGACTTTCATCTTGTGCATGATTTCCCTGGCCTTCGACACCGTCTCTGACGCATCCAAGCACGTCGGATTGGGGCTCATGATAGACGAGATCTTTCCTGGCAGCTCCGAATCGAGCAGCTTCCCCACGATGGAAGGCGAAGTGATCTGTCCCAGGAGCTTCTTCCCCTGGTATATCGGCATAGAGCGCGTCCTGTATTCGTGCATGAGCGTCGCCGCGTCGCTCACCGTGTTGTTCTTCCCGAGGCGCGGGACCTTGCGCATCACCGTCGAGATCCTGGTGTTCAGGCTCGTCACATTCAGGAGGTCCCGTATGGAAACGAGGCAGGTGTTGGTGTCCCCGTCGTCGACCAGCGTCTCCTTGAGCTTCGATTCCTTGAGGTAACCTATTGCTTTGGACACTGGGGCGTTGGAAGGGAAGATCTCGACTTTGGTCAGCAGTTCCGCTGCGGACATCCGCATGAGTTGATCGGCTTTCATTCTCGAACGCCGAGTTCAGCTGTTCCCACTATATCATCAGTTCGGGCTCTCGCCGAGTCAAGAGCCGCCGTAAGTCGCGGGGCGGAGCGTCATCCTTCTCGAGAAGACCGCGACGGTAGCCATCCCGATTAGAGCGAGCGCCGCGAGGACACTCGATGGGAATTCTGGGACGGTTGAGGATGTCGACGTCGACGTGCTCGACGTCGTCGACGTAGTGCTCGTCGTGGTGCTGCTGCTGGTGCTCGTGCTTGCACTAGAGCTGGTACTGGTGCTTGTAGTCGTGCTGGAGCTGGTCGTAGTGCTGGTCGTCGTCGTCGTGGTGGTCGTGGATGTCGACGTCGTCGTGGTCGACGCGGCGGTCGGCAAATAGACGAATGTCGCTACATTTGAAGCGCTAGTTCCGCCCCCTCCCCACGTAGCGTTGATCGTGTACATGCCGCTGACCCAAGACGCACTCCCGCCGGGGACTGATATGTCCGAGAAACTCCCGTTCGCCGGGCCGGGAATCACCTCGTTGATGTCCGCCATGCTTCCGGTGGGGTTCCTCACCGTGATTATCACTCCTGTGTTCGGCCCCGGCGGCGGGGAGATAGTCCCAGTTATCATGATGGGCTGTGCGCCCGAGTAGGAGGTCTTGTCGGTCTGGACGGTCAACGTGTAAGTCGTCGCGGCGTGCGCCGGTGCGACGCCGAAGGACAGAAGGAAAAGGAAAGCGCAAGTCCCAGCCGACATGGCCAGGGCGCCTTTCAAACGGGTTGGGCTGAGGCTCAAGTTATCTCGAGGCCTGTGGGGGTCCGTTGTTCTGTGATTTAAGATATAGCGACGCTGAACACAGATTTCAGTGTTTGAAAGCCCGCGTGTGGGTCATCGCCATGCCGATCCCGTATCCGTCCGCGGTCTTCACTATCTCGTCGTCGCTCTTCGAGCCTCCGGGCTGGATTACGGCTGAGACGCCAGCCTTCCCCAGAAAGTCCACGTCGTCGCGGAAGGGGAAAAAGCCGTCGGACGCGCAGACCGCCCCCTTCGCCCTGGCTCCCGCGTTGTCCAACGCTATCTTGACCGCCCCGTTCCTCTTTCTGAAACTCGCGACTCCCAGCGTCCAGAACTCGCTCAGCCTCCCCTCCTTGTCGCATTTTCCGTCCGCGACGACTATCCCGTTCGACTGCACCCGCCTCACGACCTCCCACGTCGCGAGGAGTTTCTGGACCGCCTGCGAATCGGGCTTCACCTTCGTGGGGAAGGTCAGCTTGTTGGCGTCGAGCTTCTTGCGATAGTCCACGGCATCCTGCAGAAGGACCGCCCCCACCAATTCCTTCAGGTCGTACTTGTAGTCTGGCCTGTCTCCTGCTCGGATGATCCGCATCTTCTTTTTCTGCTTGGACTCGAGGAGACGCAGCGCGGTATCCTCGTAGCTAGGGGCTATCACTATCTCGGTATAGACCGAGCCGTCGTCCTCTCCTTCGTTCCTCCCGATCAGCCTCGCGGCCGCCAGATCGACATTGCGGTTCAGCACGACAGTCCCCCCAAAGTCCGCCTCGGGGTCGCACGCGTGGGCCAGTGAATACGCCCCGGCGATCGTCGGAGCGAACGCGAAGCCGCTGATCTGGCCGTGCTTCACCGTCGCGGCTGTGGCAGCCTCCTCGAACCCCTCGACGATGTCATAGGCGCTCCCGATGTCTAGGTAATTGTTGAACGACAGGGCCTCGCCGGCGAGCTGCTCCCAGCTCGTCATGTTGCGCGTCCCGTCGATCGAGTATATCGTCGCCTTCTGGTCGGGGTTCTCTCCATACCTCGCGTCCAGGTATTTCGAGGCGGAGAGCACCAACCTGCTAGGGAATGTCTCCTGCGAGCTCGAGAACCTCCGCCAAAGCTCGTTGTAAACGAGGGCGTCATAGGAGGCCGTCGCAGAGAAGGCCTCGACCGCCATCGCCCTCCTGAGCGCTATGCCCACCTTGCCTCTCTTCTCTGAGAGCTCGTCGAGCACGCGCCCGTAGAACCTCGGCGAAGGGACGACGGTCACGTAGAGGTGGTTCTTCGTCGACGCGCGCACCATCGAGGGTCCCCCTATGTCGATGTTCTCTATGATCGTCTCTTCCGTAGCGTCGGGGTCCGCCGCGACTTTCTCGAAGGGGTAGAAGTTGCAAACGACCATGTCGATGGGGGTGACACCCATCTCCTTCAGCTCGCGCATGTGGGCGTCATCGTCTCGCTTTGCCAGTATCCCGGCGAAGAGGTTGGAGTGCAGCGTCTTCACGCGTCCCGAGAGCGCCTCCGAGAGGCCCATCGCCTCTTGCAGGCTCTTGACCTCGACGCCGGCGTCCTTGAGCGAGGAGTAGGTGCCCCCCGTGGCGAGGAGCGACGTCCCGAACGACTCCAATCCTTTCGCGAACTCGACAAGACCTGACTTGTCAGCAACGCTGAGGATCGCGGTCTTGATCTCTCGGTCTCCAGTCGTCTTCGACATTCAGGATCCTGTCCCCGTTCCGCTCCATGGCTATTTCGCCATATCGGTAGATGGTCGGTTTAACACGGTTGGCTCAAATTCATCTTAAATAGACCCGAAAATTTGGCGATAATTACGACCAAAGGTCGGACCTTCGAGGTGAGCGTGGTCATCTCCAACAAGCCGGGCGTGCGAGAGCCTGAGGGTGAGACCATACTCCACGATTTGGTCGCAAAGTCAGGTTTTGAACGGGTCAAATCCATCCGCGCGGGCAAGCACCTGCGGGTGAAGGTCGTCGCCAAAGACGCCGAGGCGGCGCAGCACATCGTCGAGAGCATGTGCAACGAGCTTCGAATTTTCAATCCGGCAGCCCACTCTTGCGAGGTCTCCATCGGGAGAGTCTCCGGCCAATGAAGGTGGCAGTCATCCGCTTCCCCGGGAGCAACTGCGACCTGGACATGATGGCCGCTCTCAAGAACTTGAGAGGGATCGAGCCCTCCCTGGTCTGGCACGAGGACGCGATCGGAGACGACTGCGAGGCCGTCATCCTCCCGGGAGGCTTCTCATTCGGCGACCGACTGAGGGCGGGAGCCATCGCCGCAAACTCCCCGGCGACCGAGCGAGTGAAGAGAATGGCGGAGAAAGGGACGCCGGTGCTCGGGGTCTGCAACGGATTTCAGATCCTGGTCGAGAGCGGACTCCTCCCGGGCGCGCTCCTCCTGAACACGACGCTGAAGTTCGTCTGCAAGTGGACAGACTTGAGGGTGGAGAACGCGGACACGCGGTTTACCTCGAAGCTTCGAAAGGGCCAGGTGCTCCGAATGCCGATAGCGCACGGCGAGGGCAGGTTCTATCTGGAGCCGCACGAGCTGCGGCGCCTCGAGAAGGCGGGAAGGATCGCGTTCAGGTACTGTGACGCTTCCGGTCGAGTGACCAAGGAGAGCAATCCCACTGGCACCCTCAACAACATCGCCGGGGTGTGCAACGAGGCGGGCAACGTCGTCGGGTTGATGCCTCACCCTGAGAGGGCGGCCGACAAGTCGCGGTCGCCGTTCGCGAACGAAGACGGTGCGCTCCTCCTGTCGTCGCTCTTGCCGGGCGGACGGGGAGGGGTGAGGTAGCAAGATGCCACCAGCAGCAGAAGAAGAGCAGCTCGGGCTCGGCCTTAGGGCCGACGAGATCGCGTTCGTAAGGAAGGCCCTGGGGAGGGAGCCGAACGAGACCGAGTGGTCGATAATCGACGCCGAATGGTCGGAGCACAGCAGCTACAAGTCGTCGAGGGGACTCCTCAAGCTGTTCCCCACCACCGGGAAGAGGGTCATCCTCGGCCCGGGCTACGACGCCGGCGTAGTCGACGTCGGCGACGGCTACGTAGCGACCCTCCACATCGAGAGCCACAACCATCCGTCAGCCGTCGACCCATACGGCGGCGCTTCGACGGGGATCGGAGGTGTCCTCAGGGACATACTCTCGGTAGCTAGCAGGCCGATAGCGCTGGTCGACATCCTGCGGTTCGGGATGATTGAGAGCAGCGGTCACTCGAGGTGGCTCTTCAAGAACGTCGTCAAGGGGATAGCCGACTACGGGAACTGCGTCGGGGTCCCCACAGTCGCTGGCGAGATAGAGTTCGACGAGTCGTTCGAGAGGAACTGCCTGGTCGACGTCGCGTGCGTAGGCGTCGCGAAGAAGGGGGACCTCATCCTCGGAGAAGCGAAAGAGCCGGGGGATGCCCTCGTCTTGGTCGGCGGGAGCACCGGCAGGGACGGGATAAAGGGCGCGACTTTCGCCTCCAAGAACCTGAAGGAAGACGCCGCGAGCGACCGCTCTTCCGTCCAGGTACCTGACCCTTTCATGAAAAAGCTGCTTCTCGACGCGATCCTCGAGATAGTCTCGAAGGGCGGCAAGATCCGAGGGATGAAGGACCTGGGAGGCGGCGGGCTGTCGACGGCCCTGTCCGAGGTCGCCTCGAAGGGCGGGACAGGGGTTGACGTGGAGCTGAGGAGGGTCAGGGTCCGTGAGGACGACATGTCCCCGACCGAGGTCATGATCTCAGAGTCTCAGGAGCGGATGTTGCTCGTGCTACCGGCTGGCGACAAAGGGCGTCGAGGCGGCGCAGACGCCACAGCGGTCCTCGACAAGTACAATGTCCCCTATGCCGTGATAGGAAAGGTGACCTCCTCGCCGAACCTGTTGTTGAGGTGGGACGGCAAGGTCGTCGCCGACCTCCCGGCCTCGTTGGTCACAGAGGCGCCCCTCATAGACTGGCCCTCCCGAAAGCCAGGAAAGACGTCGAGCCCAGCGGTGCGCACCCGCTCGAAGGAGCCAAGCATCGAGAAGGCCCTCCTCGCGCTCCTCGGGTCGCCCAACATCGCGAGCAAGAGGTGGGTCTACCAGCAGTTCGACCACGAGGTGGGCGTCAGGACTGTCGTGACTCCGGGGGAGGCAGACGCGGCAGTGATGCGACTCCCGAACGGCCGTTTCCTGGCCATAAAGGGAGACGGGAACAGCAGGCTCGTCTCCCTCGACCCATATCAGGGCGCCGCTGGATGCGTCGCCGAGGCGTGCAGGAACGTCGTCGCCGTCGGGGCGGAGCCGATCGCGCTTGTGGACCACCTCCAGTCTGGCGACCCCTCCGACCCCGAGGTGTACTGGACGTTTCGTGAGTGTCTGAGAGGCATGGCGGACTACTGCAGAGCGGTCGGGCTCCCCGTGGTAGGAGGAAAGGTGAGCTTCTACAACGAAGACTCGGCGACAGGCCGGGCCATAAAGCCCAGCCCCATCGCCCTCGTGGTCGGTCTGGTCTCCGACGTGGCGAAAATAAGGACGATGGCTTTCAAGGAGGAGGGGGACTCTGTCTTCATCATCGGAGAGACGAGGCCGGAGCTGGGAGGCTCTGAGTATCGCGAAAGGTTCCCGAGCGGCAGCTTCACCGAAGCCACGCCGGGCGTCGACGCCTCGAAAGACCTCGCGACCTGCGACGCCGTGCGGGGGTTGATCGAGGCGGACCTCGTGTCTTCCGTGCACGACTGCTCGAACGGGGGCCTAGGCGTGGCGCTCGCAGAGATGGCAATCTCGGGGAACCTTGGGGCGAAGATAGACCTGTCCAGAGTCCCAAGCAGTTGCCGCCGGGAGAACGAGACCCTTTTCTCCGAATCGCACGGACGGT
>JAPCJN010000006.1 GCA_027886925.1 Nitrososphaerota archaeon
CTTCCCTCTCGTCGCGCGGGCGCCCGATCCACGAGAGGTAACGGCCAGCCTCCGTGTTCACCTTCTGGATGGCCTCCGCCTCGTTCCTTCCCCTGACAAAGCCGCCGGGGAGGTCGACGATGAGCCCCATCACGCCTTTCCCGTTGGACTCGATGCCGACGGTCAGGTTCGCTTGGACGTCCCTGAAGAGGTTGGTCACCGTCGCGGGGGCTCGGTGCAGTTCAGTCGTCGGCATCGGTCTGACGAGCGACCATAGGGGTCGTAAAGCTTCCCGTCGATTGCCGTCAAGTGGGCTTGGTAGCTAGCGAGTCCTCAGTCTTCTTCTATGCCACGACAGGCCCAACACGGCCGCGAGGAACCCGGTCACGGTGATGACGGATCCCAGCAGGACGAGGCCGTCGGCGAAGGCGAGCGCCGAGAGGCCGGCGACGACCAAACCGATGTAGATCACCCTCTCGTCGTTGCCCATGCCTAGCACGTCATATTCGAGGCGGTCCTTGCGGCCGATCAGGAGGAGGCTCATCGTGCCGACGGTCACCACGATCACGAAGAAGAAAAACGTGAAGCTGGAGTTGTAGTCACCGAAGGTCAGCAGCAACCCGACTTCGTCGCCTATCAGGCCGCCTCCGAGGCCGAAGACCACGGCATATGTCCTGTCGAACTTGAGACGGTTGTAGACTATCCCGAGCCACCCCGCGACCGCGACCATGACAAGGCCGTACCAGAAGTGATGGAAGTGTATCCCTCCGCTTACCAATACGATGGTGGGGTTCAGCGTCGCGAAGACACGTGCGGCGAGGAAGCTCGTCGCGAAGGACAGAAGGGCGAGAAATGCGAGGCCGTGAGGGGTGCTTCCTTCGCCCACGTCACTGGGGACGGTCTCTCCTATGTCCCGACACCAACCCAACACTCGTGAGGACTGATTGCTATTAGGGCTGCTGGGGGTGAGTGGGTGGGTAGGTAGGTACGTTCGCATCCCAGGCGACGCTCAGAGCAGATAGATTTCCCTGTTCAGCCAGGGGACAAGGGCCATTTCGATGCACTGCTCCGTCATGTCGAGCCTGGAGACCGTCCCCTTGGTAAGGTGGTAGACGACTCCGTCCTCTTCTCTCACCTTCTCTTCGGCGGTGAGACCCTTCGCGAACCGGTCGAGCTCGACCCCGCCCATCTGCATCTGCCTCACCACGAGGCCTGGGACCATAAACCCGGAGGACGAGCCAAGGGTGAAGCGCCCCCGCTTGTCCATTATCGCGGCGACCTGCATGTTGAGGTGCTCGTTCTCAAAGGCGACCAGGCCCGCCTCGATGCCGACCCCGAAGTCCACCTTATCCGAGTGTTTCAGGGCCAGCTTGGCCCTCTGAAGCGCTCCATCAATGGTCTCGTCGAGGCTCAGAGGCTGGGCTTCCACCAAAGAGGTGGTGTCGACCTCGACGAACTCGACGTCCGGGAAGAACCGAGAGAACGCCTTCCTCGTGCCGAGAGTCTTGGCGGGGTTCTTCGAGCCTACGGCGACGACTGTGTGTCCTGGGAGAGGGGCTTCGCCGCCGCGGGGGTCAGACATCTCGAGGACGCGACGGCGGCGGTTGGTATTTTATAGTTCTGCAACGAACTCGACCCCGTTGCACACGAGGTCCGGGACGCTCGAAGCCGTCCAACCTTTCGACTTTGGCAAGTCGCTGCTCTTTCTGCAGGGGTTCGGGCCGATGGGCGGCGAGCAGTCCGTCTCCGACGGGCAGGTCACGAAGGCGATGATGGTGGACGGTCAGACCGTCGTCTTTCGGGTGAAGGAGGATGGGCCTCGCCTGCGTTACGAGCTCCTCTCGGCAGAACCGTTGGACGAGGCTGTCGCGGATTCCGTCGCCCAGCGCATCTCGTTCTTCCTCAGCCTCGACGACAACGTCGATCCGTTCTATTCGATCGCAAAAGAGCATGACCCGAAATTCTACCCGCTTGTAGAGAGGTCGTGGGGCCTGCACCAGGTAAAGTTCCTGACGCTCCTTGAGATCTCGTGCTGGGCACTCATCAACCAACGGATGCAAAGGCCCATCGCACTCAGGATCAAGCGCTCGCTGACCGAGAGGTTCGGCGGCAGCCTCGAAGTGGACGGGGTGGTGCACTGGGCATTCCCCGACCGGTCTCGCCTCGAAGACGTCACTGCGAAGCAACTGCTCGAGACCACAAAAAACCAGAGGGTCGCCCAGCGGCTCGTCTCCTTGGTGTCCTCGCTGGACGAGATGGACGAGAAATTCCTGAGGACCTCCCCCTACGAGAAAGCCAACGAGCGGCTGCAGAAGGTCAAGGGGATAGGCGACTGGTCGTCTCAGTTCATTCTTTTCCGCGGCCTGGGAAGGATGGGGAAGCTCCAGCCGATCAACGTGAGGCCTTTGGGCGAGGCGATCGAGAGCGTGTACGGGCCGGAGGGGAGGGAGACGCTTGACGAGGTAAACCGGATCTATGGAGATCGGGCAGGCTATTGGTTGCTCTATCTCTGGGCGTCGACGATGGGCCAGAAGGACGGTTCGAACTAGGCCCTAGGTGTCAGTGGCCAGCCACAGTTAGTAGCTAGCTTAGGTCACTTTGAAATCTTCGAGGAGGTCGCTCACGATGGCGGCCGGAGTCCCGTCTTTGCGGGCGATTTCCTGCCTGCTGGGCGGGTTGTCCGAGTACGAAGGGATTCTTTGCACCAGTCTGTCCTCGTATGTCGTTATGAGTTCGTTCTGGTAGAAGACCCCTATGGGCGTGTGGTCGCCGAACTCGAACGATTTCATCACCGCCTGCTTGATCTTGTCCTCCATCTCGTCTACCTGCGGCGCCTTCACGACCCCGTCGTAACCGGTGTCCTCGAGTTTGTATGTGCGAGGTATCGGCCTCTCCCCCACAGTCCCCAGGAGCCCCTCCCCCGCCCAGTACTCCTTGGTGAGTATGTCGTTGTAGGTGGGGCATGGCTGCAGCACGTCGAGGAACGCAAAGCCTCTGTGCTGGATGGACCTCTTGATGAGGTCCTTCAGGTGGCGCACGTCGTAGGCGTACCCGCGCGCGACGAAGGTGTAACCCGCCGCAAGGGCGAGCATCAACGGGTTGATGGCCTGGTTGATGTTGGGCATCGCGAGCGCCTTCGTCTTCACCCCGAGCTTGAGCGTCGGCGAGGCCTGCCCTTTCGTCAGCCCGTACACGCCGTTGTCGAAAAAGATGTAGGCCATGTCGACGTTCCTGCGCCCGGAATTGACGAAGTGTCCCGCTCCTATTCCGAGGCCGTCGCCGTCGCCGCCGCATGCGATGACCTCGAGGCGAGGGTTGGAGAGCTTGATGCCGGTGGCGAAGGGGAGGGACCTCCCGTGCAGCGTGTGCACGCCGTAGGTGTTCACGAAGTGTGGCGTCTTGCTCGAGCACCCCACGCCCGAGACTATCGCCACGTTGTGTGGCTCCACGTTCATCTCCGCGAGCGCCATCTGGATGGCGCTGAGGATCCCAAAGTCACCGCAGTTGCCGCAGGCCGCGACGTTGGTCACGAAGGTGTGGCCCGAGTCGTGCATCGTCAGGTCGTATACGTGCCCCTCGAAGGGAGTCGTCGTGATCTTGGAGACAGGCAGGTAGACCCTCCCATTCTCTATGACGGATGACCTCTTGTCCCTGTTGCCCGCCTTACGGGCGCCACTGCCCACAAGCTCCGCCATCTGATTGTAATCTCTCCAGTAGCTGACATGGAGCCTGTAGGCGGTCCTGTGATTCAGGTGGGCCGACTCCGTCCCGGTGATGGGGACGATCCCTTGGCGGAGGAGCAACAGTTTCATCTGCTCGGCCAAGACCATCGAGGTGGTGGTGAACCTGGCCTTGGCTCTCTTGAAGTCTCCATCGCCTCTCCACAGCCCTCGGATCAATGCCGCCTGCTTTATCGGCGGCAAGAACATCAGTTCGTGAGGGACGTGCTTCTCTCCGGCGTTGCGGCCAAACAGGTCTCCAAAAATCTCAGCCAGGTAGGATGAGTGGAAGACCACGTCGACGCCGTTCCCTTGGTCTTCCTCAGTTCGCCCCGTGAGCCCGAACAAGGTACCCATGAGCGACTTGACGTCTTCGATGTAGTCGAGCTCGTTCTTGTTGAAGCTGAAGATGAGCGATCTCTTGTGCGCGCTCCCCTCGGCTATGTAGTAGCCGAGCAAGCGGAGAAAATCTGCGTCGACCGGCACCGCTGCGGGCAGTGGCCTGCTTCGGGTGTCCTTGGCCTTCTTGTTGAACTCGATCGGGAAGCTGGCGATGTCGACCACGTCTCGCATGACAGGGAAGACCAGGTAGTCGCCGGTCCTCAGGCTGGCAGCCTCTATCTTCTCCTCCGTGAAATCGTCGTTGTGCTTGTGCCTTCCTCCTGTGCGCCTGACGGCGACGAAAGGATGCTCGGGGGTCGCCTTGAGCTCCCCGAAGCACTTTACCCTGACATGGTAGAGTGGGCCTGAATAGGCGTGGGCTATCCTTGCCGCGACCTGCTTGTATTCCCCGGTTGCTGTGAGGACGCGCTCCCCCGGCTGCACTTCGAGGATGGGCTTGACAGAGGGGTTCGCGACAATCAGGGTGTCGCCTGTTACGCAACCGGGGCACCAGTCGTTGTGTGCCTCGGTCTTGAGGTCTGTGAGCTTAAGTGCCATTTCTCAGCACCAGTCTCTTCGGAGCCGAGCCGTTCGATATTTGCTTGATGGCGTCGTAGACTTCCTCGCAAGACATCGGCCTTCCGTTATATTTCACGATTTGATGGTCAGTCGTGATCCCGGTCTTTTCGCGCATGAGGCCGGCGAACTGCCCTGAGTAGTTCATCTCGACGTCGACGAGCTTCTTCGAGCGCGAGAGCGCCTTTTTGACCTCGTCGGCCGGGAAGGGGTTCATCAGCCTGACCTGGAGGAAGTTGACGACGATCCCGTCTTGGTCCCTGAGCGCGTCCATGGCGTCGAGGATGGCACCTTTCGTCGAGCCCCAGCTCACGATGGTCATGGGAGCGACGTCGGGGCCGTGGAGGCGGAGCTTGTCGTCCAGAGGTATCTCATTGGCTGCGAGCTCCAGCTTCCCCATCCTCTTCTCCATCATCATCATCCTGTTCGTGGGGTCCTCGGTTATGTGGCCCTTCTCGTCGTGCTCGTCTCCCGAGTTCCAGAAGATCCCTCCCTCGGCGCCGAGGGGAGGCCTCGGGGAGACGCCGGTCTCTGTGAACTTGAAACGCTTGAAGCCCCCCTCGTTGTCGGGGGCCTTCACCGGCCCCCTGATCAGGGAGCCTCTTTCGACTTTCATCAGGTTCGGGTCGAGCATCGGGCAGGTCTGGTCGGCGTTGGCCATCGCCTTGTCGAGGAGATGGATCACGGGCACCTGGTACCTCTCGGCGAAATTGAACGCCTTCGCGACGTCATAGAAGGACTCCTCGAGGTCGCCGCTCGCGAGGATGATCCTCGGGAACTCGTCGTGTCCGGTGTGCAGGGCGAACCTCAGGTCGCCCTGTTCGTGCCTTGTGGGCAGGCCCGTGCTGGGGCCTGCCCTCTGGTAGAGGGTCACCACGACGGGGACCTCGTTCATCCCCGCCCAGCCCATCCCTTCCGCCATCAAGGAGAAGCCGGGCCCGGAGGTCGAGGTGGCGGCCCGGATACCTGCGAGGCCTCCGCCGATCGCCATCAGTATCGCGGCTATCTCGTCCTCGGTCTGGACGACGGTGATCGAGCCCTTCGAAGCGTCGGGGGCAGCCGCCCCGGGCGCGACGTCGATCTCTATCGATTCGTGGGCCTCGAGGTACTCGCTCTCGTCGCTGGCCGGCGTGATGGGATAGTAGGTCTGCAGCTTGCAGCCCGCGGCGATCTTTGCGACGCCGACAATGCTGCTGCCTCTGATGAGGATCCTCTCCTCGCCTCCCGTCTCCTCCCGCTGGGCCTTGTAGCCGAAGCTTCCGCCGAACTTCTTGGTCACGTAGTCGTAGGTCGCGTCGACGGCCGAGACGTTCATCTCGGCCACCTTGGGTTTCGACTTGAACTGCTTACGGATGGCCTCGGCCAAGATCTCCTTGGGGAAGGAGAGGAGGGCGAGGGCCCCTGCCACAGACATCACGTTGGTCATCCTCGCCAGAGAGGTCATGGGGGCGTCCCCGAGCTTCCCGCCTGCGCCCTTCAGGACGTCCGCATAGGGTATCGGGTAGAGGTGGACTCCCCTCCTCCTTGTCGCCTCGATGACGCCGTTAATGGTGCGGGGCAACCCCTCTTTGTCGAGGCTTTCGTTAAGCGACCTTACCACGTTGGCCTCTATCGTAGGGATGTCCTGTATCTTGTTGTCTGCGAGGTCTTGGTCGAATATTATGGCCCCGTCCTTCCGGACCTCCAACGCGTGGCGCGCGAAGGTCTCGTCGTCGAAGGTCGAGAGCATGTCGATGGTGTTGACGTGCGACCTTAGGAGCCGCTTCCCGAACCTCACCTGAAAATAGCTGTGCTCGCCCTTTATGTTGGAGTAGTACTCCCTGGTGCCGTAGACGTGGTGGCCCGCGGTGGCGACCGCTTTGGAGAAGATGCTAGCCGGCGTGTCGACGCCGCTGCCCTGGGCGCCTCCGATCATCCACGAAAAATCGTCTCTTTTCATCGCCACGGACACTCAACCGTTCGATTTTTTTGGATGTTATGGCCGCTATAAGGCTATGCGCCGCAGTCAGTCAGTCAGCTCCCGGCAAGACGAAAGGCTTTTTGACTGCACTCCCGGTTCGGGTTTTGCGGGCGTCGCCCAGCCTGGCTAAAGGCGGCGGAGTTTACGAAACGTCGAAACTCAAGATCTGGACTGGCATGATGTAGCGGTGAGATATCCGCTCCCTCAGTGTCGACAACTTCGACGGGGAAGGGTTCGTGGGTTCGAATCCCACCGCCCGCACCATTCCCTAGTACACGAACGCGCGCACGGGTCTTGCGAGCAGGCTCCGCAAGGAGTCCTCGAGATCTTCCTGATCGCTGAAGCCCCTCACCAGGAGGCGCTTGTCCGGGACGGAACCCTTTCCTTTGGGCTTCTTCCCATAGAGCATCAGGGTGTATCCGTCGCGCGGCGACCTGGTGACGAAGACGAAGCCCTCTCTCCCGTTGTAGTTCCCGTCGGCCCTGATCCCGCTGTCAAGGTCCAAGAGGCCCACCTCCTGCATCAGCCGGGGGAAGGAGTTCACGGACTTCTCGAAGAACAACTATGCGACCCTAGCGTCCGTTTCACACGTCTGATATGAGAATTGCGCTCCCTACGAAAAAAGGCTAACATAGACGCGAGATTCGAGTAGGGACCGAAGTGACGACTGAGAGCGGGCGGTTGAAGCGTCGAAGCCTGTCGCTCTTTAACACCATGACCCTGAGGAAGGAGCCCCTGAAGGGCGTCGGAAGGGTACAGGAAATCCGGATGTTCGTCTGCGGCCCGACAGTGCAGGGCCCTATCCATGCAGGGCACGCTCACACATACGTCTTCTACGACGTGCTCGCGAGGTACTTGGCCCACTTAGGCTATCAGGTGAACTTCCTGATGAACATCACCGACGTGGACGACAGGATAACCCAGGTCGCCGGTAAGGAGGGAGAGAAACCAACCGAGGTCGCGCGGAGGTACACGGAGAAGTTTCTCGAGGACTTGGAGGGGCTCAAGGTGAACTCTGTTACCCACTTCGAGCCGGTCTCCGAGTACATCCAGGTGATGATCGACCAGGTCTCGACTCTCCTGGAACGAGGGCACGCCTACTCGGCGGATGGCGTGGTCTATTTTGACACTTCCACCTATCCCTACTACGGCAGGCTCTCTCACCAGTCGAAGAGCGAGCTGTCGCTTAGGCCTCTCGAGCTCACGCCGAACAAGAAGAACCTCCTGGACTTTGCTCTGTGGAGGCCGGTGACGCTCGAGGAGGGAAAGTGGGACAGCCCGTGGGGGAGGGGCTCACCCGGCTGGCACATCGAGGACACGGCCGTGACCCTGAGCAACTTCGGCCCCCAGTACGAGATCCACGGGGGGGCATACGAGCTGATCTATCCGCACCACGAGGCGGAGCTAGCGCAGGCCGAGTCGATAACGGGGATAAGGCCGTTGGTGAAGTTCTGGGTCCATACGGGCCTGGTCAACCTTGGCGGTCGGAAGATGTCCAAGTCTGCAGGCAACACGTTCCTCGTGAGGAAACTGCTCGCCGAATACAGCGCGGACGAGTTGAGGTACTATCTTCTCAAATCCCACTACAGGGAGGACATGGAGTTCAGCTTGTCACGCCTCAAGAGCGCGGGCAAGGAGCACGCCAAGCTCGTGGAGACGGCGGCCGGACGACTTGCAGGTCTCTCACGTGAAGCCTCCAAGAAGGACCGGCCATCGCAACGCGAGTTGGACAAGGTGCTCGCTCCGTTCTACTCCGCGATGGATGACGATTTAGATACGCCGAGGGCGCTCAAGTGGGTGAGGGAGGAGATGATAGGGCGCATGGGTGAAAAAAGTAGGTCGGATGGAAACCTGAACCACCACGCCCTCCGTGTCGTGTCTGATCTTCTAGGTGTGGATTTCCTTGCTGGCTTCTGAGGTAAAGAAGGCCGAGTTCAACGAGGAGAGCTGGTGGTCGAAGTGGGTCGATGAGACAGTTTGGGTCACGCCTGACGCCTACGCCATCTTCTCAGACCGCTTCAGAGACGAGGACTTCTTCAACCACGCCGGCTTTCTAGAGCCCGAGGGAGAGGCAGAGGTCATCGTAGGCTTGATCGAGAAGGAGTTCGGATACAGGGAGGTGCCCTGCTGCATGTTCGTGCAGGACGGGAGTCGATGGGACGGGTTGCACGAGGTCCTTTCTTCGAGGGGCTACAAGGTCGCCGACGTCATGTCGGTGATGGAGTTCGGAAAGAAAGAGAAGGCAGGGGAGGGCGCCCAAAGGTCGGCGTCGTCGGATCCTGACTTGGAGACCATCGTCTTAGGTTCGCGTCCGACCCGTGAAGACCTTCGAGAATGGTCCCGCGCATATCTTGAGGCTTTCTATGGTGACGTGACGCTGCTCGATGCAGTGCAAGGGATAATGGAGAAGGTTGTCGGAGATGGTGGGACGACGATGGCGACGACGAGCCTAGTCCTGGCGAGGGCCCACGAGACCACCGTGGGTTGCGCCTCCCTGCACAGGACGGGCGACGACCTGGCGGGGGCGTTCTGCATCGGCACCGTCCCCGACTTTAGACGGAAGGGCGTGGGCGCGGCTATGCTGGGTTGCATGCTATCAATCTCCGAGCGTGAGAAAAGGAAGCTCGTCCTGCAGACCCTGGTATCCGACGCCGCAGAGGGCTTCTACCTGAAACAGGGCTTCGAACGGGCCTACTCGAAGAGCGTGTTCGTGCGCGGCCCAGGCGAAGAAGGAGGTCGATGAGGCACGGCAGAAGCAGAAGACTTCCTCGGCGTGAGGATAAACAGGGCTGCAAAGGCGGGCACGACGAATCCCTTTGTGAAAGTCTTCACTGGTTTCGAGGGCGTAATGGCGGTCAGGCAGATTTTCGGCGAGCATACCGACGTGGTCATCTCGGCCCTAAAGGTCTCGTTGGATTCCCCTCGAGGTTATCTGCGCGTCGACGGGGAGACGGGTAACATCATCATCAATCCGGACTATCTGCGGACGGGAAAGGCGAACTACCTCTACCTCGACGTGATACACGAGCTCGTCCACGTGAGGCAGTTCAGGGAAGGGAAGGAGCTCTACGACATGAGCTACGAGTACTTCGAGCGGCCTACGGAGATAGAGGCCTACAAGTTGGCCGTCGAGGAGGCCAGGAGGATCGGGATGAAGAGCGACGAAATAATCGAGTATCTCAGGGTCGAGTGGGTGACCGAAGAGGAGTTCGAGAGGTTCGTCTCGATGATGGGCGTCGCTGGTGACTGACCGACGTGATCAAGGCGGTCTACGTGGTCTACGCCGACTGGTGCCCTCATTGCGTCCCGACGGTCGTCGAGCCGATGAAGCGGGCGGCGAAGGAGCTTGGCGTGCCTTGCATCCTCTATGACATCGATTCGGACGACGACGTCGACAAGGCGGACGAGCTGATAAAGAAGTACGGTGACTGGACAGAGGACTATCTGATACCGCAGGTGTTCGTGGAGGACGGCGACGGCAAGGTGAGGCACGTCCTCACGGGGGACCCCAGGGGGCTGAGGTACACACAGAGCGCCGTCGAAACCCTGTTGAAAGGCGATATTTTCGCTAGGGCAAGGTCATGAAGCGAGTGTCCTCGGTCAGGACACCAGCGTCCCCACGCGCTCTCCGCGGATCGCCCTGAGCACGTTGGAGGGATCGAAGCCCTTCGTCACGACGAGCTTCAACCTGTTCTTCGTGATGTATCTCACCGCGACGGGGTCTACGATGCTGTGGATCCCGGGCCTGTGGCCCTCGACCCCCAGTATCTTCACCAGCTCTCGATATGACAGGTCACGGATGAGCTTTGCGTCCCCGTCGGTCCGCGGGTCGGCGGTGAAGATCCCATCCTGGTCGGAGGCCTTCACGAGGAGGTCCGAGCGCCACGCCTTGCCGAGGATCGCGCCCACGGTGTCCGTCGTGATGCCCGGCCTCAGCCCTCCCATGACCGCGAGCCCTCCTCTTTCGAGCGCCGCGACCATCCCCTGGATGGTGGTGTAGACCGTCGGGACGCCGAGCCTCATCCCCACCAGCTTCGCGTTGAGGCGCGAAGCTTGAATCGCTATCTGGTCCTGCTCTTTATGAGGCAGCCCGAGCGCCTTTGCCGCGTCGATGTAGGCCCGCGCCGTCGGCCCGCCCCCAACGACGACGCCGACAGAATGTCCCGACCGTCGGGCTTCAGAAATCACTGAGGCGTACTCCTTGAGCAGTTTAGCGTGGGGTGGGGAGCCAAGGACGGACCCGCCGATTCGGAGGACGATTCGCTTCGTCTTCGGCGACGAGGAAGAGGAGGAGGAGGAAGACGGCATGGTGATATGACGAGGCACCGACCTCGAAATAGTTTTTATAAAGGTGAAGTGTAAAGTGAGTATGTTCGCAATGTACCCCCATTCCGAGCGTCTGGATTCAAGCAACGTCGTTAGCTGACTACCGGAGGTTACATTGTTAAGCAGTGCCAAGGCAGATTCTGTAAGATTATACAAGATTCGTAAGGTCATCTCCGAGCTATCGGGCAAGGAGGGGCGAGGGACGGAGCTCGTCTCCCTCTATATCCCCCCGAAGAAGCCCATCTACGAGGTCGTCGCCTATCTCAGGAACGAGTGGGGGACGGCCGCGAACATAAAGTCCGACACAACGCGCAACCACGTCCAAGACGCCCTCACGAAGACGATGCAGAGGCTCAAGCTCTACAGGGACACCCCAGATAACGGGTTGGTCATATTCTGCGGGGCCCTCATGACGAACGGCCCAGGGAGCGAGGTGATAGTGCTGCGTGAGATAGTCCCTCCGAAGCCCGTCAAGAGCTTCCTATACCAGTGCGACGACCATTTCCACATCGAGTACCTCAGAGACATGCTCAAGGAGGACAAGGTCTACGGCCTCCTGTCGATTGACGCCAACGGCGCGGGGATAGGGATACTCTCAGGGGAGGCCTTCGAGATCGTGAACGTGATGACGTCCGGCATCTCAGGGAAGACGAGGAAGGGGGGGCAGAGCGCCCGAAGATATGAGCGGGGGAGGGAGATGGAACTGACATATTTCTACCATAGGGTGGCGGACCATGCGAATAGGATCTTCGTGGACGAGTACAAGGTCACCGGGCTGGTCCTCGGCGGCCCGGGCTTTACGAAGGAGGACTTTCTGAAGACGGAGTTCCTGAACTACAACCTGCGGAAGAACCTCGTCGCCGTCTTAGACACGGGGTACTCGGGGCGCGAGGGGGTAAGGGAGCTGGTCGACAAGGCCGCGGACAAGCTCCAGGACGTCAGGCTCTTCGAGGAGAAGAAGCTGGTACAGCGGTTCCTCGGAGAGGTCGACAAGTCTAACGGCGTGGCCGTTTACGGCCTTCCAAGGATAATAGAAGCTCTCGAGAAGAGCAACGTGGAGACCATCCTGGTCGCCGACGACGTCGACACGCTGAGGATCACCGCGACGTGCAAGAGCTGCCAGACCGTGAAGGAGAGGTTCGCCACGAACGCGAAAAAGACGCAGGTGATGCAGGAGATAACCTCGGAGCCTTGCGCCTCATGCGGCTCGAAGGAGTTCGTGGTAGACGAGACCGACATAGTTGACCTCCTTGAGGAAAGGGCTATCTTGGTGGGTGCTAAGGTCGAGGTGATATCCTCGGGCACTGAGGAAGGGGCGATGCTGAAATCGTTCGGCGGCGTGGCCGCCTTCCTGAGATACAGGCCTACGGGCGTGTGAAGCAACTGACGGCATATCCTTCGCCCACTGGAAACGGGTCTTTTGGCAAAACAGGAGAAGCGCGTATCTCGTGCGTCCCGCTTCGCGCATCCGCAGGCTGATTAGGGGAACCTACGGTTCCCCGCTCCCCTCCCTTTTGATGGTCTATCAAGCGTGACAAGATCGCCGCCCAGCTAGTCGGCGCCTTCGCTCAGTGCCATGAAGAGGTCAAAGTCGAGCACGTCTTCTCACTCGCCGAGCGCATCCTCGCCTGGCTCTAGCGGGCTAGGACGGCCCGAGGGTGAAGAGTTTGCCTAACTTCATCCCCAGCATCGCGTTGCCCTGGAGTATCATCTTGCCCTCGTTGAAGAGCGCCATGCCGTTGGTCTGGGGGTCCTCATGGAGCTTCTCAAAGTCCTCGGCGGCGATGGTTATAGTGAGGTCGGCGGCTGGGCCCTGGCCCGGCATGACGGAGGGGCCGGCATCCGAGGCGTCAATGAACCACTCGCCGCCGCCGTCGCCCGTGATGTTGAGCTGGAGCTTGCCGCCGAATGCCTTAACTTCATCGGGGTACTTGGCGAACTGGGCAGGCAAATCCTCGTTGAACAGCTTATCGATGTCGACCGCCATGTTGTAATCCCTCCTTCGGGGCTGCAAGGCACGTTTTAGCCTTGTGGAATGGCCGCCTATGGCGACCGCCATGTTTTTCCAATCACGACCAACGAAATCGACGCCGTTGAACGTCCTAACTTGACCTCAAAACAACAAACGCGTAATACGACAATCACCGTCCAAGGACTTGACAAAGCCTCAGGATTACGTCTCGTTGACGGGCTGTTCGCTTCCGGTGTTTCAGGAACGTTGATTTCGTTGAAGTGCTGAATAAGAGTGTGAGAATAGGAAACAGGGTCGGCAAGATTAGGATTGTAGACATGCCGTACACCAGAGAAGAAGGTCAGGCCATATGGGAGAAAAGGGGGCGAAAGGAGCACGCACGCGAAATGATCAAGGCAAACACTATCCTAACTGAAGATCTGATTGACCAGATTAGAAAGAGGCCCCTTTCTGGCGAGGCTACAAATGGAGAACTAGCGAAGAAATACGGAGTAAGTCCTGCAACTATAAGTAGAGCGATGTACGGAAGAAGCGAAAGAGGGTAGCACAAAATTGATCAGGGTGGGTCTTATCGGAAAAACCAACGCAGGAAAGACGACGCTTTTCGACTCCATGACGCTGAAGACAGGCGAGATTTCTAACTATCCTTTCACCACCAAGGCCGCCGACACGGGGATAGCGCAGGCGGTGACCTTGTGCGTCCATAAGGAGTTCAACGCTCAAGACAACCCGAAGAACTCAAAGTGCGAGGAGGGCTGGAGGTTCGTCCCCATCGAGGTCACCGACCTCCCGGGGCTCATAAAGGGAGCTTGGATGGGGAAGGGGCTCGGCAACCAGTTTCTCTCGGTCGCCGCTCAATCCGACGCTCTCCTGCACGTGGTGGACGCGTCCGGGAGCGTGGACAAGGACGGTAAGATAACCGAGCCGGGGACGGGAGACCCGCTGGCCGACCTCGCCGACGTGGAGCTGGAACTGGTCCTTTGGTATACAAAGCTCTTCTCGAGCAACATGGTGAAGATCTCGAAGGCAGCCAAACTCCCTGGCATGGGCCTCCCAAGCGCCGTCGCAGAGGTGCTCCAGGGGGTCGGGGTGACGCGGGAGCACGTGATCTTCGCGCTCAACGAGGCGCTGCTCCATGGCAAGGACGTCGACACATGGAACGAGAAAGAGATCCAGAACTTCTGCTGGGTCCTCCGCGACGTCTCCAAGCCGACGTTGATAGTCGCGAACAAGATGGACCTGCCCAACGCGGCGGAGAACTTCAAGAGGCTAAGGGAGCAGTACAAGGGCCTGATGGTCGTGCCCACGAGCGGAGAGGCCGAGCTGTCGCTGAGAAGGGCAGAGGTCAAAGGCCTCATAAAATACATCCCGGGAGAGGAGCTTTTCGATGTCGTGAAGCCCCAAGAGTTGACGACCTCCCAGAAGGCCGCCCTTGCCTACATCAGGAGGAAGGTCTTCGGGGAGTATCTGAGGACGGGGGTGCAGTTCGCCCTCAACATAGCGATCTTCAAGCTCCTACGCATGAACGCCGTGTACCCTGTGGCTGACGCGGAGAAGTTGACGGACAAGCACGGGAACGTGCTCCCGGACGTCTACCTGCTGCCTGCAGGCTCGACCGTCGACGATTTGGCGAAGGCGGTCCATTCCGACCTGCACAAGGGACTTTTGTATGGCATCGACGCGAGGACCGCCCTGCACCTTCCCGTTGACTACGTCCTCAGAGACAGGGACGTCATGTCCTTGGTTTCGACCACGAAGAGGGGCTAGACTGACGACGAAGACGACGACGGCATTCTGCTTCTGAAAAATTGTTATAACGACCTGCTTGTGCAGGTGACCAAGGCGGGTGAGTTGGGCCTCCAGCCCGTTCCGCCCTAAGAAACCCCGGGAGTGGAGGAGAAACGAGAAGCAGCGTAGTAGCGGCCACTGCGGCCATTTATGCGGCGATGTATGTAGCGCTCGCCTTCGTGTTCAGCCCCATCAGCTATGGGGTGATCAACTTGCGAGTGGCGAACGTCCTGATCGGCCTCGTCCCACTTATCGGATGGCCTGCGGTGCTCGGGCAGGCTCTGGGGGTGTTCATAGCTAACCAGCCGGCGCTGGGCGACCCGCTGGGGCCCATCGACCTCATCAACGTGATTCCCTCCTTCGTCTTCTCCTTCCTGCTGTGGAAGCTGCGGAACAAGAGCGTGTTCCTGGGTTTGACGCTGTATTCGGTCGCATTGGGGATCACAGTGAGCTACGCCCTGAGCTACGCGTTCAACCTGCCGCTCTTCGTGGAGATCCCCCAGGTCACGGTGGGCATCTTCGTCGCGACCGCCGTGTTGGGCTACATCATGTACAGGTCGGTGAGCCGGCTGGGCGTGCTGCAAAGGAGGTTCCCCAACTGATATGAACCGGTCAAGGGCAGGCGATCGGCACGACTTCAGAGAGATGAAGAACGCGGTGGGGCTCATTTCTGGCGGCGTCGACTCCGTCACGACCGCCTACTACGTGAGCAAGGTCATCAAGCCAGAGAAACAGATGCTGATCTTCTGCGACTACGGCCAGAGGACCTACGACTACGAAGAGTTCTGCATCAAGAAGATATCGCGGGAGCTGAAGGTCCCCCTGAAGCTGATCGACATGCGGTGGCTCGGGAAGATCAGCACGTCTCTTCTCACGCACGAGGAAAAGCCGATCCCCGAGACGAGAAACGAGGATCTCTGGGACCCCGAAAAGGCGAGGGACAGGATACTAAAGTGGTGGGACCCGTGCAGGAACGCGCTCCTCCTTCTGGTGGGGCTGGCCCACGCAGAATCGTTCTACATATCCGACCACGAAAGATACGACGTCTACATCGGGATACGCAGGGAGACCCCCGTCGCGATGAAGGACAACACCCCGGAGTTCCTCGAGGAGATGAACCGATTGGCCGAACAGGCTACCCACCACGGCGGATACAGGCTGTCCGCCCCTCTCATAACCTACGACAAGGACAAGGTGGTGAAGCTCGGGGAAGAACTCGGGGTCCCGTGGGCTTACACCTACAGCTGCTACGCCGGCCACAGCTTCAGGACGGTCGCAGGCAAGAAGCTCCCTGTGCACTGCGGGGAATGCTCAAATTGCAAAAGGAGGAAGCTCGCGTTCGTCGACAGCGGAGTCAAGGACCTCTCGATTTACGCGAAATAGTGACGGGTGAGCCACGCTCGATGGCTCTGATGGGCTCTCAGGGGGAGGGCTCTCAAATCGCTAAATACCCTCAATATCGAAGTGAAACGAGTTTTGGAGAATCAACGGCAGCAAGGGCAAGGCGCCGCACCGGCCGCCCCAACTGCCACACAGGCACCCACCCCCAACAAGCTGGAGTCAACAAGCTGGAATCCGCTTCTTGAGGAAGAAGTGAGGAGGATATGGGGGATCGAAGACGATTTCAAGTTCAGGCCCAGCACCGACAAAAAGCGCAACTTCGTGATGGACACGCCCCCTCCCTACCCGTCGGGGAAGCCTTGGCACCCGGGGGCGCTCGCCCAGTACTCCCAGATCGACATGGTCGCCAGAGCCGCGAGGATGAGGGGGTTCAACGTGCTGTATCCCATCGGGATCGACAGGAATGGCCTCCCGGTGGAGATCGCGACCGAGCGCAAATACAGGATCCAGATGAGGAAGACCCCCAGGGAAGAGTTCATCGGGCTCTGCAAGCACGCTCTGGACGACATCGAGGCCTACATGGTCGACCTCATGAAGAGGCTGGGGCTGTCGGGGGATTTCCAGAACAAGTATCGGACGGATTCTGAGGAATACAGGACGCTCACGCAATGGTCGTTCATCGAGTCGTGGGACAAAGGCCTCGTCTACATCGCCACGAGGCCCAACAACTATTGCACCGACTGCGGGACTACGATCGCCGACGCGGAGATGGAGTACGAGGACATGCCTACCTACCTTGTCACCAACAGGTTCACCGTCAAGGAGACCGGCGAGGAAATCCACGTCGCGACGACCAGGCCAGAGCTTCTGGCCGCTTGTCAGCTCGTCGTCGTAAATCCGAAGGACGACCGGTATAGCAAGGTCGTAGGGAAGACGGCGGTGGTCCCGGTCTACGGGAAGGAAGTCCCTATCAAGACGCACCAGAGCGTCGACATGACTTTCGGCACCGGGGTCCTGATGGTCTGCAGCTATGGCGACTACAACGACGTCCAGCTCTTCAGACAGCTCAACCTGAAGGAGGTCCAGGCTATTGACATAGAGGGAAAGATGACCGCGGTGACGGGCAAGTACGCCGGCATGCCGGTCAAGGATGCGCGCTCGCAGATAATCCAGGATCTGCAAGACGACAAGATCGCGGTGAAGGTCGAGCAAATCCAGCACCGCACCCCGCTCTGCGAGAGGAGCCATACGCCGATCGAGATAATCCCCATGGAGGAGCTCTACCTCAAGCAGCTCCAGGTCAGCCAGACCCTGAAGAAGCTCTCCAAGCAGATCAAGTTCCACCCGGAGCTGCACAGGCAGGTCCTCCTCGACTGGATCGGCTCCCTCACGACGGACTATCCCATCTCGCGCAGGAGGTATTACGCCACGGAGATTCCGATATGGTATTGCACGAAATGCCAGACGCCGCACCTTCCAAAGCCCGGCAAATACTACAGGCCTTGGAAGGACCCCGCCCCGTTCAGGAAGTGCTCAAAGTGCAACAACACCAAGTTCGTCGGAGAGACGCGCACGTTTGACACCTGGATGGACTCGAGCATAACGCCGCTCTTCGTGACCAAGCTCACAAGGAACCAGAAGTTCCACAGGGCGACCTATCCAGCGACGCTCCGGTTGCAGGGAAAAGACATCGTCAGGACCTGGCTCTACTACTCCCTCTTGCGGTGCTACCTCCTGACAGGAAAGGTCCCGTTCAAGGAGGCCTGGGTCGGAGGCCTGGGCCAGGACGCGCAGGGCAGGGCGATGCGCAAGAGCCTGGGGAACTTCATGGACCCGGAGCCCCTCCTCCAGAAGTTTGGCACCGACACCTTCCGCTTCTGGGGGGCCGCTGAGGCGAACTTGGGATATGATTTCAGGCTCTCCGAGGAGAGGGTAGCCGGCGCAGGAAAGTTCCTTACCAAGCTCTGGAACACCGCCCGCTTCATCGCCGCCTTCCCGGAGCCGAAGGCCGCCCCGAGGCTTGGGCCCACCGACGTTTGGATCCTTTCAGAACTGAACCGGCTCATCGGTGAGTGCATGGAGGGATATGCCGATGGGAACGCCTTCGTCCCGGCCACGAAGATAAGGGAGTTCGTCTGGAACGTCTTTGCCGCGCACTACATCGAGATGACGAAGGGAAGGGCGTACGGGGACGGTACTAAGGAAGAGAAGGAGGCCGCGTGGTTCACGCTGCATCGCGTGATGAGGTGCCTCCTGCTTCTTGTCGCGCCCATCACGCCCCACATCTCCGACCACATCTGGAGGAGGGTCTATGGCAAGCGCAGCATCCATCTGGAGAAGTTCCCGAAGGCCGACAAGCACAAGGTGCAGAAGACCGTCGGGCCAGCCATAATCGCCTTCAACGAGACCATCTGGAAGACGAAGCGCGACAAGGGGGTGAGCCTGAAGGAGCCGATCGACACGAAGGTCCCGACGAAGCTGAGACCTTATGCCGCGGACTTGGGCAGGATGCACCACATACAGAAGCGACAGGCACAGGTCGCCGCGAACTAGCCTAGCTGGCTAAACCAAGTAGCTTGGTAGCCTAGCCTAGTTGGCTAGTCGCTGAACATCTTGGAGAGTTTATTGTAGTCGTCTGCGGAGATCCTCGAGCGCGCGGCTTCCGCGTTCTCCTGGACATGTTTCAGGTTGGACGCCTTGGGGATCGCCAGAACGGCGTCGTTGTAAGTGACCCAATTGAGCATGAGCTGGGCCGGCGTCATTCCGTATTTGTCAAGGACGGCCTTGGGAATTCTGCTCAGCGGGAGCCTCCCGCTGTCCAGCGGCTTGTAGGCTATGATGGTCAGCTTTTCCTTCTCGCAGAAGGGGAGCACCTCTGCCTCGACGGACCGGTGTGTGAGGCTGTATCTTACCTGGTTCGAGACTATCTCAGACCTCGGTAGGGAATCTCGCGCCTTCTTCGTCTGTGCGACGGAGAAGTTGCTCACGCCTATGTAGCGAATCTTCCCCCTTGACACGAGCTCCTGCATCGCTCTCATGGTCTCCTCTATCGGAGCGTGGTAGCTAGGCCAGTGCAGCTGGTAAAGGTCGATGTGCTTGATGTCCAATCGCCTTAGGCTTTCTTCGCACGCCCGAAGCAGGGCCTCGTAGCCGAAGTGTTCCGGTGAGGCCTTGGTCGCGACAAATACATCGTCCCTGATGTCCTTGATCGCCTCTCCGATTAATCTCTCGGAGTCCCCGTAGCCATACATCTCGGCGGTATCAATCAGCGACATCCCCAGTTCGACCCCGTTGCGGATGGCTTGGATTTCGCGAGCGCGAGCCTCTTCCTTGGAGTCTCCGATCTCCCAAGTCCCCATGCCGACTACCGGTATCTTCTCTCCGCTTTTCCCGAGTTCATGCTTCTCCAAGGGCGCCGAACAATCATGAGGCGCATAGTGGTGTTATTATGCGTACGTCAAGGAAATTGGTCGGTCGGAGACCTTGGAAATAGCGAAAGCTTAAGGGGAATTGACCGCGCGTCGAAGTTCGTGTCGTCAGTCAACTTGCCGCTCACAGACCCAGTAGAAGAGGCAGTCCGCGCGCTCGAATCTGCCGAGCGCGATGGGGTCGTGCTACGGCTCCTCGGAGGCGTGGCGTTCTATCTTCGGTGTCCCTCGGCCCGCCGGGGCAACCTCGCAAGGGTCTACGGCGACATTGATTTCATCGGCCACGTGCGCCAATCGGCTAAAATCAAGCGCCTTTTTGTTGGGCTTGGGTACTTGCCGCGCGAGAGGTTCAACGCGGTGCAGGGAAATCGCAGGCTCGGTTTCCTCGACTCTACACACCAGAGGCGCGCCGACGTGTTCCTTGACGTCTTTGAGATGTGCCACTTGCTGGGCCTCAGGAGCAGGTTGGAGATTGACCGCCTGACTATCCCATTGGCGGACCTCTTGGCGACGAAGCTGCAGATAGTCGAAATCAACGAGAAGGACATGCGAGACGTTGTGTGCCTACTGATAGACCATGAAATCGGCGACGGCGACCTTCCCGAGATGATTAACGGAGCCTATCTCGCGAAAATCTGCAGCGACGACTGGGGTCTGTTCAAGACATTCACAAAGAACCTCGATCTGCTGGCTGCGGAAATCAACAGATGGAACCTGAGCGACGCGGAGAAGGAGTCGGTCCTCAATAGGATTAGCAGGTTGAGGACGCTTCTACAAGCAGCGCCGAAGAGCCTTGCGTGGAGGATGCGAGCCGCTATAGGGGAGAGGGTGCCTTGGTATGAGCTCCCTGAAGCCGATGCAGGCGTTATTCCACAAGTCCAATCAAAGGAGAATTGATCTTAACGGATGGGGTTCTCTCGGCCGTTGTGAAGGTCGAAGGTGATTGGTCAGGACTGCTGCTGCCGCATCTCAAGGGGCGCTATGTGAGCCTCTGCTTCTCGACATCTAGACTCTCCAAGGCAATCATGAGGTAAAGCCCTATCTCGATCGCGATGCCGATTACGAACAGCCAAACGCTCAAATCGTTAGGAACGATGGTGCTGGTCGCGACCGTGACCAGGAAAATTATGAAGGGAACCGCCAACAAGTCAAGATAATACGTCTGGCTTTCCTTGTGAAGGTACCCGAGCAATGGGGTCAGTATCGCCGCTAGGAGCGCCGAATTGTTCGCGATGGAGGAATAGTCCACCAAAGCTATCCTTTTCCCTCGCTCCCCGTCTTTTGTTTAGGCAAATACTCGAGGAATTCGGCCAAGACATACTCGTACATGCGCTGGGATGATTTGGCCATGCGGTCCAGGTTTGAAGACAGGGATAGGATCATAGGGTCATCCTCCGTCGGGTGAGGTTCAGCCATCAGGTTGATGGCCGGAGGTAGCTTCGCCGTGGGCGACGTCTGAGAGAGGACAGCCCTGAAGACCTTCTCAGGTCCATACTGGGTCAGCGCGTCCATGGCGATCCGGTGCGCGGCGGCTTTTTTCGGACTCCAGTACCGCATCTAGCGGGGCTAGAGCGCCAGAGTATGTAATAAAAGTAGCCCGTGTGACTTTACTTCTCAGTCGCGCATCTTCGCTGCTACAATCTGTTAAGAGTGGAAATGTTATTTTCACCCAAAAAACAATCAAAACTTCCCCTTGGTAAGGACTCGATTTTTCGCGGCCTCTGACGTCCACGGCTCCAACCTCTGCTTCCGGAAGTTCGTCAATGCAGGCAAGTTCTACGGTGCCGAGGTCCTCATCCTGGGGGGTGACGTCACTGGGAAGACGATGGTCCCCATAGTGCGCCTGGAAGGCGGGGGCTTCAAGTTCAACGATGGTGGCGATTCAGCGCAGGTACTGGAGAGCGAGGAAAGACTGGACGCGGTGATCAAGGAGATGGGAGACCGTGGTCAGTATCCCTACGTGACGGACCCCGGGGAGTTCGAGGAGCTATCGGAGAAGCCGGAGCTTGTCGACCGGCTCTTCAAGAAACTGATGGTGGAAAGGCTGGAGTCCTGGATGAAACTGGCGGACGAGCGGCTCACAGGCACCGGCAAACGGTGCTACATCTCGCCTGGAAACGACGACGTTATGGAAATCGATGAGGCGTTGGACTCCGGGACTCGCGTCATCAATCCCGAGGGGAAGGTTGTCGAGATAGACGGACAGCACGAGATGATTACGCTGGGATACACCAATCGTACCCCCTGGAACAGCTCGAGGGAGGCAGACGAAGACATCCTGTTGGAAAAGATCGGTGCCATGGCCGACAGAGTGAAGGACATGGGGACGGCTATCTTCAATCTTCACGTCCCTCCGATCGACACTCCCATCGACCAGGCGCCGAAGCTGGACAAGAATCTGAAGCCCATAGTCTCTGGAGGCGACCTCGTGATGGCCTCCGCGGGCAGCTCTGCTGTGCGGGAGAGCATAGAGAGATATCAGCCGCTTGTCGGCATCCACGGGCACATCCACGAGTCGAGGGGAACGGTGAAGATAGGGAGGACCATGTGCTTCAACCCAGGGAGCGAGTACAACTCGGGAATCCTCAGAGGCCTTCTCTGTGAGCTAGACGGTGGCTCCATCAGGTCGTACATGCTCACCTCCGGCTAGAGGACGACGATGACGGACGGCGACCTCCGGAATTGTGCTGGGGTGTGTAAGAAAGGAGATAAACCAACACCGTGGAGGGAAACTTGTGCCACGGTAGCTCAGTGAAGCGTGGGGACTCCTAGCTTCGAGAAGCCTGGTAGAGCAGCTGCCTACTATTGTCCTCTTTCAAGACCTCTGCTCGCAAGCCATTTCGCATCTTCTTCGTTGCTGTAAACGAAAGGATTGAAGCGACTCGAATCCGAGTTCTCGACAGCTTCAACGAATGAGGCGACGAACTCATCATAAGCTCCAGTCAGGGTCATATCCTTGCCACGATAGTCGACGCGAAATTGATCAGCGACAAATCCACACAAATCGAGCTTCCCGATCGCTTCCTGCGTTGGATGATAGAACCAAACCCTTTGCCTTCCTAGACGGGCAACAAAATTGTCTCTTGTTAGTTCCATGCTAAGTGTTGCGTTCAGGAAGCTTTCCCTGTCGGCCAGCCTGAACGAATCGCTCAGGTCCAGCAAAAGTCCTATGCTAGGTTCCCTCTTCGCTACATGGAGCATCCCCTCGCACCCAATCCACCCGATTCCGGCCCTTGCGTTCGCCAGGCGACACAGAAGCAGCCTCCTCTGGTGAAGGTAGTTGATTGCCGCGTTCGCCGGCGAGTAGCCTCTAGCCCTGGCCCTTATGCTCTGGACTATCTCCCGGACGAACCTGTCCCTTACTCTGCTCTGGAACTCGAGACCTGACACTCTGAGCATCGTCTTGTATGCGCTCCAGTACAGGCCGTTGACCCGCGCTTCGTAGGCCAGAGCCCGGCTGAGCGTCATCTCGGTGTCCCCTCTCATCCTTGTGAACTCGAGGAGTTGACGGTTCACGAGGACCTGCAACCGCTTCCCGCCGTGGTTCGCAACCCTCCGTGTGGCGACTATGGTGCTGAGCATCATCGATTCGAGGAGTCTCTTGCGCAATGGGGAATTCTGTTCAAGCCATCGTAGCTTCTCGACGAACCCGGGCGAAGGGTAAAGCGGGAACGATGCTCGCCGCTCTGGGCCATCTTGGAGACGGCTCTGCACCACGGAGATCCCTTGGCCCTTCAGCGACGAAAGCGCCCTGTCTGTCAGTGCCCCGTAATCGATGACTTGGTACATCCGATTGTACGGCTCGAATGTTCTTTGCCTTCCTTCTCGCTCTACGTGAATCCCATCGTCCGCTAACTTGACCTTCTCGTTTGGATAGAGGACGATTGTGTCGCGCCAATCCGTCTTTCCCTGGTGAAGCTCCTGCTCAGTTAGCGCGAGGGCCTGTCTTGGAGGCGGCATCCCTGCCAGTTTGGAGTACCGGTCCTTGAAGACTTGCTCATAGTCGTAGAGCACAAGTATCTTCGTTGCGAGGGGCTTGTATACCGTCAGGCATTTTGGGCACCTGACGGTCTTCGCGACAGGAGAATCGATCTCTTGCCCGCAGGACACGCATTTGTCTCGGGCCTTAGCCAACGGGTAATCCTTCTTTTTGGGAGTGAATATCTCGCAGGCAGTAGCCGTGGGTCCCACTCTCTTGTTGGAATTGTGTAGCTTATCTCGCGCCACGGCAGATAATTCTCCTTGCCTCTCGGAGACCTGCTGTGCATTGAATCTAGAAAGTGCCAACCATAGCCTGCACCTTCGAGTTACACGAGAGTAGAACACGCATTCGCCGCAGGTGTTGTCGAAGATATCTGCCGCGTTGGTAGAGTTTCGCTTCATGTAGACCAGGCGGGGTCTGCCCACTCCGGTCCTGTAGACGGATTCCACGAGCGTTTCCTCGGCGACGAGCCTTTTCAGGAACCTGCGTGTTTTCCCGGTCGAACGGGTTGGCATTACGCTCCGGTCCACGGCGGCCGCGGCCACCTCATCGACGGTCACCCATCCGTGTCTCTCGATTCTTTCAAGAGCGAGCTCCTCAAGGTAGGCATAACGCTGAGGTGAGTCATCTTCCGTCTTCCAGCCTTCAGACGAAGGTTCGAGCTCTCTGCGAATCTTAGCTACATCGATTTTATCGAATGGGATATTTCTCTCCACTATCAACCTGCCTAGCTCGTTGCAGGCAAGACTTCTCTTTCGCTCGGAAATGAATTCCTCTTGCAGAAATTCCGCACGCGCCTGCCTGATGAAATCTGTCGTATTCCTGTGGACGACCTGGCCCCAGACAGAACTTGCGACTAAACGTTGGAGGCCGAGGATACTCTCGTGCCTTCTATACAACAGTGTCAAGAGAAGTTCGTAGAACCAAGACTTCGGCGGAGTGTCGATTCCTTTGGAGATCCATTGGGATAGGTGACCGAGTGTGCGGACCGGTGTAAGATGTAGTGGAAGGTCTGTCTCGCGAAATGCGAGAATATCTCGGCAAATCCGGCTCAAGAGCAGCTTGACCAGGCCTCCATCGAGCATCCCCTTGGTTTCGGATTCGTTGATTGCCGCCGATGGCGAGATGAGGAGGATTGACTTGCCGCGTGCAGCCATAGCATTGATTGTCCGTAGGTCGGAATAGGCGAGAAACTCTGGGCGGTATCCGAATTCGTCCATGCGCTGCCTGATTGCCGAGTCCAATGCCTCGTCGTCGGAGACGCAAAGGATTCGATTGAGTTGTAACCCGGGCGAAGTTTGGTCGGGCAAGATACGCAAAAGGTCCTCTTTCCTTCCTTTTGCAAGTAGGATGAGCCCTTTGGTCGAGCCAAATCCCTGCCCTTCTACCATAGGGTAGGCGGGCAATTAAGCGACTACATCGAGGTCTCGAGTTATCTTGTAGAAGCTAGATTCTAGCTCTTTTTGCCAATCAGAGCTAGGATAATGCCTTGTTCTATGGGTGTTTATATAGGCACTAGGTATTAGAGGGTAGGTAACGGGGCTTTTGTCGATAGAGTGGCTGAAAAGGACGGCTGAAAGGACGCCTCTCACTTCGCAAGAGGAGATGGTCAGAGGAATCCTGGTAGGCCGGAATCTCAGTTTCAAGCCCCACTACGTCTTTGATTTTGGCCAAGCGGGAAGGCATCCGGTCGACTTCCTGGTATTCCTCGGACCAGGACTGGTAATCGAATGCACGCGTTGCGGCACAGCCAGGGGCCGCGCTATGTCCGAGATTAGGCGCAGAGCCGTGTTCATGCAATACTGGTTTGCGCTAATCAGGTCTGTCTTCCCCAACATTCGATGCGTCGCCCTCGTCGAGGCGCCTAACGAGAAGCCCGACAAACTTGCATACCAGTTGAAACTCATCCTGAAGGACGCGGATTTTTTCGCGAGGACGGGCGAGGAGTTCGGGGAATCGATTGCGAAGTTCGGGAGAGGTGCTTAAGACTTGGATGGCATTAACTCTCAGTTAATCGCTCGGAGCGCCTTCAAGTTCAGGCTCTACCCAAACAAGAAACAGGAGAAGAGGATGATCGAGGTAGTCGAGGGTTGTCGCCGTCTCTGGAACATGGCCATTGAAGATAGGAAGGCGGGATGGGAGGAGGAAAGGCGCTCCACCACCTATTGGCAACAGTGTCTGACGTTGACTGCCGAAGCGAGGGAGAACCCGGAGATGAGGTCGCTGTATATGCAGACCCTTCAGGACGTGCTAAGGAGGGTAGACAGGGCGTTCAAGAAGTTCTTCAGAGGCGAAGGTAGTTTCCCGCGATTCAAGAAACATCGAGGGTGGGGTTCGTTCACCTACCCGCAGGCGTACAACGGCTCGGTCAAGCTCGACACCCAGCGGAATTGGCTCTCCCTTTCCAAAGTCGGCGATGTCAAGATAATCGTCCACAGGCCAGTTCCTGTCGCTGCGAGACTCAAAACCTGCACCGTCAAGCGCGAACCAGACAACAAGTGGTTCGCCTGTCTGGTCTATGGAAACGTGGCGCCATCTGGTGATCTCGGTCTTCCCCGAGCTTGGACATCCACCTTGGGTATCGACTTGGGTCTGAAATCGTTGATAACCACCAGCGATGGTGAGAAAGTCGAGCCTCGGAGATTTCTTAGGAAGTCAGAGAGAAGGCTGGCCCGCCTTCACAAAGACCTGTCGAATAAGAGGCTCGGCTCGAAGAACTGGGTCAAGGCGAGGCTGAAGCTCACGGCCCAATACTCGAAGGTCTCCAACCAGAGGCGGGACTTCAACCACAAGCTGAGCGCGAGGCTGGTCAGAAATCACGACTTGGTAGCTTTCGAAGACTTGCATATCCGGAACATGGTAAGAAATCACACCCTTGCCAAGTCAATCAAAGATGCTTCGTGGGGCCAGCTCATGCAATTCACCGAATACAAGGCGGTGCGAGCAAAGAGAGTATTTGTGAAGGTGCCGCCACAGTTCACCTCTCAAGAATGCCGCTTCTGTGGGACCTTGAACAAGGTCTCGTTGGACATGCGGCAGTTCATATGCGAGGGTTGTGGGAAGATTTTGGACCGCGACAAAAATGCCAGCCGGATTGTGCTGAAGAGAGGAATCCTTCAGGTAGGGCGGGACAAGGACCACTGCGGTCCTCGACACGTTCAGGAGGACCCTGAGCTGATCGCGCCCAAACTCAAGCCCGTGGAGACCGAACCTCTACCGCCTTGGCCAACCGGGGCCGCAAGTTCGGTCGTTGAAGCAGGAACCAGAAGCGGAAGTTCGACCGCTGCAAGCCCGCGTTCGGCGAACGCGGGAGGATGTCACAAGGCAGCTGCTCTTGCTTATCCCCGACACGAGCAAGAAGCCTCCGGTCAACCCGGCAAGCCATAGCCTTATCGGAGGGGATCGCTGACGGAAAGAAGATAAGCCGATTCCGAAGCGGGGATGCTCGGGCCACGATAGCTCAGCCTGGCTAGAGCATACGAGAAGGAAGCTTCTCGGCTCAGCTGCCTTGTAAGCAGAAGGCCGAGGGTTCAAATCCCTCCCGTGGCTCTCCACTTTATTCTCGATTTCGACTTGATTCAGAAGCCGAGGCCGGTCGTGACTACCTGAGCTACCGTGGCGCGGGTTCCCCTCGCTTAGGTCTGCTTATGCCCTTTGTTGAACTGTTCTGTGAAGAGATTTAATCCCCCCCGTTTGCTCTTTCCTGAAACCCTGGCTCCCCCCAAAAAAAGCCCATAAGGAACCACAACCCAACAGCAATTTGTGAAATCTCGTGGCACGCCCGCTGAAGATTGCCCTGGTTTCCTCTGCGGCTAGTCTAGTAATCTCAGCGGCATCCTACCTCGTGACTGTTGAGGGCGTGCACCTCTATCTCTCCCGGATAGACGCGATGGGAACAGCGGTCGTCCATGGCTTTCCAATTCCGTACGACGCGTATTTCCCAAACAACGGATCGTCGTACCTGTTTTACCCTCTGAACTTGGTCGGTGATTTCTCGATCTGGTTTGCAATCGCTTTTCTCGTGATGTCTGCATTTACAGTCAGGAGGCTGATTGTGGCTTCGTTCTGCGGACTCGCTGTGACGGCGTCCACGTTGCTTCTGCCTTCAATAGCTTTGGCTACTCCGGAAGACATACCTATCGTGTGCTCAGGCACGCCGATGGGATTTCCGTTCGAGTACGTGTTTCGTCTCGATTGCACTCCGTTCACGGGCGTTTCGTATGAGGTCAGTGCGCTAAGTGCCGCGGTAGATTACGGGTTGTGGTTGGGAGTGACCTTCTCTGCGATCGCACTGTTCTTCTTTCTGGTCGCCTCGGTAAGAAGACAAGGAATCTTGAAGGTCTTCACGCCGATTGGAATTGTAATCCTGTTGGCCGTCGGTGCGAATGTCATCCTCACGGCAAACTCTGAATATCTCTCCCCGTCGTGCAACTCGCTCGGCGTCAACTCGGGGAAGCTTCCCATCGCAGGACCAGGCTTGGAATATGTGTGTGGACGAAGTCCGGTTTCGGACGGCAGACTATCGATAACACTGAACAATTACCACTTCGCTGATGGCGCAGGCATACAGTGGAAACATGGTTCAGGCGGTCGCAGCGTCTATCTGCTCGTGAACGCCACGATTGAGAATGTGGGGGGGGCGAGGGTGCCCATATGGGCCAGTTCTTCTGGGTCTGGTTGAGCAACAACACAGGTGGTCCGGTCTTCTCGCTTAACGGATACAATCTTGAGGCGGCTTTCCCGGGACAATCTCCGAACTCGTCCGTCCCCGCACCGGGAAGCACGTACCTCCCTCCGGGCGGAAGTGTTTCTTACTGGTTCATCTTCAACATGGACCCCAAGGTCAGTCTCAGGAGCACGGAAGGGCTCAAGGTGCAATATTTGGTATGGCAAGAAATCTCATACGGGGAAATCTTGAGTGATTCTGGCCAATGGGAATGCGAGCAGTGCTCGAATGTGCAGGCACGACTAATCGTGCTTGGCTGACAACGTACTTTGCTACGCTTGCTCTAGGTCGAAGCAGGCTAGTTCCTACCCTTTCGAGGGATCAAATCCCTCCCGTGGCTCCTCAATCTATGCTACCAAAGCCGCTTTACAAAATAGAATGAAAGACAGGAAAGAGAAGCCAGACACATACATTTTCAACCTCGTCAGTCTTGCAATTCTTATATGTCGTAGCGAATGGCATGTTTGCGAATAAATATCATGCAAGATATGACGAGTGGTGAAAGACCAATAGACGTCGCGAGAAATTGGGCTGAAAAGCAGAACTCTCATGATCTTCCGGGCCTTATTTCCCTGATCAGTGACGCTGTAGAGGTCTATGGACCTGGAATGCCTGGAAGGCTTGGGAAAGCCCAATTCGAGGAGTACCTTCGACAATTTGACCGAGGATTTCCGGACATGCACGAAGAGATCATCTCCTACGTAGAGTCCGGCGATACGATAGCTTGCGAGGTGAGATACAGCGGAACAAATACGGGTTCAATGGTTTCCTCGATGGGGGGTGAGATCCCGCCGACTGGAAAGAAGATGAGTCTTCCAGGCTCGTTCTTCATGAGGGTAAAGGATGGCAAAATCATTTCGTTTCACGGATACTTTGACCAGGCGACCATGGCTCAACAGCTTGGAATGTCCTCGCAGCCACGGTAGTTACAGGATGGCTGTTCAGTAGAGACCCAAGCCAAAGTCAGCCTCTCTCCTGTTAGGGGATTCGGCGTCTCCGCATTTCTTCTCGCGCCTTGCACGCCGGCAACGAGCTGAAATCTAGCATCTGGCCGCAAAAGTCGTTTGCTATACTCTTTGGAAGGCTGCGTTCTCATATCCTTTGTACCTGTAAAACGCGATTGAGACCAGCCACGAGACTATGAAAATCCCTACGATCCCGAATCCCAGAGACTCAAAGTCGAGTCCGTTGAGCTGGTTCCACAAGCCTCCGGTCAAATTCAGCTCTCCAGAGATGACCTGTACCACCTCGATGCTTCCAATCAGAAAAGCCACCAGAACCGAGATTATGGTCACCGTGAGATTATAGTATATCTTCCGTATCGGTTTCAGGAACGCCCAGCCGTAGGCCAACCTCATCGACACGCCGTCGGACGTATCGACCAAGAGCATTCCGCAGGTGAACATGAACGGGAGAACGAGTAACGCCCAGATCGGCACGCTCGATGACGCGCCCACACCCACGCTCATGGCGATCAGAGCGACTTCGCTTGCAGTGTCGAAACCAAGCCCGAAGAGCACCCCGATGGGATAAATCTGCCATGGTGCCTGTACAATCTTGAACATCTTTCCAAAGTATCTGTTCATGAATCCCCTCTTGGCTAGTGCTTCTTCTAACTGAGATTCGTTCAGCCTTCCATCGCTCAATCCGCGGAATGCACGGTAAATTTCCAGGACGATGACGACGTTGATCAACCCGATCAGGAAGAGAAAAGTTCCCGAGACCAGCGTGCCGATCACGGAGCCCGTGTTCTGAAGTGCTGGAATGTCCGCCGCGACGGCCCTGGTCGCGACCGTCAAAGCGACAATCAAACCGACCACGACGGTGGAATGGCCGAGCGAGAACCAGCTTCCCACCATCAGCGGTCGCTTTCCTTCCTGAATGAGTTTCCGCGTGGTATTGTCAATCGCCGCGATGTGGTCGGCGTCGACGCCGTGGCGCAGCCCGAATACGTACGCAACGATTGCCATACCCGCGAGCACAACATACTGTCGCCCCATGAGAGCGACGGCTCCGAATCCTGCTATGGTCACAATGATAATCGCAGCATATACGGCTAGGATAGTTGCTTTCTCTCGACCCGCTAGGCCAAGGTCAGACCGCTTCGCTTCCGGTCCAGTCATGGCTGACTCGCAGACCCTATCTCGTTTCGCTTAGCTTGAATTCGATTCCCGTTACGGAAGGACGCGTCAATGTGCTTCATTCGAGGAAGCGCCTCGACGTGGGTTGCCTTGTCGCCCATTTTTCAGAACTAAAGGGAGGCTCTCCAGTCTAGGCAAGTTTCAACCCCACCTTGCTGTTGATGAAGGTCGAGCTTGCTGCGCTTTGAGACGAGTCGATGGTGATCTCGACATGGGAATCCTCGCCTCGCTGCAGCTGTGCCGTGTCGTCAATCACACCACGTAAAGTCAAAAGGCTCCCAGAACTGTCCACCTCGGTTATCCTGATGCTTCTTGAGAGGCCGGGAAGCGCGATGGCGGTCATCGCTTCTGGCGGTCCAGCGAACACGTTCGTCGTTGTGACTCCCGAATGCGCCTCCAAGTCGATGGCCCCCTCCATCACATACGAGGCGTAGCTTGGAAAGTTACCTTGGGGGAGGCCGCCCACAGCACGGAACGTGAACTTGTTGCTGCTAGCTTGCAGCACACGTCCGCTCGTCAACACCCCGCCGGGAATCATGACGCTCGCAACCACCACTCCCGCGCCCGCGACCGCTATGGCCAAGAATTTTCGTCTGGTGAAGCTAGTCATTTCTCAACCACTTCCCTAGTGTGGCGTCCCCAGGTAAGGGAAGACGCTGAGATAGTCCGTATGAGGTCCTGCTCCGTCTCCTGTTATGGCCCCGTTGGTCACCAAGTTCAACTCGATGTCGATGACGTCGTCGGCAAGCTTACGACCGTTGAGGAACCCGCCAGTGTTAGTGTAGTCGAAGGTGAGAATATCAGGCAGGAGAACCGCGGCCAGGCTGGCAGCGCCCGAGGAGCTATATCCGAACGACTCTAGAACGGCGACGACTCTTGCGGTGAAGAGCGCCACATCACTGCTAGGCTCCGCGTTGTTGAACCTGACCTTGTCCCTCCCCTGCATGAAAACCGTGTTGATCGCCGGGCGACCCATCCGATCTATCTGATTCATTCCACCATCGAAGGTTGATACGGCATTCGCGTTTGGAAGGAGATTACGGGCCCAGACGCCGATCTTCGGGTTTGTGCCAAAATCCGAATTGGGCAGTTCAAGGACTGTTCCGAAAACGTTCTTGTCGGCGAAAAAGTCGCTTCCGGTGAAGTTTATGGGGCTTGCAAAGAATCCTAGCAGGTCAAAGAAGAAGGGGTCGCTTCGAAGACCTGCAAAGTACTTGTAGCTTCCTGAGGTGGTGATGTTTGGAGTCGCGCCGAAAGACACTGGCGCATTCCCGATTATGACGTTGCCAGAGAAATCGCGTGCCTCGGCGTTGGCACCTGTGGCTCGAACCATCGTCGCGGTCTGGCTACCATCGGGGGCGACTTGGGAGAACTTGGTCTTGTACGCTATATCAGGAATGGCATCCGCGTTGTTGTCCACCAAGACCTCGTAAATAGCGTCGGGGTGAAAGGCAGTGGACAGATGGAGAGGGTTCACATTCAAGATCAGCACCGATCTTGAAGTATCGTCTGGTTTGACGAAAGCGTAAATGTCCGTGACATCGATCCTTGGGTCTCCCGCAGGAGGACCTATGAGGTGCCCCTCGAGGTTGATTAGTCCAGGGACGTCCAAGTGGTCAGCCAAGCGCTAACCCCTCCTTGAGGTTCTTCCTGAACCCGAATTTGCTTGAAATCATCGCAAACAGCAAGAACAGGGTAGCCGCCACCAAGAGGGCCCCTGTCGAGAACTCAGGGATGCCGAACGAGGGTGGCGAGTGTATGTCGAGGCAGAAGCTCGACGGTGCGAAGCTGTCGAAGCTGTTGAGGAACACCGGCGCTATGTCGCTGACCACAATCGTGTGGGGACCGGCGCTGAGTGTTACGACGGCGTCGCCAACACTGAGTCCCGCCGCGTGGGCGACCGCTAGGTCGTTAAAGCCGTCGCCCGTGCATAAGACACCCAGACCTGTCTGGATGACGTCGCCTGAGGATTGTGCAGGCGCGCAGGACGCAAGGTTACCGGGGGGAGACTCGGTACAAACCGTAAGAGAGGTAGCCTGCGGGACGGTCGCTGTCGTGAACAACGGGTTGCCGTCGAGTGTTGCACTGTAATAATCGCCAACCTGGAATGCGTCTGCGACCCCGATGTCTACCTTGGTTTGCTGGCTAAGGGTGAATGTGAGCGTCGCGGATGTATTGAGGGTATCGACAGATAACACGTTCCCCGATGGTACCTGTACAGCGGCAAAGGTGGTCGGAATCGATACAAGCAGCGCCATCATAAGGGTGGAAGCAGTTAGGAGCGTCGTCGCCGTCCTGCTGAGCTTCAAGTGTGACGCGTTTTCATGCAAAATTCTATTTATAGTTTCACCCAAATCGCACCCAATTTCTAGAATTCACCGGCGCACCTAGCTCGAAGTAATCGGCGAAGCGTTTCAGGAGAATTGCTAGTGTTGGAGGCTAAGGAGTATTTCTCAAATGGCAGAGAGTCCGCATCTGGAGAATCTGGACGAGATCCGCGGGTCAGGGCCTTGAACTCTCAGAATACACTTCCACAAAGAAGCAAACCCGAGGACCTGCCAGAAGAAGAGTTCAGATGCTTTCGGAATAGAATTCTACCGAAATAGAGCGCAATCATACCGCGGCTCCCCTTTTCCTAGTTAGGGTGCGAAAAGCATCTTCAAGATAGTTGGCGAATATGATTTAGTGCTTCTTAGCCGGTAAAGGAGGATTGGCTGGTAACCTGGGCAGTCACTCGGCTCACGCGCGAAAGAGTGCCAGCGACATTCGTCCTGAACGGTGCAGAGCGTGTTACGTCCAAGTGCCCGTGTAGTGCACCGACGAGCCGTCGCCCAGTTGAATGAAGCCTTCGACATGGAAGCCGGGGATAGGGACAGCGCCTCCTGCCGAGGGTGCACATGAGACGTTCACGCTACCGCCGGGAGGGACACCTCCGGAAGCAGCCACGAAGACGCCGGGCAGTCCATTCAGAGTGCACCCGGTTGCTGCGGCCGCCGTCCCTCCAGCATTCACCAGCCTTATGATACATGCTCCTTTGTTGGCGTCGCACGCCACAACACTCGCCGTGACCTGCGCGGTCGCGCTTGTGAATTGGGAGTTCGTCGTCCTCTGAGTGCTCTGGGTCTGAGAAATCGTGATAGAGGTAGAGCTAGAAGACTGGCTGGTCCCGGTATTGCTGGACGTGCTGGAAGTGGGAGTCGAAGGCGAATGCAGGAACAGGTAAGCGCCTCCGGCCCCTGCGAGCAGGATTACCACTAGAGCGGCGGCAACAAGCGGGCCTTTCATTTCCACCCTACGCGCCGGGTCACGAACGAACGCGATAAAGTTTAGGACTGTGGTAGTCTGATGGCCTCTGAACCGTGGCGGGGCTCCAACGAAAGAGCATCCATCCTCTCATCCCTTCCTCCTATCTCTTATCCTAGCTTTTCCTAAGTTCTCGCGAGTTCAGCACGTCCGACGCCAAGAGCCTCATGAAGGTGTCATACTCTTCGTCGTCAAAGAGAACCTCCTCCACCAGGCGGGATTCGGACGCTATCTTGTAGCTCAGGATGTGATAGCAATACTTGACCTTCGCGCTCAGCACGCCGTAGAAGTAGGACTCGCAGGAGCAGAACGGCTTGTCGGGGTCGACGAATTCGTCGCCGTTCCTCCCTACGACGGTGTAGATGTATCTCCCGCTCGGGAGGAAGACGTGCTTCTTCACGCAACCTCCGGCTGCCGCGTCTACCGCCTTCTTGAACTGGTTTTGGTATTTGGAGTAATGGGCGAAACGCGAGGCGAGTTCATCTTTTTTGTTCGACACGCCACGTTCTACCTCAGGTCAAGAATTCGTTGAGGGAGCTCTGGTCCACCATGTTCTCCAGGTCGCTGGCGCGCACGCCCGCCCGGCGTAGGCCTCCTCCCCCTACCTCTGCAAGCAGCAGCCTCAACAAGTCCTTGGCCTCCCTTTCGAGGACGGAGTAGTCATTCGTGGGCGTCTCGATGGTCCTGCTCTTTGTGCGGATTGAGAGGTCGTGGAGGATTCCCATGACAGAGATGGTCCGGAAGAAGACGTTCCTGGAGACGAGCCTGTCATCAAGATCTTTGATGGCAGGCGTGAGCTGTGCCAGAATCTGGTCGAGGTCGCGGGTGTCGCTCTTCAGTGTTATCATCCTGCTTAGCTGGGTCGACCCGGCCCTGTCGTCGACCACAGGCTCGTCTTCGCTGCCATTGGCTGCCTTGTAGAGGTAGACAGCAAGCTTCTTGCCTAGCAGATCTTCGAGTTTCTCTATCGGCGCGCCGGCCAAACCGGCGATGGTCTTGATTTGCTCCTCCTCAAGGAGTCTTGCTGTCTTAGGCCCCACGCCGTAAATCTTCTCGACAGGTAGAGGAGAGAGGAAAGAAAGCGCCTCGTCGGGTCTGACGATGGTAAGCCCGTCTGGCTTCTTAAAGTCCGAGGCTATCTTCGCCACGACCTTGTTGGGCCCTACGCCCACCGAGCAGGTCAGCTTCTCTTCGTTGAAGATTTTTGCCTTGATTTCGAGCGCCGATGCGGCCGCCAAACCATAGTCCCCTCCCGTCCTCTTGGTGATGTCGAAGAACGCTTCGTCTATGCCAGCCTGCTCCAAGACATCCACTTCGCCCCTCAGGGCGCTCATTATCCGCTCGGAGTATGCCTCGTACTTCTCGTGCTTCATGGGGATGAAGACAGCTTCGGTCTGAGCCAGACGACGTTTCGCGAGAACGATCGGCATCCCAGACTTTATGCCGTGTTCTCTCGCTTTGTAGTTCGCCGTGCTGACGACGCCGCTCTCCGCGGTGCGCCCCGAGTAGACGCAAACCAATACGGGCAGCAGCTTCAGCGACGGATTCTCGACCTCCTCGATTTGCGCATAGAAGTAGTCGAGGTCGAGGTGGCAGACGACTCGGTTCAATAGACGGCGCATTTTTCTCAGAGCGTTAAATAAGCGTCACGCGTCAGAGTGAGCGAGTGAGCGAGCGAGTGGTCATGATAAAGGAAGCCAATGTGACGGTCATGATTTCAGACATGAACCGGTCCATCGAGTTCTACGTAGAGAAGCTCGGTCTCACGCTCAAATCGAGATATGGCGACCAGTTCGCCGAAGTCGCGTGCCCCGGACTGACCATCGCGCTACATCCCGCGACCGAGCACGGGCCGAGGCCTGGCAATTCCGAGAGCCTCTCCGTGGGCTTTGGGGTTGAGAGCATCGACGAAGCGATGGTGGATCTCAAGGACAAAGGCGTCACGATAGGCCGGGTCTCAAATGACGGACCTGTCAAACTGGCGTTCTTCAAGGACCCGGACGGAAACCCACTGTATTTGTCGCAGACGCAAAAATGGGGTTAGTCAGTTAGTTGGTTAGTTTGATGGTGGGGTCGCAGGGATTTGAACCCTGGATCTCAAGCGCCCGAGGCTTGAAGCCTGGACCAGACTAGCCCCACTGTTGAATCGACAACAGATGGCCTAGCCGACGACCCCACTTTTCTACTCGCGGTATCCCGTCGTTTTATAGATGTATCGAGCCCGGAAGGAAGCCCCAATCTCCCCGACGGGAGTTGTTATAAGGGCGGAGGTTTGGACAAACAGGTATGTCCGGAGAGACGAAAACAGTAATCATAGGTCAGTCCAAGCCACTCCTCAACTACGTCACGGCGTGCATAACCATGTTCAACAGCGGGGCCGAACGCGTGGTCGTGAGGTCGCGAGGCGAAGCCATCAACCTAGCGGTAGACGTAGTCCAAGTCCTCAAGAAGAGGTTCATGAGCCAGGTGAGGATATCCAATATCCACATAGATGGGGAGAACGTGATCTCTCGGGATGGAAGGCAGCTGAACCTCCCGGTGCTCGAAATCGAGCTGTCGATCCCAAAGCAAACAACCGCGTAAGCTTCTCCTGATCGCGAGGCGAGACGTGCCTGCCGCCCAAAAAAGACCGGAAAACAGCGAGAACCAGAGACGTTCCTGGGCCGAAAGCGAAGAGCATAATCAAGAGGACGGAGAAAGTAATCTCGCCCTCGATCGCGCACGCAGCCCCGCTCGTCATCGAATCTGCACACGGCTCGATCGTGAAGGACGTCGACGGAAACCAGTTCATCGATTTCTCCTCTGGCATAGCGGTGCTTAGCACCGGCTCCACTCACCCAAGGGTCGTGGAGGCGGCGAAGCGACAGCTCGACAGGTTCCTGCACTACTCGTACACGGACTTTTACTACGAGAACCTAGTAACTCTGGCCGAAAGGCTGTGCGACCTGGCCCCTGGAGACGGCGACAAGATGGTCTTCTGGGGGAACAGCGGGGCCGAGGCGAACGAGGCCGCCATGAAGCTCGCTAGGAACTACACCCGGAGGCCTGTATTTCTCGCGCATTCAGGCGCTTTCCACGGAAGGACGATGGGGGCTCTGAGTTTGACGGCCAGCAAGCCCATCCAGAAGAAGGGGGCGTTTCCCCTTGTCCCGGAAGTCATCCACTTTCCGTTCCCGTACTGCTACCGATGCCCGTGGAAGCAGACGTTCCCCGAGTGCGATTACTACTGCGTCGACTACTTCAAGGAGCAATATCTGGAAAAGTTCCTCCCCGTGGAGGAAGTGGCGGCGTACTTCTTCGAGCCTTTCCAGGGAGAGGGAGGATATATCGTCCCGCCCCCTGAATACTTCAAGAAAATGAGCTTCCTGCGGGAAGAGGGTGTCCTTTTCGTCGCGGACGAGGTGCAGACCGGGATCGGACGCACCGGGAAGTTCTTCGCTGTGGAGCATTTCAGCCTTGAACCTGACATCCTGAGCGTCGCCAAGGGAATAGCCTCCGGACTGCCTTTGGGCGGAATCATCGCTAGTGCCGAGATAATGAGGTCCTGGGAGCCGGGTCAGCACGCGTCGACATTCGGCGCGAACCCAGTTGCTGTGGAAGCTGCCCTCGCCACTTTGGAGGTAATCAGTTCAGAGCGTCTCATGGAGAACGCCGCGAAGATGGGAGAGGTCGCCATGAAGAGGCTGGACGAGATGAAGGAGAAGTACGAGATAGTCGGGGACGTCAGAGGAAAGGGGCTGTTCATAGGGATAGAGCTAGTCAAGAGCAAGAAGGGCAAAGAGCGCGGAGTGGCGGAGGCGGAGGCCGTGGTGAAGGAGTCTTTCAAAAACGGCTTGATCATGATAACAGCAGGAAGGAACACGCTCAGGGTCGCCCCTCCGCTCAACATCGCCAGAGGAGAGCTCGAGGAGGGCCTCGACACCATAGAAACCGCACTCGCGAAAGTGAACGCGGCGTAAGGGATGGGTGGGTGGATTTCTGTTGATGTATGATTATGATGCGTTGGTGACCGAGGTACTCCGGAACAAGCCGGAAATCAGCAGGGACGCGTTGATGGAGCTCGTCCGAGAAAAGAAGCGCACCGTGGGGTCAGGCTACCTGACGGATCAGGGGGCGCTCTTCTTGATTGCAGGAGAGCTCGGCGTCCAACTGCAACACATGATCACGGCGGATCTTACCCTCAAGGACCTCCACATCGGTGCAAACGACATCACGGTCGTAGCCAGGGTGCTCGCGATATACCCGATCTCTGAATTCAAGAAAAAGGACGGAAGCGGGGTAGGGAGATACAGGAGGGTGAACCTGTTCGACCGCAACGGCGTCGGCAGGCTCACCATATGGGAAGACAACGAGGAGGCGCTCAAGCTCAACGGGATAGAGGTCGACGCGCCGATAAGGGTCGTGAGCGCATATGTCAAGCAGGGTCTTGACGGGAGACCCAACCTGAACTTGGGCAAGAGGGGGAGGATAGAGGTGATAGCTGACTCCTCGCTTGCCTCGAAGATGGTGTCGCTTTCGGCGTTATCAAAGCAAGTAGACGAGGTCAAAGAAGGCGAGAGCGTATTCGCGGTCGAGGGGGTGGTCGTGTCGGACGGCAGGACGTCTAGTTTCGTCCGTCGAGATGACGGTTCCAATGGGACGCTGACGCAGTTCGAATTGAAAGGACGCGGCGACAAGGCGACCAGGGTCGTCATATGGGACGGGAATGGTTTGCCCGAAGCAAAGTCAGGCACCTTGGTCAGGGTGACCAACCTGAGACACAAGAAGGGGCGTCAGGGCGAAGTGGAACTGCACGGAGACAGCGCGAGCGTCATTATCTCGGTCGGACGTCAGGGGCAAGGAGAAGAGGGCGCGAAGCACGAACGACCCGGGGTCAAGGTCAAAGTGAACGACATAACCGAGAAGCGGGTTACTGCCGATACCGTCGACCTGGAAGTGATGGCCCTCTCCAACGGAAGCGTGTGGGAGGTCAGCTTGAAGGATGGGTCGACGGTGAAAAAAGGCGAGGTCGTGCTTGGGGATGACACTGGAGAGATAACGGTAGTCGCTTGGAAAGATGCATCGAGCGTCATAGGCGAGATCCAAGTGGGAGAGAAGCTTAGCATCAGTGGGGCGAGGATACAGACATCAAAGATGGGCGTGGAGACGCTCGAACTCGGAGGCTTCTCCAAGGTAGAGAGGGTTTCGGCGCGGCAGAAGCAATGACGCTGTAATTCTAGGTCTTGGTCCGGCGGAGCACTTCGTATTCGTACACGAAGATGACTATGAGGCTGATTACAAAGAGCGTTATCATAGTCCCGCTGAGAAAATTGAAGTAGCCTGTGATGTCTAAAGGAGCGATCGCCATTTTTTCCGCAGTCTGGCGGGCGATCCTCATGTAAAAAAGGATTCTGGCTCGCGGTGTTCGCCCTCGAGGGGGCGTCGAGACGGCCCTCATGAACTCTGCAAAGCGAAAGATTACATAGCTACGTCAGTGCGTGTGGGTCGCCGGGGTAGCATAGCTTGGCCCATTGCGCCGGCTACGCCCATGCGTGGGCGAGACTCATAATCGGCCAAGATG
>JAPCJN010000093.1 GCA_027886925.1 Nitrososphaerota archaeon
CGGGGCTCGAGTTGGGGTCCGGGGTGTTCGTAAACGACGTCTCTCCTGAGGAGGCTTCCCAACAGCTCGGAGCGGCGAGCAGGAGGGAGCTCGCCCACCTGGTGGGAATCACCTAGCGACGATCACTAGGATAATCTAGCGGACGATAATCTAGCGACGACGACCCGGGCAATCATGGCCCGGCGACCGTCGACTTTAGCCTCTCGATGATCTCGATCTTCAGCGGGTCGAGGCGGCGCAGTATCGCCGCGTAATAGGTCGCAAAGTCGACCTGGTAGTCGAGGGTGACGAGTTGGGCGAGGTTGCCCTTGCCTTTTCCCCAGACCTCGAGGCTCTTTATCCCCTTCGTCCCCAAGATTTCTATGAACGCGTCCAACCTCATCTTGTCGTAACTCGACTCTGCCGAGTGGCGCAAGAAGATCGGGACGAGCTTCTTCTCGGGATCCTCCCACGACTCTACCTCGTTGTGGAACATCTCGGGGGCGGAATCCCATAGTGCGTTCATCTTAGCGTTCTCGTTGAGACATCCCTTGAACCGCTCCGCCACCGATTTTGTGACCGACGACCCATAGATCTTCGGCATTGCACCCTCCTCGGCGCACAGCTGCGCGATCTGCTTCGATGGGTTCTCAGACGTCGGCGAGGTCGACGCCAACGAGGGGGCGATCTTCTTCATCTCGTCTATCGTTTCCGTCACCTCGCGCCACTCCTCTCCTACCAGAGAGGCGCTCTTGAGGGCGGCTACGGCCGCGAACAGCACGTGCGGCAGGGAATATCTGGGCGCCAGCTCGATGGGAATCGTCATGTGGGGCACCTTCAGCTCGTTCGCATCGGCCTGCAGCCTACCTCCTGAAGAGATGGCGACCATCGCGGCCTTCTCCGTCGCCAGCCTTCTCATGAGGACGATGGTCTCCTTCGTGGCGCCGGAGGTGCTGCAAATCAAGACGAAGGCCCTGGAGAGGTTGATCTTCGGCAGGTATCCCTTGAAGACCGTCACCTCCACGCCTCCGGATGCCAAGAACCAGTCGGCGATAATGTCCCCCGCCGACGCCGAGCCCCCGTTCGCGACGTAGATCACGCGGTCAAATTGCCGGGAAGGGACGTCTACCGAAAGAGAGGATTCTTGCTCCGCGAACCTGGGCCACGATTCGTAGACGCGATAGATGTGGTTCGGGTCGGCGGTGGCTATGGCTTGAGGAGACAGGGGGTCCTGAGGCATCGTCGCTATGCTCCTAGTTGCTTCCTAGAGTTCCGCGCCGTAGTCTTTTGTCATCATATTAAACACAGCGCCGGTCTTCTGCGGTTCAAGGTATTTTCCCGTAGCGCTCGATGTAGGCTTGGTCAGCCTCCTTGTATGCGCGCTTGTCACCGATGTCGGTGAACGTCCCCTTCACCTTCAAGGCGCAGACGAGCTTTTTGTCCTGGATCGCGCTTTCGAACGCTTCCTTCATCCCGTAGACCTTCCCCGGCGGGATGTAGTCGAGGAACTTCTTCTGGACGACATAACAGCCCACATTGATGTCTCCGGCCAAGACCGGCTTCTCCTTCCATTCGGAGAGCCGTCCGTCGGAGTCTGTCTCGATGACCCCGTACTTGGTTTGGGTCTCGTGCCTCATGAGGGTCATCGTGATGAGCGGGTCCTTCTTCTGGTGGAACTTGATGACCTCTTTCAGGTCGAATTCGAGGATGGCGTCGCCGTAAAGGCAGACGAAGGTCTCCGTGAGCAGACCCTCAGCAGACTTTAGCTGGCCTGCGTGTCCGAGAGGCCTGTCGGAGCGCGCGTACTCGATGTTGACGCCAAAGTCCTTCCCGTCTCCGAAGTAGGCCTCGATCGTCCTCCCGAGGTAGCCGGTCGCGATCACGACGTCGTTGATGCCGTTTGCCTTGAGCCAGTCGATGATGTGCTCCATGATGGGCTTGTTCCCAACGGCCAGCATCGGTTTGGGGAGCAACAAGGTAAACGGTCTGAGGCGGGTGCCCAGGCCACCGGCGAGTACTACGGCTTTGATGGGCTTGCTTTTGTCGTCTTTGTTACGGCTGCGGATGCGCTCTGTCAAAGGAAATCACCTTGGACCTGAAGGTCATTATTGCATCCCTATATGCATTGGACGCATATCCCAAGCATTTTGGAAGGAGCTCCGATGATAACGGCAATCACCAATAAGCCCTCGCTCGCCTTTCGAGTTTGATGACCCTCTTCATTACCTCATCTCTTCGGTCTTGAAGTATTCTCGCAGAACCGCCCTCACGGCTGTGTCCAATCTACGGGTAATTTCTGAGCGTGCCGTACAACGTGTGATGTTCAAGCCATACGAGACAATTTGGTTGAGGTCAAAGCGGATGAATATCAGTGAAAAGTCGAAGTACTGTTCCGTTAACAACGGCTTGTAAACACATAAATAACCATATTATCGTAGATTGACGAAGATTTGACGAAGATTTTCACAAAGAAATCTCTGGCTCCGATTGCCCTAAGCATCCTATTCGTAATATCCGCTTTTTCCGTGCCACAAGTTATTGCTTCCTCGAGTTCGCAACCTGTCGCTCTGGCCCCCACACCTCTTTCCCAGATTCAGGCGAACTGGGCCTCGGCAGACGGAGATCAATTCAACACGGCTTATAATCCTCAAAATCTAATCAACAGCTCTAACGCTCAATACCTGGGCTTGAGCTGGCTTTTCCCACTCCCGACTCACCCGACTGCGCTGCTGTCCGTATCTGGAGGCCTCGGTGTCGACACCGCACCGCTCATCATCAACGGCACGATTTATGCCGTCACGCAATTCGACCAGGTCTTCGCTCTCAATGCGGCGAACGGAAACGTCCTGTGGACCTTGGTCCTGCCTGTTACCTCCAACAGTTCGCTGCCCGGCACAACTGCGGTCTCACTGCACCTCCACGATGGTAACGAGCAGTTCACGACAAAGCTCTTCAACCACACACCCACGCTGTGGATCTCGGCCAACAACTTCCACGTCTACGCAATCAACGCCTTGACAGGCCAATACGAGATGAACTTCAGTGACTTCTCCAGTGCCGCCGCCATAGCGGGGAACTGCCCAGTGTGCGTATACCACGTCACGGGCGCCACGAACGTTCTCGTCGACGAGAACACAGGGGTCGCGATCACATCGATGATCAGCACGAACATCTCAGACAGCGGCAGGTGTTTCTTCTTCGGCTGGAACATAACGGTGAATCCAGTCAAACTCCTCTGGACAACCTACTGCACACCACCACAATCAGGCAGTACAACGGGTCCAGACCCTAACTGGACGGTCAATGAGGTCAACGCCATGAAGAGCGCACAAATCTTCTATCCAGGACCTGCCTACAACGCCGGCGGAAGCATACCAGGAAACTCCGTGGTAGATCTCAAATCGCTGACCCCCTCGCAGCTCAATGCCACCCTCTACGACGACTGGGGCCAAGTCAACCAGAGTCCTGCCTGCAAGGCGTTCACTGGAGGCATGTCGACCGGTTCTACAGACGCTGGCTGGGGAGCTCCATGGCTCCTCGGGAGTGGTCCAACGAAGGGACTGGCATTCGTCAATACCAACAATAAGGATCCGTACGGAGGCAGCTCCTGCAGTCCAGGACCAAACCTCTGGTCTGCCTCAATTCTGGGCCTTAACGAGACCAATGGCAACCTTGTCTGGGGCTTCCAGGCCAACGCCCACGATGTCTGGGACTACGACTGCTCCTGGTGGCAAGCCATGGGCAATGAGACGGTCAACGGCGTCAATACCCAGGTCATCTTCAAGACATGCAAAGCCGGCTACCTATTCGAAATCAACGCGGCAACTGGGAAGTTGATATGGGCTTGGACACCTCCAACGAGCATCGAGTTGCGCTGCCAATACTGCTACATGCTCAATCCGCTCAATCGGACGCAGATGACACAGGCGTGGTTGAACCCAACCGGCACGGCGCCCACTATCTGCACTCCGTGCACCTTCTCGTTCGAGTCTCAGGGCGCGTTCGACCCGGTCACCAACGACATCTACGTCGTCTCCCAGAACTATCCACAACTCTGGTACTACGTGCCGTTCAACCTGACCAACTACCACACCTCGGGAGGAACCGCTCCATTCCCACTGCCTGGGCACAGCAGCACGACCGACACCGGTGACAACTCTACGGTCGAGGCTGTGAACGCTGCAACAGGCCAAATGGTCTGGACACACTTCATCCCGACTCAGGGCTACCGTGGCGGTGTCACCGTGAGCGGCAACCTCATCTACCTCACGTTGTCGTCAGGAGACATCCTGATGCTCAACGCCCAAAATGGCAACTTGGTCAAGGACTTCTACATCGGTGGTCCGCTCAACGTTCACGCATCCATCGGAGCAACTACTAGCGGACAGATGGAGATCATCGTCCCAATCACAGCAGGCCTTGTCACCTGGGGCACAGGCGTGCCTGGCGACATCGTCGCCCTGACCCTGCAGAATGTCCCAGCGTCTGGTGGAGGGTCAACGGTAACATCCACATCCACGATTACAAGCGGAGGGTCAACGGTAACATCCACAGTTACAAGCGGAGGGCAGACCGTGACAAGCACGACGACCGTCGGCGCGGGGCCACCAGTGACGGTCACATCCACAGCCTCAGGAGGAGGCAGCTCAACCACACTTTACGGGGTCGCTGCCGTCGCAGTGGTCTTCATTATCGCAACCGGCTACCTTGCCATGCGGGTAAGGCGGCCGGCGTCCTGATTTTTTTCGACCCCAGGTTCTGTCCCCCTATCCCACGACTTCTGGGCAACCCCCTTCACATCCATTTTGCGAAACGAAGACAACTCGGAGAGCCAATCGGCCAGCGGACTTTTTGCATAGTTGCCGTCGTCAGACCAAGTAGCAGAACTGGTTACGAGGGCAACCAAAGAGTTCCCCGATACCCGCATGATTCCTAACTCGACTGAGCCGGGGTGCGATCCGCGGGAGGAAAGCGGCTACGAGCATCAGAATAGCTCCTGTTGCTACGAGGGCGTACAGAAACAGCGTCTGAACCAGGAGGGCGCCCCCGGGCCCCTGGGGGTTGACGCTGCCGGTCTCGCTCGTGCTTGAGCTGACCGAATTCCCGATGAGAAGGCTTCCGGCATCCCCCTGCATCGGCGGCTCGTTCATGGTGATTCCAAGCTGGCCTCCAAAATATACCAAGTCGGCGAGCGTGAGGCTCACTGTCGCATTGACCGACGATCCCTTTGCGACGCCCGTGTTTGCCTCAGTCAAGGGAATCGTGATGTTGTTCGGACCCCAGACAGCTCCGGGGTACAGAAAGACGGGATTGGTACCGGCGGAGACGGACCCATTGAGCACATGCGTTCCAGCAAAGACGCGTTCCGTGATGCCGTAGTTGTAGATGTAATCGACCAGACCGGTGAAGGAGACTACACGGAGGGTGATGGTTAATGTGAGGTTCGTCCCCACCTCCGCTGTAGAAGGATGCGAGTAGGTCACGGCGTACGCCGTTGATCCGTACTGCAAGGAATTGGAAAGCAAAGCGGTGCCCGTCACCACCTGACCTTCCCCCCTGGCTTTTTGCGCGGATACTAGGGGGGCAGCAACTATGAGGATACACAGAAGGCAGGCTAGTCCGAGTCGCTTTTCTCGTTGGTCTCCAGGAACAATCTCGTTGATATGACTCACTCTGGTGACCCTCCAACTAGAAGGTGATCGTCCCTACCTGTTGCTCGATCTGGGTCTGCGCTCCTGCGAGCGCGTCCGCGGGACTCGCGGCGCGGGTCCAGGCCTTGTTGAGCTGGTTCGCAAGGATGGTCGAAACTTGGAGCCATTTCGGGAAACCTATCAGAGTAGTGGTCGACCCGGCCTCCCAGATTTGGTTTGTGAGGTTCGCTATTCCCATCCCTGGCGTCCCAATCTCGTCCGCCACGACCCGCGCTGACGTCACGGAGGATCGCGTGGGAAAGACGTGATACTGGCCGAGAATCATCGCTTCCTGCGTCCCCTTTGCCGTCGCCCATTGCGCCCACAGCCATGCCATCTCCGGGTTCTTCGAATACTTCGAGACACCTACACCGGACCCAGCGCATGGATGGAATGCCCCTTTGGGGCCGGCGGGGTTCATTGTCTGGCTGACGAGACCTGGAACGAGAGACCGCTGGTTGTCGTTCATCCACCCGGCGAAGCCACTCCAGAGCAGCCCGCAAGCTGCCGACCTGTGGGATATCGAGTTGAACACATCCGTCCACGTGAAGTAGAACGAGCCAGGATCGGAGTATGGCTCGAAACGGACGAAGTTCTCCAGAGCTGCGATCGCCTGGTCGTTATTCATCGCGGGAACGATTGTATTCCCTTCGATTTGCCAAAGAGCTCCCCCGAAACTGCTGAGGTGCGCCAGGTACTCGTAGATGATGGAGACATCCGGGCCTGCCATGCTGACATTGCCGAACGGTGACGAGGCCAAATGGGCCTTTTGGATGGCTTGGACGTTCGCGAAGTGATCGTCCCAGTTCTTTGGAAGAGAAAGCCCGAGCTGTTCGAAGACATCAGTCCTGTAGAACAGGACTAGCGTCGGGGTATCAAACGGGAGAACTTGGACGTTGTTGGCAGAATTTCCCCCATTCCCCCCACCCAGATCGGGCGGGTAGGTCGCAATATGGTCCCAGCAGAATCGATTGTAGTCGGTCAGGTCAAGGCCGTGGTATGTGATATCGGGATACTTTTGAGCCATAGTATAGGGCGAGACCGCATCGCTAGGGTACAGGCCCAGATTCTCGATGTCGAGGCTGTACACGTCGTACGAACTCGCTTGGGTGTTGAACATGAGCGAGACCGTCTGCAGCTGGAGGGCGTAAGGTTTGATGTCGTAGTTGGCTTTTATTCCAGAAGCCAGCTCAAAGTCACCGTTTAGGAGCTGGGCGGCGTAGGGAGCGAACTCGGCCTCGAGAGTGACGTTGATCGATTTTCCGCGGTAGGGAGCAGAGACAGATTGCAACCAGTTCAAGAAGTCTTGGTAATCGGACAGCGTTGAATATTGCGTGCTGGAAGTCGGACCTGCAGTTGTGGTTGAGGAGGTGGTTTGGCTGGTGGCATTGTTGACCCCTTCGACTCTCAGTCCGAGACTCCTAGGCGCGGTGAGGCCGACCAGTCCTATAGCGGACAAACCCGCGCCGGTTGCACCCAAACCATACCTTAGGAAGGTTCTTCGGTTCAAGTCAGGTGAACAACTGTGATTTCTTCATAATGCCTAATAGAACAAAGCCCAAATTGTATATATAAGATGTTCGAGCTATCAGGATCTCAGCTTCTGGTACGCTATCGGACAATCCACAGACCTCCCTTGCACATCAGAGTGTCGCATTGTTGCCCTACCGCGCCTGCTGCTTCAAAAGCATCTCCGTACGGGCTAAACCACGCCTGTCCATTATTCGTTTTGTAGTTGGTTGAGTTCAGCGGGACATGGTAGGTAAGAATGGGGATTACTTCGTCTACGAAGAAGAGGTAGTTGAGGGTTGGGCTATACTGGACCGAGGGTCTTACTATGATTATGCTTCACGTAATTCTCAATAGCATCCCTATATGCTTCAATGCCGGGTTCCAGAACAGCCGCATCGACGCTCACCCCTTTCAGGCCTGCTGCGATAGCGCTGTTGAGGTCGTCGGAGCTCATCCTCTTCTGCGTCCTTACTATGATAGGCTTTGAGCAGAGGCCCGCCAAGACGCGAAGGGTCGCGAGGTCGAGGGCGCTGAATATGTGGCTCCTCCCCTGGGGCGCCGTTATCGCGGCCTCCAAAGCTGTGACGCTCGCCATCTCGGAGATGCCCTTCACCTGCTCGAGCATGTATCCGGGGCCAATGGAGACGAGCTTCTCTATCCGGTCGTCCTCCAAGACGAATGGAGGCATGTGGTGCGCAAACATGTTCACGAAGCTGAAGGGCTTCGAGACGATCCTCTCCCAGTTCTCGATGATCAATGGCCTCGAATCGCCGATCGAGATGCCGACGGGCACGCTTGTAGTGCTGAGGATCGCGTCTATCGACTCCTCCATGAGGTCGAAGCTCCCGAAGAGGCCCGGCAGCGACGCATCTGACTTGTCTATCCCGACCATTATCGCGTCGGCGCCGGCTTCCGAGGCCGCTGCCGCGTATTCGGTGCTATTCTGAGGCAAGACGCCGATGACCGTCACAGCATCCGCTCCTGACACCAAGGTAGCAAGTGGTCTAGGCCGATGCTCGAGCGCTTCCATCGCGTGTAGTGACATTCGTGGGCGTCGGGCCTTAGAAGCGGCCCGCTCAAGATAATTCGTTAACTCAGTCAGTTAGCGTTAACGAGTGTAAACTAACCCACGTTCAGGGTAAAGGAGCTGGAGAAACCTAGGACGCGGGCTTCCTGCCTCTCATGGCAAGATAGCCCGTAGCGATGATGAAGATCGCGGCGATAGCTCCGACCCCGTAGACCGTGGTCGTGCTGACGCCTGATGTTCCTGGAGCTGTGGATGTGACTGTCGCCGTTGATGTCGTCGATGCGCCTGAGACGGTCACGGTCGATGCGCCTGAGCCGACGGTTTTCACGGCTGTCGTCGTGGCTGTTGATGTGA
>JAPCJN010000094.1:0-4250 GCA_027886925.1 Nitrososphaerota archaeon
CAGGCCGTCTTCTGACGCCTACCTCAACCTCATCGGTGCCGCGACGATGGCCGTCGACGCACAGTTCTCAGGAGTGTACGTGGTGATGCATGCGGATCCGAGCGACGAGACGCTCGCAGTGCACCTAGGGACGCGCGTAAGAAAGAACCACACCAGCGCAAGGGACGCCTTCAAATCGATAGGCGTGTTGCCTGTCGCTCACTGGTCGAGGCGGGGGCTGTCGGTGACGGAGGTCGACCTTCCGCTCCGGAAGAAAGAGAGAGACTTTGCCGCAAAGCCGAACTTCGAACCCCGCGTCGCCCTCGTCAAGTTCTATCCATCGATGTCTTCCGCGTATCTCACGGCGTTGTTGGGCTCGGGCCTTCGAGGGGTGGTCTTCGAGGGCACGGGCTTGGGCCATATCAACTCGAAGAACATCGAACTTGTGAGGAAGTTCATCGAAGGGGGCGGCCTCGTGTGCATGTCCTCGCAGTGCATCTGGGGTCGGATTGATCTGAAAGTCTACGACACTGGAAGAGACCTGCTCAAGGCGGGAGTGGTCCCCCTCGAGGACATGCTCCCGGAGACCGCCCTCGTCAAGCTCATGTGGGTGCTCGCCAATTCGACGTCCCTCGAAGAGGCGAGAAAACTGATGCAAGAGGACCTCTCCGGCGAGACGACCAAAAGGACAATCGACAGGAGATAGCGCGGACCATGCAGAAATCCGGTGGCGGAGGCACGTCCCTCCCTTTCGACCCCGTCACCTGCAATCTGAAGGTCGGCCTCGAGATACACCAGCAGCTCGCGACCGGCACCAAGCTGTTCTGCCCATGTCCCATCATCAAGTCAGAGGAGTTGCCGCTCTCCTTCGAGAGGAGGCTGCGCCCGACCCAGAGCGAACTCGGCCGGATCGACCCGGCCGCCGTGTTCGAGTTCAACAAGGGAAGGGTCAACCTCTACAAATGGAACCCAGAGTCCTCGTGCCTCGTCGAGGCCGACGATGAGCCTCCCCACATCCCCAACGGCGAGGCGATCGAGACGGTCGTCCTCATCGCAGAGATGCTCAATTCCAATGTCGTAGACGAGGTCCACATGATGCGTAAGATCGTCATCGACGGCTCGAACACGTCAGGGTTCCAAAGGACTGCGGTTGTCGCGTTTGACGGGGTGTTGCCAGTGTCTGGTGCGAGACTCGCCGAGGTAGGGGTTCAATCCATCACTGTGGAGGAGGACTCGGCGAGAGTCCTGAAGGAGGATGCCCAATCTAGGCAGTACGCCCTTGACCGGCTCGGCGTGCCCCTCGTCGAGATCGCCCTGATGCCGACGGTCGGAATCCCTGAGGAGGTAGAAGCTATCGCGTTCTCCCTGGGGAGGGCTTTGCGCTCCACCGGAAGGGTCGCGAGGGGCCAGGGGACCATCCGGCAGGACCTCAACGTCTCCTTGTTGGGGGGCCAGGTGGTGGAGGTGAAAGGCGTACAGAAGCTGAGCCTGATTTCGAAGGTCGTCCGCTACGAGGCGACTCGACAGATGGGCCTGGTGAAGATAGCCGAAGAAATCAAGAGAAGAAGAGTCGAGGACGTCGACGCCAAGGTCGCAGATGCGACCGAGACGATGAGGGGCACGCAGTCGCCAATCATCAGGCGCATCCTCCAGAAAGGCGGACACGTCTCGTGCGTCACCGCTCCTGGCTTCAGCGGGATCCTTGGGTACGAGCCGATGCCGGGGATACGCCTGGGTAAAGAGCTAGCTGAGATAGCCAGGAGCAACGGCCTGGGAGGCGTGATCCACTCAGATGAGTTCGCCAAGCAGGGGATAACCGAGCAGGAAGCAGCTCGGCTTCGAGAGCTTACAAAGACCGACGTGAGCGCAGGGCTTGTATTGGTGGCGGGCGACGCGACTGACAAGGTGGAGACAGTCTCTCGGTTGGTCGTCGAGAGGCTCGTCAAGGCGCGCGACGGGGTGCTCGGCGAGACCCGGTCGTCCACGGACGAGGGAGAGACGCGATACATGCGTCCTCGGCCCGGTGCTGCGAGGATGTATCCCGAGACGGACATCCCAGAGATAGTCGTGACCGAACAGTGGAAGGAGCATGTCAAGAAGATGCTCCCTGTCCCTTGGCGCGAGAGGGTCGATGGCCACTCGAAAAAGTACGGGCTAAGCGAAGAACTCGCCCTTCAGCTCTACGACTCCGACAACTCGAAGCTCTTCGAGGAGCTAGCAGGGAAGCTCGACCTCGAGCCTTCTGTGATAGCATCAATCCTCGTCGAGATCCCGGTTCGCCTCTCAAGGGAGGGAATCGACGAATCCAAAGTGGGGCCCAATGAGATCGCCTCAGCGCTTCAGGCCGTAGCCAGTGGAAGGTTCGCGAAGGAAGCTACCGTCGACGTGCTCCGCACTATCGGAAAGGGCGACGCGCGCGACATAGATGAGGCTCTTACCAGATTGGGCCTGACTGGAATGAGCGACGAAGAACTCGCGAAGATAATCCAAGACGTCACGCGGAGGAACGACGCGCTCGTCAAGGAGAAGGGCGACAGGTCCTTCAGCGTCCTCATGGGCGAAGTCATGAAGCTGGCCAGAGGAAGGGTCGACGGACAGAAAGTCAGCAAAATGCTGAGGGAAGCCCTCGCAGGCGTCCGTTGACGGCCCGGGCATCGCAGTTTATGGTTCATGCGGTATGACGCTTAAATAACGACGCGGTCCTGTGCTGCAGTAATCGTCGATGTCAAGCGAAGACAATAACGTCAAGATACGAGTTAGGTTTGGCGACAGCGAGGCGGAGGTTGAAGCCTCCTTCGCTAACATCCATGAAGCGATCCGTCTTATCCCCGAGGTGCTGGGCAAGCTTCCTCAGCCCAGGATGGAGGCGATGGATGCTCGCGTGCAATCTCACGCCGGGCTCCTTGCAAGGGTATCCGCATCCGCGGAAGCGCCAGTGACGCCGGTCGCGGGTCCCGCAGCGCCTTCCTCAATCCCGTCTGTGACGATCGAGAAGGGCGACTCGCTCAGCGACGTCATCTCAAAGTTCTTCTTCGACCAGTGGGGGCGAAGCCCCAGGAAGCTAATGGAGGTCCGCGAAGCCCTCCAGTCCTACGGGTTGAACTATCCCAAGCAATCCGTCGCGGTGGCGCTTCTCAGGCTGGCCAAGGGCTCCAGGATCCGGCGCTTCAAGGGAGAAGGCGGAGAATATGTCTACACAGCGGCCACAGGAGCGACACGCCCCGCCGCCGCGGCTCAGCCCTCGGTGACTCAGCAGCAGAGTCAGGAAGAAGGTGCCGCACTCGCAGCGGAGGTCGCAGCGCCCCAAGAGGAGGAGCAGCTGAATTTGGAAGTTCCCGCCACGAAATGACCTGGCTTTGACAAATCTTTAATCGGGGAAGAATTTCTCCCAGCGTCCGTTCTTGTCCACATCTAGCGAGCGGCTGTTGTCTGTCGCGGTCACTTACGGCGACGTCAAGGTCGAGTTCTCCGGGTCGCCGGACGTCGTCTTCCGCTCGCTTCACGAGTTCATCTCGAAGGAGATACCGAACATCGACCTCGCAAAGGCCATCTCGGTCAACTACTCGCTCAACGACCTCATCCAGATGTTCAAGGACTACATCCGGTTCACCGAGGAAGGCCCGAGGGTATGGCTTCAGGACAAGAAGCTCAGCGACAAGGACGTCATCGCCCTCCAACTCGTCGCGGCGAAGGCGGCGATGCTCTCGGGGAAGAGCGAGAGCGACGACATGAACGTCGTCGAGCTACAGGCCGCCACGAGCCTGCTGGCCAAGACGACAGGCTCCAGGCTCTCAGAGCTCAACAAGGCAGGAGCCGTCGAGAGGATCGACGGAGAAGGGACAGGGAGATACAGGATCACGACGACGGGGATACACTGGCTCCACGGCCAGGTTTCGAAGAAGTTCCCAAGGTCTCCTCAGGTGGCCGGCCCCTGAGTTTCGAGGGGCCTCTTCTGCACATATCTGTAGTTGCTCATCGTGCCTTCCCGGTTCAGGACCCCTTCCCTCACGAGGTCGACCAGTGCGTGGGAGACGGCGGTGCGGTCGTAATGGTAGCCTCTGCGCGCCATCTCCTCGTGGGCCTCCCCTAGCGTCCTTTCCGAGCCGAACCAACCCTCCTTCCAGAGCCTCTCGAGGAGGCCCCTGCAGGTGTCGAACCTCTTCTCGTCGTCCCCAAGTGCTGGAGATTCGAGCGGACCCTCTATCGGACCTTGTTCTTTCGTCGCCATGCCCGCCAGGACGCTCTCCACCGCTTGCTGGACCTTGTCGGGG
>JAPCJN010000094.1:4281-7293 GCA_027886925.1 Nitrososphaerota archaeon
TCGATCTCCCAGGTTCCCCGCTTGAGCCTGACCGTGACGTTCGACGGTCTCTGCTCGTCAGACAAGTAAGCCGACCCTTTCTGTGGCGGTTGAAATTGCTATTGTGGGCACGTATGCCACCCTCCCGTCACAGTTCATTATGTTGCGCACTAGCATGTTGCGCAATACTTATTAATTAACTTAGAGATAGCCATGTTGCGCAACATGAACAATCAATTGAGCGTTGCTTCCGTCGTAAACATGGACACGCTTGAATCCCTCGCCAGGGAGTTCAAGAACCGGTTCGAGACGTCCTCAGGCCTCATCCACGAGAGGCTCGCTGGGAAGGAGTTCATCTTCAACAACGACGGGAAGGACGCCTATCCCTTCGCCGGATGGAGCGAGGCGAGCGACACCGAGACGTATCCCATAGTCCCCGGGCAGGAACAGGTCACCATCGCTTCGACCGACTCCTCCTGCATATTGCTCGGCGAGTCGTTCGAGGGGTGCGTATACGCCGTGCGGGCCGCCGTCACGTTCAGCTGTGCGGGGCTCGTCCGCGGATACTTCCGCGTCGGGCCCACGATCGTGTACCTCTCGCAGAGAGGGGTCTACGGACTCCCGAGCGACCTTGAACCCTACGAGCTCCGGATGGCCATTTCAGACCATCTCATCGCTGAAAGGATAATCAGGAACACCGTCGAGAAGAGGATCGTTGCGGCACTGGTCTCCTCCCCGCAGGTCTCGATAGTCATGGCCGACGGCTCGCTGAAGCACCCGTTCGACGTCTACCCAGCGTCGATGACGCGTTCGGACTCCGACGCCACTCTGGTGGGGTTCTCAAAGTCGAGCTCTCTCGTCGCCTCCAGCAGGCTCACCGGGACTGTCTCAAAGGCCATAGGACCGGCGTTTTGCGCGGCAGGAGAGGGCCCCGTCCAGACGCTTGTCGCGAAGTTCTCAAACGACGGGTTGGTGTTCCGCCTAGACGTTGCGAGGCCTAGAGAACACCTTCAGCGGGTCCTTGGGCTGATACTTTCGAACGACGGGTTCTCGGTAGGCTACCCAGAGTCGCTCAGGGTCGCCCATCATCTTTCCGTCTTTTCGAGGTCAGAGGACACCGCGCTCAAGGCCTACCTGACCAGGCGCTACCGCCTCAAGCACCTCCCCGCGTTCGGGCTACGCCGCATGACGCTGGGAAGCCTGAGCAACTCGGGGTGATCGTGGAAATTGAAGATACTGCGAAAGGAATCCTCGAACATCCTCGTCGTCGCATCTCCCAACGAGAACGTGAGGGTCGGAGACTACCTCATGGTGGCGGACAAAGAAGAGAGGAGCCTCGTCCTCCAGGTCTACGACGAGCACTACCTCGACGTGAGCGGGATAGAGGAGGAGGTCGCGAGGGAAGAGGTGCTCTTCTCCTCCACCCAAGGCGTCACCGAAGACCCCGCCGATGTGGGGACAATCTCCAAGGAGATCCGGGACATGAGGCTGCTGCAGTGCAAGGCGCGGGGAAGCATAGAGCACGGCCGCTACAGCTCCAGGAACGACTGGATTCCTTCGCGGACGGCCTCGAAGATAGCGAAGCTCAGCATCAACGAGCTCCTCGAGACGGTCGGGAGGCCGGGAGAGAGGATGATCAAGGTAGGTCGCACGGGGACTCGAAGCCAACAGCTGGCAATCGCAGCTGAGGCCTTCGACGGCAAAGTGACGATAATCACGGGGAGGAAGGACTCGGGCAAGTCGCACCTGGCGAAGATGATCACGCGCGGGCTCGTCCAGCAGGGCGCCTACTGCATTATCTTCGACTTGAACGACGAATATAGCGGCATCGGGATCAAGGCTGACGGCTCGGACACAGAAATCGCGAAGAAGGTTGACGTGAGGCGGCCGGGGCGGAACCTCAAGTTCACTTTGCCGGGAGCGGGATTGCGCGCGATAACGTCGCTCCTCTCTCACTCGCTGGAGATGCCAGGCACCTCGCTGAGGGAGTTCGTCCGCATCTGGGAGGCGATGGAGGCCAAGCGAGAGCTGGGCCTCGCCTCCCTGGGGAACTACATCCAGCAATGGCGCTGCAACGAGTTCGTCCGCGACGCCCTCTACTCAAGGTATCACACGCTCTCGAACTCGGGCCTATTCGCTGAGGTGCGAATCGGCGACGATGACGCTGAGGAGTTCTCCCTCGACAGCTTCTTCGAGACCCACCAAAATGGAGGCGCCCTGGTCATCTCGCTCAGCCGCACCTCTCCGCTCAACAGGAGGATGACCGTCGAGCTCGTCCTCTCCAAGTTGGTGGAGCTTCTCGAGCACAGGCAGGTCCCGCCTGTGTTCCTCCTAGCCGAAGAGGCCCACCTCTACCTGAGGGACACATACTGGGAAGACCTCATCACGAGGATGAGGCATTTTGGCGTGTTCACCCTGTTCGTGACCAACCAGCCTGACGCGATAAAACAGGAGATCTACAGGCAGGCGGACAACATATTCCTCTACAACTTCTCGAACGACTCAGACCTGTCCCTCGTCTCGCAAGCCTCCATGATCGACACGGACACCGTGAGGTCGATAGTCCGCACTCTTCCACCCCGGATGTGCCTGGCGCTCGGCCACGTCGTCAGCAACCTGCCGATCGTGGTGAGCGTCGACGAGTTCGACTCTCCGCCGTCGGGCCTTACGAGGCTCTTCTTCCAGAAGGACCGAGACGGCGAGCCCAAGCTCTCGGCCGCCCGCACGTTGAGGAGCAAGCCGACATGACGACATCGGGCCAAGCGCTGTCCTCTGAGCGGCGAGAAGGGAGACCATCGCCCCCAAAGAGAGGCGACAGCGCCGCGGTAGCCTGCACTCTCTGCAAGAGGAGGCTCTCGGGCGAGTACTATCTCACGTGCGTAAAGTGTGGCGCATCCAGCTGCTACATCCACATTTCCAACCACCAACGTGCGCAAGCCTGTGGAGAGAAGAAAATGGAGACACAACGGAGCGCGGGCCTCGGCGTCGAAATTCCGTTGCTCCTGGCCAGAGGGCCGAAGAGCTCCGTCGGTG
>JAPCJN010000094.1:7303-8326 GCA_027886925.1 Nitrososphaerota archaeon
TTTAATAATTATTCGCCAATACACTACATGCAATGGAATCATCCCGGCTAGAGTCCATCGCCAAGATAGCGGGCGACGTGGTCGCCAGCGAAGAGCCGGGAAAGGCCCTCAAGTCCTGGAGAGAGAAGCTCGGCATCAGGCAGATCAACCTCGCGCGGCAGCTCAAACTGTCGCCTTCGGTGCTGAGCGACTACGAGAGTGGAAGGAGGCCATCGCCGGGCGTCCTCTTCGTCCGCAAATACGTCGAGGCGATGGTCTCTTTGGACGAGTCGCAGGGTAGGGTAGCCTCGAAGCTGCTATCGCGAGAGGACAATTCCGCGATACTTGCCATAAAGGAATTCGTCGAACCGATAAGCGCGACCGACCTCATCCACAGGGTGAAGGGGAAGGTCCTCGCGGGCGATCCCAGCAAGCTCCATCTCTACGGTTACACGGTAGTCGACAGCATAAAGACGATTTACGCGCTCTCGGGCTATGACTTTTACAGGATCTTCGGCGCGACGACCGAGAGAGCGATAATCTTCACCAAGGTCGGCATGGGCAGAAGCCCCCTGGTCGCCATCCGCGTCTCGCAGCTCAAGCCGCGTGTCGTGGTGGTGCACGGACCAGAGCATCTCGACCCACTCGCGGTGGACCTCGCAAAGAGGGAAGGGCTGGTGCTCGCCCTATCGCACAGCGTCGACGAACCTGAAATCATCGCCTCGCTATCGACCCTGGGCCACGAGCGCTCCAAGCCCTGACAAGGCTTGGGCGACCACTTGGGAACCTTATTAGGGCGTGCGAAGCGTCGTCATTCTAAGCTGTTTTTTGCTTGCTTGAAGTCGACCTAATCTCCTCCCTAGTCGACCTTGTGATCGTTGTCGCTTTCGCCGTTGTAGCGATCCGTGCGAGGGCTATCGACAGGCGCGGCTTCCTCGCGAGCCTGCTAGTAGGCTATCCGATCCTCCTCGGGGGCGGCTGGCGTTGGTTTGTGATCGTCGCGACGTTCTTCGTCCTCGGGGTCGCGTTCACCTGGTATCGCTA
>JAPCJN010000007.1 GCA_027886925.1 Nitrososphaerota archaeon
ATATTCATGAAGAGGCAATCGACGAAACCTGAATCCTCAAAAAGTCCGAGAAGCGCCTCGGCACCACTCACCTGTTTGGGTTGTAGATGCGAAAGTGGGGTCGGACTTCGTCTCGTCTCCACATTGAACCGTCTTGCTTCCGGCTCTGATTGATTTAACCCTATTCGACTCGCTTCCCCTGTGGGTAGCCTGTAATCGGGTTGTTATCCTTCGAGCTTCCCGCCCGAGCTCCAGTTCTCTCTCGGTACTTCCTCGAAGATTACTGTGACATGGTCTGCTCTCGCGTTTGCAATCGTCGCCATGGCCTCGGTTATGGCCTTTGCCAACGACGCCTTCTGCTCCTTCGTCCTACCTGCGAGCATGGATACTCTCACGACTGGCATGATTATTCGTGTTGCGGGTCGCCCACCGGATTTTAAGCATATGGTGCTAGCTGGACGCTGATCGCAAGGCTGCACAAAGTTCGAGCGTTCGAAATGCTGCCTGTCTTCCGGCGGCTCATTTGTGGCGCGCCCGGTCTCTGACCCGCTTGCCAGGCTTCAGACTTGCGATGACGTCTCGCGAGCTATCCACGAGCTTCCTGACGTCTGCTTCAGAGTGGACAGAGGAAAAATGCATCCGTTTGAGGGGTAGGGGGAGTGTGAGTATCCCTCTCCACAGTAGCCCTTCCTTGAAGCGCGTCCCCATCTCCATGTCATTGTGCGAGAGGTCAGAATATGTCTTGATCTCGTGCCGCGTGAAATACACCGCGATTATCGACCGGAACCCCGCCACGTGCCCGTCTATCTTGTGTTCTTCGAGAGCACCCGTGATGCCCTTCCTCGCCACCGCGGCGGCGGCGGTCATCTTCTCATAGGGCACTCCCGTCTTCAGGATCGAGAGAGTCGCCTTCGCGGCGGCGAGCGAGACTGGATGGGCGATGTACGTCCCGAACTCGACCACGTTGCCGAGAGGCTGGAACTCTGACATCACCTCTTTCGTCCCGCATATCGCAGCTATGGGGAAGCCATTCGCGAGCGCCTTGGCGACCACCGTGAGATCCGGGGTCACCCCGTAGATGCTTTGCACCCCGCCGATCGCGTGCCGGAATCCTGTGATTACTTCGTCAAAAATCAACAGGCTGCCGTTTCGCTCCGTCACTTCCCTCAGGAACCTGAGGAATCCTTCTTCCGGCAATATGCATCCAACCGACGAGTGCATTATTGGCTCCGTCAGCAGGGCGGCGATCTCCCCCTTGTTCTGAGCGAACGCCCTCTCCACTGCTTTGGGATCGTTGAAGGGGACCGTTATCGTGTTCGACGATACGGAAGGGTCTAGACCTGACGACTCCAGATGAGGAGGAGGACGGCCCGTCTCCAGCAGGCTAGGTGAGACATCTACCAGGACGTTATCGTTGTTGCCGTGATATCCTCCGATGAACTTGATTATTTTGTTGCGCTTGGTGTATGAACGGGCTAGCCTGATGGCGAATAGGATTCCGTCGGAGCCAGTTACGCAGAATCTCACCTGCTCGGCCGAAGGGACGTGGTCATGGATGCCTTCTGCCACCTCGACCTCGAGCTCGTTCAATCCTGCGTTCCAGATGTCTCCCTGTTCGAGTTGGGCAGAGACTGCTGAGAGCACCTTAGGGTGCCTGTGCCCCAGTACGAGCGGCCCGAACGACAGATGATAGTCGACGAATTCGTTTCCGTCTACGTCCCAGACATGCGAGCCGTCCCCTCGCGCGAACGCGAGAGTGCGAGTACCAGTCATCCTCATAGGGTCAAACGTCCCACCCGGTGTCACGGCCAGCGCCCTCTCGAAGAGCTTCTTTGACTCGCTGACTTCCACGCCGTACCGCTGCGACGAGTCCGCTATACTATTTATTTCTAGACGCCCAGAATCGGTCCCGACGAAGCGTCCCCGCATCCTGCTGCGTCGACGGGGTTGCTCGGAGCTAGCATAGCATGGCGAGGTCGCAGAGACGCGCCCACACGGTTAATTAAATCAGCGCCGTAGACTTCGCGACGGCATGCCAGCCACCGACTCTGAACTCCGGCACATGTTCGATTTGACCGGGCACGTCGGCATCGTCACTGGGGGCAGCGGCGGACTAGGGAGGATGGCGGCGCAGGGTCTTGCAGCCTTCGGCGCCGACCTCGTCCTGGTAGGGAGAGACACCACGAAGCTTGATGCTGCAAGGAAGGTCGTCGAGGGGCGTCGACGCAAGGTGATCTGTCTGACCGTGGATGTGAGCGACCCGGACGCAGTTGAGAAGATGGTGCGCGAGACGCTTCAAACTTTCCGTCGCATAGATTTCCTCGTAAATGCCCACGGCATGAACTTCCGCATGCCAACTGACAAGATGCCCATCGAAGAGTGGGACCGGGTGATCGATGTGAACCTCAGAGGCGTGTTCCTGACATGCCGAGCCGTTGGCAAGGCGATGATCGAGCGGAGACAGGGAAAGATCGTCAACATCTCGTCGACCTCAGGCGCCCTGGGGTACGCGACGGGCTATTCGGCCTACTCCCCGAGCAAGGCGGGCGTGGATGCGCTGACTCGGACCCTGGCGGCCGAGTGGGGTCGGCACAACATCAATGTGAACTCCGTCGCGCCCTATTTCATAGAAACCGAGATGACGAGGGCAGTCCTCGGGATGAAGGAGTTTCGCGACACGGTATTGGCAGGTCTGCCGCTCAAGAGAATCGGCAAGCCGCTGGACGCAGCAGGGGCAGTCGTCTTCCTCTGTTCCCATGCCTCCGACTGGATCACCGGCCAGACCATCTACATCGACGGCGGACGCACGATAGCTTGATCTTTGCTCCCGTATCTCTTGATCCTAGCCAACGCGCTGCGCTCGTGCGCGACCATCCCCTCGGCCCTCGATATCCTGGACGCCGGAGGCGCGATTCTTAGGCTTCCCTCTTTCGTGAGCCGCTGCCAAGTCACGTTCTTCATATATTTCCCAACCCATAACCCGCCCGTATAGCGAGCGGCTCTGCCAGTGGGAAGAATATGGTTCGTGCCGATGGCTTTGTCTGAGTACACCACTGTCGCCTCTTCGCCGATCGCAAGCGTCCCGTAGCTCTTCAGGTTTTCAAAGAACCATCCGTCCTCGCCGGTCTCGAGCTGCAGATGCTCTGGCGCATATGAATCGGCAACGCTCGCCGCCTCTTCCTTGGAAGCTACGAGTATCACCTCGCCGTTTCGAGTCCATGCTTCTCTCGCGACCTCTGCAGTCGGCAGGTCGAGGAGTTGCTCCTCGATGGCCGCGATGACTTTGCTCCCCATTTGCCTGGAGGTCGTTATCACGAATTGCGGAGAGTCGGGATCGTGCTCCGCCTGGGCGACTATGTCGGCGGCCACCAGCTCGGCGTCTGCGGTTTCGTCCGCGATGATTCCGATTTCGGTCGGGCCTGCCACCAGGTCGATCCCGACGCTCCCGAACACCTGGCGTTTCGCCTCGACCACGAACTTGTTCCCAGGCCCCGCAATGAGGTCGACCGGTCTGGTGCCTTCGACGCCGTAGGCCATGAAACCTATCGCCTGCGCACCCCCAATGGTGTAGATCTCGTCAGCCCCCGCGATATGAATCGCATACACGACCGCAGGATTGAGCTTTCCTCTCTGAGTGGGCGTGCACGCTATCACCCTTCTTACACCCGCCACCCGAGCGGGCACGATGCTCATCTGCGACGACGCAATTAGCGCATACCGCCCTCCGGGGATGTAGACGCCGACCGAGTCCACCGCTAGATACCGCTGACCTAGCGTAACACCCGGCAGTGTCTCCACCTCAAAGTCGGTGAGCGTCTTCTTCTGGGCCTCTGCGAAGCGCCTTACTTGCTCGTTGAGGAACTGGATGTCCTTCTTCAGGCCCTCAGGGACCTGATCGATGAGCTCCTTGATCTCGGCCTCGGACAACCTGAACGAGGGCGGATTCCACTTGTCGAACTTCTCTGAATAGAACCTCACGGCAGCCTCTCCTTCTGTCCTGACTCTCTCCAGGACCTCTGCCACTAGATTCCTTACCGGTGCGGCATCTTCTTGCTTCCGTGGCTGCGCAGACTTTAGATAAACGGCTGGCATCGTCGTCAATAGACTCTAACGCGATATAAACGGTGCTACCTGACTGACGCGAATCGAAGTCAAGCCGCCGACTTTTTCAAGAGCTCTCTGGACTTGCCCATGAGTTCCTGAGCAAGGGGCTCCATCTCTTGGAGTCTGAGTACTTGGTGGTCGACTCCTAGAGCCTCCTTCATGACACGATGAGACTTTGGTGTCAGGACTACCGTTCCGTCCTTCTCTATGCTTTCGATCCCGTCTCCAAGTTGCTGTTCCTCGACCATGCGAACTGCTTCCTCCATTGTCAGCGAGCTGGGGAGCTGGACGTGCGCCCCCCTCCTGTCGAGCATGACCGGCCATCCTCCCGGCAGACCACCGGGCCCCGGGGCGTTCGTCGAGACACCTGACTCAGATAACAAAGCCAACGCATTCCGGATGGTCGAGGAGACCAAAAGAGAGGCAGGGAGATTGACCGGGGGGAGCCTCACCGCTGCCACGAGTAGCTTCTGGACGTTCAGCTTGCTCGTTATGTCTGAACCGTTGTGGTATACCCTTAAGAAGACTGGGGCTCCGGAAGGCTTTCCTGTCGCCCTGATATGTGACGCTTCTCCATGGTGAAATATCATCGAGACTGAGATGTGGCCGGCGGGTATCTTCAATTTGTCGCTAACCATCACCCTGACCTTGGCCGAGTAGTGTGACACGTTCCCTGCCCCGACGGTGGGAGCGAGTCCCACCTTCTGAAGGACTGCATGCGTGATGTCGGGGACGCTCACGTTGACTACAGGCGCATTCGACTTCGATCGCTTCACCGCCTTCATCAGCTTGTGCAAGACCACCAGGTGGATGGGCACCCAAGGAGCGATGCCGGCCTCATAGTTTACTTTGTAATAGAGGGACTCTGGGATCTTGCCTTGGAGGAAATAGGCGGATTGCAACGAAGCCGTGTTAAGAATCACCTCGGGTTTGATTCGCCCGATGACCTCGGCTGACCCCTCAAGGTCATCGATGTCGAGCTTGACAAAACGTATCTCAGGGTGTCTGCCTTCCAACGCCGCTCCGATCCTCGCATTCTCGATTTGATCCAGCGCCCTTTCTTCTTCCCTCCGGCATACGTAGATACTCGCGATGCTAGGAGTCCGAGCGAGGGACTCGAGCATAGGCCCTCCGATCAGTCCCAGGCCCAGAAGGATCACCTTCGCCCCTCTTTCAGCGTCTGCCTTGGGTGCCATTATTCATCGGTTCCCCGTTGCCTTGATCGTTGGCCGGTTGAACCCTGATTCCGCACTACTTCCAGGCTCTGCTGAAGACCCTCAGAAAGTTTCCGCCCAGTATCTTCTCTACGTCCGAATCCGAATAGCCTCGAGCAACTAGGCCTTCGACGACAGGGAGCAGGTTTTCGGGCATTAGTCCGGACGCGTAGCGCTTGTCGTGGGGGACCATGAAGTTGCCAGAGAGCTTCGTGAGCTCCGGATACCTCTGCGTGAAGCTGGCCGACTCCGAGTCCTTCCTGGCATGGGACTGGTCGAGCCCGATCCCGACATGGTCGACGCCGGACACTTTCACCACGTGGTCTATGCAGTCCAAATAGTCCTCCATCGACGGAGAAGGAGCGTTCGGGAGCACCCAATAGAGCCCGTATATACCGACGACACCACCTTTCTCAGAGATCGCGACGATCTCCTCCTCGCTCGCGTTCCTTATCACATCGCGCAGTGCCCTGGGGGCCGAGTGGGAGAAGATGCACGGCTGCTTGGAGACCTCAATGGCGTCTAGGGCGGTCTTCGTGTGCGAGTGAGACAGGTCGATCACAATCCCTGCTCTGTTCAGCTCTTCTACAACCTTGATCCCATAGTCGCTCAACCCTGCCGGAGAGTGTGCCTCGAGGCAACCATCTCCGATGAAGTTCCTTCTCATGTAGGTCAGACCCGTTATCCTAATCCCGAGCTTCTGAATCGCGGGGATCACGCCCAGTTCCTCGATGTAAGCTGATCCCTGCATCCCAAAAATGAAACCGAACTTCCCTGACTGCTTGGCCTTCCGGATGTCGTCCGCCGTCTCTACCAGCATCGCCTTGTCTCCAAAGCTCTCGATGATCCGGTACCAGTTCGAGACGCTCCTTAGAGCGAACCTAAGTGTGGATTCGTAGATCGGCTCTGCCATCTCGGGGCTCGTGGGGTGGGCGACAGTGACCACCGCAGCGGTTATCCCTCCGTTCTGGATCTTAGGAAAATGCTCGGGCCACGAATACTGCCTGGTCGCATCCTGCGCGTTTATCGAGACGAACTTGCGGTAGAGTTCGGCTGCTTCGTCTTTCTCTTTTTTTGTGATTTCAGAGACCTGCAAACCACTCGGTCCGAGCCTGATAAAGTTAATAAGCTTTGAAAGGCTTTCAGCGATCGGAAATCGCGGTCAGAATGTATCCAGCCGAATCCTATGTGGTCCCCTACAAGCGTCTGTTGTTCGACGACGAGACGAAGAAAGCGGTGATCGAGCACATGGAAAGGGGAGAATTGCTGCAGGACGACGAGCCCGCATATCATTTCGAAAAAGCGTTCGCTTACGCGGTAGGAAAGAAGGAGGCCATCGCGGTGTGCAACGGGTCCTGGGCGGGTTGGCTCGCCCTTTACGGATGCGGCATCGAGGAAGGAGACGAGGTGATCCTGCCCGCGTGCACCGACTACCCGGTAGCCAACCAGGTCGTCCATTCCAGGGCGAAGCCTGTCTTCGTCGACGTGGATCCTGAAACGCAAAACATGGACCCGACCAAGGTTGAAGAGAAGATCACCGAGCGGACCAAGGCGATCCTACCGGTGCACATGATGGGTCACCCCGTCGACATGGACCCAATCCTGGAGATCGCGCGCAGGCACGGGGTTTTTGTCATCGAGGATGCCTGCCATTCGCTCGGGGCCCGATATAAGGGCAAGAACTTGCCGCTAGGCGACGTTGGTTACTACAGCTTCCACGGGAAGAGCCTTTGGACGGTATCAGGCGGCGGCATGGTCGTAACAAACGACCCGAAGATTGCGGAGAGGATCCGGTTCGAGAGGCATCACGGGGTCTTGGTGAAGGGATACAACCACAGGCCCCCGCATGTCACGGAGGACGGGATCTGGGAGGATTTGATCACGAGCTTCAGCATGAACTACCGGATCGCCGAGATAGCAGCGGTCATTGGGCTACACCAAGTGAAGAAGCTCCCGCAACTCGTGGAGTCGCAAAGAGAAACGGCGAAGCAATACACTGAACGGCTCGCGGGGGTCCCGATAGTCCCTCCGATAGAGAAGGAATGGGCTTTTCATACGTATACGCGCTACGTGATAAACGCCCCATTGAGAAACGAGCTTCAGAGCTACCTGAAGAAGAAAGGCATCCAGACGATCGTAAGCTACCCGGCTCCGATCCCTCTGCTCGGGATCTATGCAAAGCGCTATGGTCACAAGTCAGGAGACTTCCCCGTGACGGAAAACATCAAGAAAATCCAGCTGAGCCTACCTGAACCGAGGTGCCTGAGCAGCTGGCAGGTCGAGTACGTCACCGCCATGATCCGGGAGTTCTACAACGAGAATCCTCTCAGCGAAGCGGACCTTGAGAGGCTAAAGAGCGAGCGGATGAGCCCGCTTCCTCGCCCCTAACACTGGACTACTTGCTGTAGCTCTTGACCGGCTTGCCTAGGTATTTTGGATCTATCTCCAGCCCCAGTCCAGGTCCGCGCGGTACCTTTCCAATGCCGTCCTTGACGGTTATCCCTCCGCTCTTGACAAGGTCCTCCTTGAGATAGGTGTGCGTTGTGAAACCACAACCGAAGAGGTCCCTGGTGCTGACCGCTAGTTGGAGCCCTGCGGTGTTGGCGACCCTGCTGCAGACGTAGTCGTCTATGTAGACCGGAATCGACGCGGCCTCGGCTATAGTGCAAAGGCCTTTCGCGGTAAAGAACCCGCCGAACTTCAAGAGTTTCAAAGCGACCATGTCCGCCGCCTGCGCCCTGATGACCTCGATCAAGTCAGACGGACCCATGATGCACTCGTCAGCGACCACCGGCACCTTCACTGCTCTGCGAATTTGAGCAAGGTCTTGAATGGTCGGAGAAGGTTGCTCCGCCCAGATGTCCAAGTGCTCCACCTTCTTGAGGATGCTGATGGCCTCGGAAGGTGTCCAGCCTCCGTTCGCGTCGAACTTCAAGACCACGTCAGGTCCAGCCGCCTTGCGTAGCGAGGTTATTCGTTCGATGTCGCCTTGCGGGTCCAGACCTACCTTGACCTCAAACGTCCTGTAACCCATTTCTATGAAATTGGTCAAGTCGGCAACCATGTCCTTGGTGCTCTTGATCGTCAACATCATGTGGTTCGGAAGCTTCTCAGCATACAACCCGCCGAGAAGCTTGTGAATCGGCTTATTGGACGCCTTGCCCATGAGGTCGTAGGCGGCGATGTCGACGGCCGCCTTTGCAGCATGGTTGTGTTTTATGCCGGCGTCCATCTGGTCATGTATCCTGCTGATGTCAAATGGGTCCATCCCGAGGATTCGCGGGACTATCTCGTCAAAGGCACCGAGGATGGATCCGGTCGTCTCACCTGAGTATCCCGGCGGGCCCGTGGTCTCGGCCACGCCTGTCAATCCGTCGGCATGCATGATGAGAATCACGACAGGGTTCGTAGTGTAAGTCTGGTAGCCGGTCACAATTGGTTGTCTCAACGTCGCGTTGAACAGGTGGACGTCCACCTTTTGGATTTGCATGCGGCGCGAGGCTCCTCTGACTTTATTTATGCGTTCTCAGAAATTCTGCGTCCAGCAACGGGGACCATTCGTTAGCGATTCTTAAAAGTCGGAAACAGATAAAGACCTAACAGACCAACGTGGACTGTTGATAGAATTCCGAGGGCGGCTTATTCCTGAGAACCTCGAAGAACTCGTTGATCCGAAGAGGACGGCACTCCTTGTGGTCGACGTCCAGAACGACTTTTGTTCTGAGGGGGGAGTCTGGCACAGGCAGGGAAAATTCTCGCCGACTTACAAGCAAACGATCAACAACATCAAATGGCTTCTGGACGAGGCAAGGAAGTCGGGTGTCCTGGTGCTGTACTCTCTCAGCACCCATCTCCCAGATTTTCGCGGAGATACGGCAGTGTCTCTGCGGACGTTCTTCCGGTATCACGGAGTCAAAGAGACCGCTGCGTTCGAACCGTACATCGTGGAAGACACCTGGGGGCACCAGTTCGTCGACGATGTGAAGCCCAAGCCTGGAGACCTGGTCTTCAAGAAGACGAGGGCCAACGCGTTTCTCAACAGCTACCTCGACACAATTCTGCGCGCGAACGCAATATCAAACCTGGTGATCACCGGCGTGCTAACCGAGGCTTGTGTCGAGGCCACCGCCCGAGAAGCGTCATACCGCGACTACTTCTCTATCGTGATCACAGATTGCGTCGACTCCTATAACAAGGAATTCCACGAGATGGCTCTGAAGTATATGAAAAGTAGGCTCGACTGTGCCACCAGCCGCGAGGTAGGCGAAATATGGAGGCACCAACTTTCAAATGGCCAAAGACAGGACATCGTTAGGGATGTCCAAGAACGACAAGGGACTTTCGTGACACCTTAGCGCGTCCGGGCCTGTGCGATTCCCTTCTGCTTATTAACGCGGTTTCACTGGGGCCGATTGCGAAAAAATGCCGCGCACCTTCCGTGCGATTGAGGAAGACTTCATAGAACTCTATGGCACAATCCAGTGTCACGGAATTGCGGTAGGCGGGTCGGCGACAAGGGTAGGGTTCCACAAATATGACGATCGCATCTTCGTTCCCTCCGATAGGAACCTGGCCCACGTCTGGAAGGAGATAACCAGGCTGACCAAAGATTTGAAGACGCTCAACTACACTAAGATGAGTTTTCGCGATGGTCTCCGAGCGCGGGAGATGGTGAAGCGCCTGGCATCGATAAAGAAAGACATGGAGTGGAATATCCAGAGTCCTGTCTACTATCTCCGCGCCATCGGCGAAGGGATCCTCACTCTACAAGGTTGCGACCACCTACCGAAACAGAGACGGGCCGTGAACATGGCGAAGCGGTTCAAGTACACCCACGCCCTGTTCGAGAGTTCCAAGAAGAGAGTACGGCGGACCTCGCAGCTGCACGTGCAGGTAGCCACTCAGCTCGGAAATGCGCTCATTGGATTCTTCACGACAGAGATTCCAAGATTTGTCGAAGACCAAAAGCCCCAGATCCGCAAGACCGTGGTAAGCGAAGCTCGGGCGGCTGCGGAGGAGGTGCGCCAGTACCTGCGATTCATCGACTCGATAAAGAAAGAGCTTCCGGAGAGGCAGCCACTGGGCGACGAGGAGTATACGGAAATACTTCAGGTGAAGTTCGGCTTCGACACCGACGCCACAGCAATGAGGGAGTTCGGTGAGAGGGAGTTCGAGATCTGGAGCGCCAAGCTCGACGGCCTTGCACGGAAACTCGTCCCAGGAGCCAAGTCATGGGTGGAGGTCAAGCAGAAGTTGATGGACGACCACCCTGTGACCGACAGGCAGGTGATAACAGAGTACAGGGCTGCGTTGGCCCAGAATCGGAAGTTCCTAAGGAAGAACAACATCGTGACTCTCCCAGAGGGTGAGACTTGCAAGCTGATAGAAACGCCCACGTGGGAGAGAGTGTTCAAGGGTTTTGCCTCTTGTTGGAACGATGGAATAGTCGAGGGGATGCGCTCCTCGACCTTGTGGATGACCCCGAGCTTTCCTGGCAAGGACCCGGAAGAGCATCACCGGGAGCACTACCGTGCTTATCAGCGCATACACGTGGGACACGAGGGCTATCCAGGCCACCACGTGAACTACACCAATATCGCGGTCCATGCCCCGAAAAGCTCCAGGTTCATCACGCGTTTCGGGGGTGGCATCATCGAGGGCTGGGCCGTGTACGCCGAAACGGTCCTCAAGGAGAACGGCGCGTTCGACGAGGAGCAAGAATTCGCGTGGGCTCTGAACATCCTCTGGAGATGCGTCCGGGTCATCAACGACGTGGGCCTGCACACCGGTTCGATGTCATTCGATGACGCGGTAAAGTTGCTGGTCGACAAGCTCAAGATGAACCCCACAGCTGCTGAGAGCGAAGTGAACAGGCAATTGGTCGAACCCGGGAACCTCCCGAAGTACCTCTACGGCAGGAACACGATAATAGAAATCCGAGAAGAAGCGCGTGAGAAGCTCGGATCAAAGTTTGACCAAAAGTGGTTCCACGACCTGTTGACCCAGGCAGGCGAGATATCTCTTCCTGGACTCCGAGAGTTGACGATGCACGAAGCCGATGTCCTCTTGGAAAAGCGCGCCTAGTTCTCATTCTAACCCGAATGGTTTAAACGCACTTTTCTGGGTGTGGCGAGGCGTGAACGCTATCTGGCCCGAAGATTGAAACAAATAACTGCGAGCGAGAACGAACGCGCCCTCGAAATCTATGGAAAATCGATTGTAGTCAATACCAACGATTCGACGAAGTATTATGCTTGGCCTGTCTACTTTCCCCGTCTTTACCAAGGAGGGATAACATCATCGTTTGTGACCGTTGTTCATCCAACCGGAGAAGGTCTGCCACCGCCTATCTATGAAGCGACATTCCGGATAGTGGCTCACTGGGTCGACTTTTGGAACAAGCTCTTGCTGAGCCTCGGTCCCGATAAGGTACAGCGTGCGACTACCGTGAAAGACATAAAGAAAGCAAAGAAGGAAAAGAAAATTGCTCCGGTCTACATGCTCCAGGGAGCGAACTCGATAGAGGAACTCGGCCTAGTTAACACTCTTTTCCAGATGGGCATCCGGATCATGGGGCTCACGTACATGCGCCGTAATTACATCGGCGATGGATGCATGGAGCGCAATCCCAGTGGTTTGAGCAAGTATGGGATACAGGTCGTGGAAGAAATGAACAAGGTGGGAATCGTGGTGGACCTTTCGCATGTGGGTTATCGGACTACGATGGACGCCATAGAGACTTCGAAAAACCCGTGCACCTTCTCGCACTCGAACCCCATGGCCCTCCGCGAGGCCGTAAGGAACGCCACGGACGACCAGATCCAGGCGCTGGCAGCAAAGGGCGGAGTCATGGGCATCACGAGTCCTTGGTGGTTTTTGCCGACGAGCTATGGCAAGCGCCCAGAGGTCGATGACTACCTCGACGCCATGGAGTACGTCATCAAGCTGGTAGGCATAGATCACGTGGCTATCGGGCTCGATATCTCCGCCCCGGAAGGGCGCAGGAAGGAAGACGTGAAACAGCTCAACGCGTACTTTCCTGACCTGACAGAAGCCTCGGGGGGTAAGTTCGACGTGTGGCCCGTCAAGAGACGATATGCCAACGGCCTTGATGCCCACACCGCTCTGCCCATCGCGAAGGGCCTGGTGGTAAGGGGTTACTCGGACCAGGATATCCAAAAAGTCCTAGGGCTCAACTGGTTGAGAGTCTTTGAGAAGGTCTGGGGCGAGTAGTGTATCCTCAACTTGGCGCGGCTTCCCGATTGAAAATCTTCTGACGCGCAACCTCGGGTTCAAGCTGTCGTTCAACCCGTCGCTGATCAGATTGAACGCGATCACGGTAAGCGCGATGGCTACGCCGGGAAAGACTGACATCCACCAGGCTATGTCATAGGTCCGCAGCGCGTCATTCAGGAGCCATCCCCAGCTCACAGCGTTTGGGTCGCCTAGCCCGAGGAAACTCAACCCAGATTCTGTCAGGATCGCTCCCGCAATTTGGTAGCCGAAGACGATTATGACCGGGAAGATCGCGCTCGGCAATATCTCGCGGAAGATGATGTGAAAATCTCCAGCGCCGAGCATCCTCGCCGACTCTACGAACTCGCGCTCTCTAAGAGAGAGGAATTGCCCTCTGAGGAGGCGAGCGGGCTCCGGCCAGTTTGTGATTGCAATGGCGAAAGTGATCAGGTAGATGCTGTGCCCCACGAATGCGACTATCAAGAGCGCCAGAAAGAACGTGGGGATGACGAGAAAAGTGTCGACCAGCCTCATAAGGACAACGTCCACGACGCCACCGAAATAGCCTGCTGCCGCGCCGACCAGGATGCCTACGGAGATGGAAACTAGCGCCGCGGTGAAGCCTATGAACAGCGACACCCTCGACCCCCAAAGCATCCTCACGAGGAGGTTCCTTCCGAAGTCGTCTGTCCCCATGGGGTGACTGAGGCTGGGTGGCAACAAGATCTCATGGAAATTGAGCAGCCCAGGATCAGGGGCAAACAATGGCGTCAATGCCGCCACCGCGGTGAAGAGACCGACGATTGCGAGGCCGACGACGGCTCCCCTAGACCTGCTGAAGCGGGTCCAGAACTCCCTAATCTTGGGGAACCGCCCAAGGCTCTTCAAACCGAGGACCTGCTGTACCTGATCCTCGGGTCTACCATTCCATAGATTATGTCGGCGAGGGCGTTGAAGAAAATCGTTATGAGAGACAGCAAAGTGAACGCACCGAGCAGCAAGTTAAGGTCCCGGTCCGCTATCGCTCCGGTTATCACACGGCCCAAACCGGGCCACGCGAAGACTGTCTCCACGAGAACCGCACCCACGAAAATATAGCCGAGACGCAACGAAGCCACCGTCACCAGCGGCAAAAGAGCGTTCCTGAACGAGTGCCTGAAGAGTATCCCCCGATTGTCGACTCCTTTTGCCTTCGCGGTCGTTATGAAATCCTCTTGTCTGACTTCCAGCATGCTAGCCCTCGTCACCCTCAAAAAAATCACGGTTCTCTCCAGCCCCACTATCGTGGCAGGAACGACCAAGTGATACAGGAGGCTTGAAACATATGCCAACCCGTGGACGCCATAGTCCACCATCCCCTCCACAGGGAACAGCCTGAGGACGAGCCCGAGTTCATAAGAGGCCAACAGGGCTAACCAGAATGCCGGCATCGAGTAGACAATGAGCGACGACGTGAGGATCGCATGGTCAGTGAGCGAATCGTGCTTGCTTGCTGCGTAAATCCCCCCGAGAACGCCGATTACCAGGGCGATTGCGTACCCCGTTCCTACGAGCAGCAAGGTGGCTGGTAGTCTCTCGAGCAGGACGTTGAGCACAGGTTCGCCGTATGAAAATGATTGACCGAAGTTCCCTCGAAGAAGGCTCGCCATGTAGATGAAGTACTGTTCGTAGAGCGGTCTGTCCAAGCCGTACTGGTGTCTCAAAGCGTTGACGAATTGCGGCGAAGCGCCTGGCCCTGCGAGCGAGATAGCAGGATCACCTGGAGCCAGATGCAACAAAAGAAATGTAATGGTGAGAGTGAGCAGCACAGTAGGGACAGCTTGAATAACCCTTGAGGCGATAAACCTCGGCAACCCTGCGTTCAAGAGTTCACAGCCTTCGCTTCCGAGATGGCTATAAGTTTGGCGCAGGCACAGGCGGGATGCTCTTGCCATCAATGACCGAGGGTTCTAATGCCTTGGCGCACGATTTTCCAGCGGCTGACGTAAAAGGGCGGCGGACTCCTAAAAGAAAAAGCGGGACAATATTGTGCTAAGTAGCCACTTTTTTCATGGACTTTGAAAGAGTATTTATTAACAATGAAAACTTCAATCATGAAGTTGGCAAACCTGAAGCTTGCAGCTCTTGTCATCCTGGCGGTGTTTTCGTTTTCGCCCCTCGCAGGAGTGGCTCATGCGGCTCAGGCGGCTCCACTAGCTGCGACTACGCAGATTAGCGGGAATCCTAACATCTGCGGAGGAGGCCATTATGGTGGGACGCTGAACATTGCATACGGTGGCGACCCCGGCAGCTTCAATCGCCTGATAAGCCATTCAACCGTGACCGCGATGATTTCGACGCAGATGGACTCAACGCGCTTGCTCGCCTATGGACCTGGATGGGTGCCGATTAACCAATTGGCGAGCAATTACACAGTCACTCCTGACGGAAAGACATGGACGTTCCACATACCCAATAACATAACCTGGAGCGACGGGGTTCCCTTTACCTCGCAGGATATCAAGTTCTGGTATCTCGCCCTTGCGGGAAAGTTGCCGGGGACAGCACCCACTTCCACGGGATCGGTGTTTGTTCAGCAGAACATGACCAGCATAACCACCCCTGATAACTACACAGTGATATTCAACTTCAACTCCTTCACACCCTCCGCGCTGTTTTCGTACATCAACGGGGACACGCCTGTCGCACCGCAGCACCTGTATCCCGCAGGTCAAAACATCTCTCTCAGTACGCAGGCGACGAGCCCGGTTGGCGTCGGTCCGTTCGAATTCACATCCTATACCCACGGTCAGAATGTGATTCTCAGCAAGGACCCGACCTATTGGAAAGCCGGTCTCCCGTGCCTAGACTCTTTGAACTATCAGATCATCCCTGACCAGCAGACCGCTGTCAACGCTTTGCTCGCAGGTCAGGTCAACTACATCTCCGAACAACTGGGAGTCCCAATAGCGCAGTTGGCGACGATAAACAGCACCAAAGGCTTTGAGGCCAAAGTCCTGCCAGAGCCCACGGTCTACCGCTTGGCGATTAATCAGCGTCCCGACGCAGTAGCAGCACATCCCTGGCTTGCGAACCTGCAGGTCAGGACCGCGATCGCCACGGCCATAGACAGGGCTGGGATAGTGAGCACTGTATTCCACAACTTCACTACGACCAATTGGGGCCCAATCCCACGGTCAATGGCGGCATTTTATGACCCGAAGATAGACTCGTTGGCTCCCAAATACAACGTCACACTTGCGAACAAGATGCTCGACCAGGCAGGATATCCAAAAGCAGCGAACGGGACGAGGTTCTCGGCCGACATGCCCTATCTAGCTGATCCTGGCGTAGATCAGGCTGCACAGATAATCAAGGCTGAACTTGCCCAGGTCGGAATAAACATCAACATAATCGCGCTTGATCGCAACGCCTACCTGAACACCTACGAGTACGACAAGAGCGGCCTTGGGACTACCCCCTTCGACATAATGGGCGCGACGGTCGGACCCGACCCGCTCAACCTCAACAGCCAGTACTTGTCGACACAGACTGCAGCCGTCGGAGGGTTCAACACGATTTGGTACAATAGCTCTTCGGCGGACAAGTACCTCCTCATGGGGTCTTCGACCAACGACCTAAAGACTCGTCAAGCGGCCTACTACAACGCTTCTGAAACAATAGCAAAAGACATGGATTGGATTTCCCTGTTCAACGGGTTCAGGACGTATGCATGGAGCACGAACTTCGCTGGGTTCAACAACTACGGTCCCAATGCCTACTACGCCACGCTGGGAAACATCTACTCGGTGAACGCTCCGATTTCCGGGACTCCAGTAAGCACTAGCACAATTTCAAGGAGTGCTTCGTCAAGCTCTGCTTCAACCTCCACCTCCCCGACTACATCCACGTCGGCAACTTCGACCACGTCCTCGACCTCGAACGCAGGTGGCTCGAACGTCACGACCTACCTGATAATAGGCGTGGTCCTGATAGTGATCGTAGCCGGTGCCGGGCTCTTCCTCAGGTCTCGAAGTAAGACGGGTTAGTAGGGCCCGAATGGCTCGGGCTGGCCATTGACAACGGAAGACAACGGCACAGTCACAACCGTGCTGGGCCCCGTTGAAAGCGCGTCGCTCGGGCCCACGTTGACACACGAGCATCTCTTCTGCGACAATTATCCAAAGTGGAACGAACCCGACGCCCATAGCCCGGCGACGCGTAGGCAATTGGCAGAGGCAAAGTTCAGCCTGGAACTGTTGGACGAGATCAGGCGTGCTCCTCTCGACACGATCAAGGACAATCTCATACTTGCTGATGCTGAAGTCGCGACAAAGGAGGCTATGGAGTTCAAGATTTTCGGAGGAGGGACGATAGTAGACCTATCCAACGTGGGTCTGGGAAGGGACCCTCTGGGCCTTGTCCGGGTTTCCAGGTCGACTGGCTTACACGTTGTAGCTGGTTGTGGCTATTATGTCAAGCTGTCACATCCTCCCGAGGTATCTAAGGAATCAGAGCGCCGACTGACCAACAAGATCGTGAACGACATCGTCGAGGGAATACAGGGAACCTCTGTCAAAGCCGGAATAATAGGGGAGATAGGCGTCTCCTACAATCCTCATCCTGACGAGAAGAAGGTCCTCCGCGCCTCATGCGCCGCACAGAAAAAGACGGGAGCTCCAATCTCGCTGCATTGTTCAAGACTCTCCAAAGACGATTATCTCCAGCTGCTCGAGATCATTGAGGGGGAGGGATGCAGTCCGGAGCGCGTCATATTCGGCCACCTGGACAGGACCACGGATGGCAAAATCGACGTGCCTCTCCACAAGATCATAGCCAAGAGGGGTGCCTACGTTCAGTATGACGGATTCGGTTCCGAGTCATATTTCTCTGTGCATGGGGCCATGTTCCAGAACCCTCAAGATTACTCAAGGGTGGAGGCCATCTCAGAGCTCAAGAAAGCAGGAATGCTCTCGAGAGTCTTGATCTCGCACGATATCTATCTGAAACATCATCTCCGCTCTTACGGTGGATGGGGGTACGCGCACATTCTCAAGACGGTCGTCCCCATGTTCAAGTTGCAAGGTTTTGACGATGGAGAGGTTAACAAAATCCTGGTCGACAATCCCGCCGCAGCCCTGGTCAAGGTCGTGGAGAAGTAGAGGAGCCATCGTAACGCCTCACAAACGCAGTCCAGTTTGGCTCCCGTGTGTGAGGAGCAGGCCAAATGCGTCGGCGCCTGGATTCGCTCGCGTGAGTCGAACATTTGGTGAAAAAATCCGTTTTGTTTCCGACGGACACCAAACGCCGTGCCCATCAAGTGAACACAGGTCGCATCGGACTCTATAACGTTTATAGCCGGCACCGGGCTCGTCATCACCAGTATTGGACGGTACCATGTCGTCTACGAAGGAAAAGTCTCCAGCGAAAATAATCTTTCCCGAACGCTGGTCCCATCCGGTGCTTTCTAGGGGGGTAGGCTCAAAGGTGTGGGACGTCGCAGGAAGAGAGTACATCGACTGTCATAGCGGCCCTGGAGTGCTCGCCATTGGACATGGACATCCAGAATACATCGGAGCGCTGAAGTCTCAGTTGGACAAACTAATGATCGCGCCCGCGAACAAGTGGCATGAACCCTTAATCGAGCTCCAGAATGTTTTGGGCGATGTGTTACCACCCAACCTCCTCAACTTTTTCCTCTTCAATTCTGGTTCAGAGGCTAACGAAGGAGCGATAAAAGTGGCGAAAAAGTATGCATACTCGGTGGGGAGGACCGGGGGTTGCGTCGTCTCGTTAGAATATTCATTTCATGGTCTCACATCGCTCACGCTGAGCCTCACCGGGATGTACAAGACAAAGCGAGGTCTTGGCTCTTTTGCGAACTCCCCCGGCGCTCTTGTCATCCCTGCACCCTATGTCTACCGATATCCTGGCGGAGCCGAGGCCTGTGCGGCACATTGCATTTCTGCGCTAGAGAGCCTGATAGAAAGCAAGGGCGCCGACGACATCGCAGCCGTGATCTACGAACCCGTCTTAGGGTCGGGGGGGCTGATCGTGCCGCCAAGGCCCTTCCACGAGGCTCTGCGTAGAGTAACGAAACAAAACGGAATCGCATTGATTGCCGACGAAGTCTTCACAGGCTTCGGCAGGACCGGGAAGATGTTCGCCTATCAGCACTGGGGGTTCGAACCCGACATGATGACCTTAGGCAAGGCGCTAGGAGGAGGAGTACCCATCGGAGGCTTGGCTGCCGTGAGCAAGCTGGCCAACGCGATGGAGAAGGGAGACTTGGGAGGAACTTTCAGCGGTAATCCGCTTTCAAGCGCAGCGTCCGCCGCGAGCGTGAAGATAATCAAGAAATACAACTTGGACGAGAACGCAGCGAGGGTCGGAGACTACCTGCTCGACGAACTCACGCGCCTAAAGGAAGACGGGAAGTTTCGTGGAGATGTACGAGGTCTGGGACTCGCCATCGGCATCGAACTGGTGACGGACGAAAAGACAAAGACCCCCGATCCCGAAGGGACCAGGAGTCTGGTGAAACGTCTCCGCGAAGAAGGGGTACTGGTAGGAATAGGAGGACCTTTCGACAATGTGGTCAGAGTACACCCTCCGCTGATCCTTACGGAGGAAGAGGCCAAGGATGTGGTGGCGGCTTTCAAGAGAAGCCTCGTCAACTCGTGATCGATACTATTGTTGGCCCAGGGAAGCACTGTCGCCGCAGTTCATGTCGATCGACGATCAGCTTTGTTGAGGAACTCGGCGCGATAGCTTGAGCGTGGATTCGATGTCTTCGTCCAACCTCCTCAAGGTCGAGGACCTGACAACCTGTCTTTTCACGGAGGCTGGAAGGGTGACGGCCGTGAATTCAGTGTCTCTCGAGATTGGCCACGGAGAATCGGTCGGGTTGGTCGGTGAATCTGGGTCTGGCAAGAGCATGACGGCCCTGAGCATACTCGGCCTCCAGCCTTCGCCTCCCGCGCGGATTATGAAAGGTAGGGTTCTCTTCGAGGGACGCGACGTCCTCAAAATGACGGAGGAGGAGTTGAGAAAGATTCGCGGAAAAGACATCTCCATGATCTTCCAGGATCCTGCTACCTTCCTTAACCCTGTGATGAAGATAGGTGACCAGATCAAGGAGGCTATCTATGTGCACGCGACGACCCCCCGAAGCGCCGAGAGGAAAAAGTCGATCCAGAATCGTGTCGTGGAGCTTCTACGACTTGTCCGCATCCCAGACCCTGAGAGTGTGATGGACCGCTATCCCCACGAGTTGAGCGGAGGCATGAAACAGCGAGTCTTCATAGCGATGGCCCTCGCGGTTGTCCCTAAGCTTTTGATTGCCGACGAACCGACGACGGCGCTGGACGCGACGATCCAAGCGCAGATCGTTTCGTTGCTTCGCGATATCCGGCAGAAGCTCGGCATCTCTCTCCTCCTAATCAGCCACGACCTCGGCCTAATCGCCGAGCTTTGCGACAGGGTCTACGTGATTTACGGGGGAAGAATAGTGGAGACGGGCGACGTATTCTCCATCTTCAAGCCTAAACACCCCTACACTCAAGGTCTCATCGATTCGGCGAAGGACTCGGGCACCAGGAAGGGAAAATTCGCTTACATCGACGGAGAGGTGGCGGACCTTGCCAACCCCCCTAGCGGGTGCAGTTTCCACCCCAGGTGCAAACACGCGCAGAGTATCTGCAGTGAAAAACTTCCTGTACTGGAGCCCACCGGAGAAGGGAACCTGGTTGCGTGTCATCGTTGGAAAGAATTGGATCTAAAGGTGGAGACTTGATCTGACCCAACCTCTGGTGTCTGTCAACAACCTGGTCAAACATTTTCCGGTCTCCGGTGGTCCGGCCTTCTGGAAGCGAAATTCCGAGCCGGTCGTGGTCCACGCGGTCGACGGCGTGAGTTTCGAGATCAGACCAAAAGAAAGTTTCGGACTGGTGGGCGAGAGCGGATGTGGTAAGACCACAATGGCGAAGATAATGGCTCGGCTCCTCCGCCCAACATCTGGCGAAGTCGTCTTCTCTAATGCGGATATTTTCCGGGCCCGAGGAGACGAGCTAAAGTCGATTCGCAGGGATATCTCGTTCGTGTTTCAGAATCCTCTCTCCTCGATGAACCCTCGGTGGAAGATTGCGGACATACTTGCCCTCCCATACAGGATTCACAAAATCACTCCCAAAAATCAGATTGTCAATCGCGTGAGGGAACTCCTCTCCGATGTTGAGCTGTCACCTCCTGAGAGATATATGGATAGGTATCCTCACGAGCTCAGCGGAGGGGAAAGGCAGAGGGTGGTCATCGCTCGCGCGCTTGCCCTCAAACCCAAGTTCGTAATCGCGGACGAGCCTGTCGCCTCGCTCGACATATCCGTCAGGGGCAAGGTCCTTAACATGATGAAAAACCTTCAATCGCAGTTCGGCCTGACCTATCTCATCATCACCCATGATCTGAACGTCCTGCACGCGATGTGCGATCGGGTAGCAGTGATGTATCTCGGAAAGGTGGTCGAGATAGGCCCCGTTGATGAGATTTTCAGCGACCCAAGGCACCCCTACACGAAGGCCCTCTTGCGGTCGCGGATGATAGCGAACCCGGTGCAGACCAGAGCGAGGCCCATAACCGCGCTCGAGGGCGAAGTGCCTTCACCGCTCCATCCTCCGATCGGCTGCCGGTTTAATACGAGGTGCCCGTCAAGGGTGGAGAGCTGTTTCAAGGAAGAGCCCCGCCTGGCCCCAGTCGGCTCGGATCACGACGCGGCCTGTCCCGTCCTTAACTGACTGAGCTTTTCGATAATCATCAAGGATGCCCGACAGCCTTATGGTCGCGGCGGCTCGGACCGAGGACAGGGGAACGAAGTCGACGCTTCTCATAACAGAAGAAGATATTGCCAAATGCATAAGCCCACTCGACATACTAGAAGCAGAAGAGGATGGCCACCGTCAATATGGTCTGGGCAGAGCAGAGACGTTGCCGCGCCGAGAAATCGTGATTAGCGGAGGGAAGTTCCCGCACTCGGACCCTCGCAGAAGCAAGGTCAACCAAGGTATGGCGCTCTTGGCAGAATCTCAGGTCCTCGTCGTCACCATGGGGTACAACTTCTTCAGCAAGAAGAATCGACCAAAGAGACAGTTACGGTATCTGCTGTCGGCTCAAGATGGAAAAGTTCTTGCGATAATAGACTCTGTCGTCCTAAGCCAATATCGAACGAGCGCTGGCGGTGCAGTTGGCGCGAAATATCTTTCTAGACGCGATAGCCGAACAGTTGGAATCCTGGGCGCAGGAAGGCAAGCGGTGAACCAACTCAGATTCCTTCAGCTGGTGAGAGACATCAACACAATTTTCGTTTGGTCTCGCACATATTCAAGAGCGCGAAACTTCTGCCAGGAGAACAAAGGAGTGCTCCAAGCAAATCTCGTGCCGGTCCATGCCATCGAAGAGATGAGTCGGCGCGTAGATATCCTCGTCACTCTCACCCCCTCTTATTCGCCGATAGTCTCCGCCGAGTTCATGACCCCGGGGCTGCACGTGAACATAATAGGAGCAGATGACCCTCCGAAAATCGAACTCGACGGTGAGGCCTTGAAAAAGGCAGACAGAATCGTAATAGCTGGAGAAGAGTCTTTCTTAGCCGGGCAACTAGCCAAACCTATCGCCGAAGGAAAGATCTCCCGAAATGACATCTTTGGAACACTTGGAGAGATAGTGGCGGGCCTCAAGCCAGGAAGGGAGCGAGATGACGAGATCACTGTGTTCCATTCGCCCGGGATGACCTTGCAGGACGTGTCTTCGGGCTACAAGGCTTATCTCCGAGTGAAGGCAGCTGGACTCGGCAAAGAGGTACAAGACCCATTTTTGCTCTAGCCTTGGCTACATCTCCGGACTTCCGTGCTCCCGTGTTTGCTTGCAGCCGGTAGGTCCATCGGTGTAACTCAGGCGCCTGAGCCATTCTAGCCCCTTATCTTGACAACGAGCTCAATTATTATCGGGATGTTCATCGGATTTCGCACGCCGGCGGAATGTCGGACGTGTCTGCCGTTCTCGCCGAATATCTCCACGAGCAAGTCAGACGCACCATTCAACACGACGTGCTCGTCGTGAAACTCGCCAGTAGAGTTGATCCACCCTTGCATTTGGACCACCCTATCGACCTTATCGAGGTCGCCCGCAAGAGATTTTATCACGCTAAGCAGATTGAGAACGCAGATCCGACCAATCTGATAGCCCTCCTCAATCGATAGATTCTCACCGAACCTCCCTTTGTACTTGATTACGCCGTTTTCCCACGGACCCATCCCGCTTGTGTACAAAAGTTCGCCTACCTGCAGACCCCTGATGTATGACCCTGCCGTGGGTGGAGGAACTCCCGGTAGTTTGAACCCCAATGATTCGATTCTCTTCTCGATGAGCATGGTCTCGCTGTTTCTCTTTCCTGTTTCCTGTTTTAGCCTTTCGGCGCTGAAGGCTCGCCGGCACTAATCGAAGATTTTCCCTGGATTCATGATGCCGTTTGGGTCCAAAGCCGCCTTGATTCTCTTCATCAACTTGATGGTAGCGTCTCCTAGAACCTCGTTGACCTCCTCTTTGTAAGACAATCCGGCCCCGTGCGCTCCCGCAAGCGTGCCTCCCGCGTCGTGGACCGCCGCTTTGAGGTCGCGCAAGGCATTTCCCGCGTTTTCTACCTGAGCATCGTCGGACATGTCGCATTGGAGTCCGAGCGTGATTCTCGTGGGCCGATAACTGCACCCGCCGTAGAGTAGTCCGTGCCTGACGGCTGATTCCTTGAAAACCTCCCTGATTTTGATTACCTTTCCTGGAGGAACCCAGACATTCGGCGCGAATCGCCATGTCTTCTTATCGACCTTGCCTGTCCTGACCGCCTCGAGATTGGCCCTTCCGAATACCGTCCACCAATCGTCAAAGGAGTCGACCAGCTTCTGTCGCAAAGGAAGCCCTCCGTGAGCTCGGACCACCCGTGTCGCTACGGACATCCCGTTGCTGACGCCCGCCCGCGTGCCTTCAAGCGTCAGAGCGAGCCAGCCATCGTAGCCATGTCCGACAGGATTGAATTCTGGATATCTTTCGGCTCGGTCGAAAGAAATGATAGTAGAGACGGCACTATGCTCGCCAAACCATAACTGATGGTTAGCCTCCATTGCCTCCGAGAATGTATCGAAGGCGAAGCACATCTGTCTCCGGAACGGCGGGACGCGGTGGATCCTTATGGTGGCAGCAGTTATGACTCCGAGAGTCCCCTCTGAACGTGGCAACAGTCCTTTGAGGTCGAGGCCGGCCCCCCTCCATGCCCCTGTCCTGATTATCACACCCGCGGGTGTAACAAACTCGAGCTCGAGGATTTCCTTGGCGACGGTGCCATATCTGAAAAATGAGTTCGTGTGTGCATCGGACGCAATGGCACCACCCACGGTAGCCCAGAGCGCGCTCCCCGCCATGGTGTGATGCCGCAACCCGTATTTGCCCAAGACCCTTTGCAGGCGGGCCAATTTCACCGCAGGCTCGACGACTACACACAGGTGCCGGTCGTCGACCTTTTTTATTCGGTTGAGCCTGTTCATGTCGAGCACAATCCACCCTCCCTTGGCGACCGTTGCGCCGACCAAGTTGGAGCCTCCCCCCCACGGCACGACTGGAACGTTGTGGGTATTCGCAATTTGCATGACTTGCGATACCTGTTCCGTGGAAGAGGGCCTAACAATGACGCCCGGCAGAGCCTGGGGAAGGTACCGACTCTCCAGCCGCCATCGATACGTCACGTTCCGTAGGCTTGGAGGCGAGCCTTCGGCATATCTCTTTAACGAGGAAACATCCGACGAAACGTACCTCGCGCCCACTGCGCGCCGAAGCATTTCTTCAAGTTCGGCCGTGTTGTCCTGCACTTCAGGACGAAGCCTCCCAATATTCCTATAAGCATTCTGGAGGTACAACGCACCATCGTTGTTGCACGCTCAGCGCTCCGATGCGACCTGGGCATCGATAGTCAAAACGGGTTGCCACCGTAAGTCACTGCTCAAGACAGGTCGAGTAACATCCGACTCGGAGAAATACTTTCGAAACGATCACTAGATGCGCGCCTGCAAGAGAAAGACTTGTAACGCAAGACTTCGAGCATGTGTCGTGACACTAAAGGAAGTCGATTCATGAAAGCGATAGAAGTAGAACACCTCACAAAATTTTACCCTAACGGAGTCAGGGCTGTCGACGACATAAGTTTCTCTGTGGAGGAGGGTCAGATATTCGGATTTCTCGGTCCTAACGGCGCAGGCAAGACTACAACCATAAAGGTGATTACGACATTGGGAGTCCCGACATCGGGGTCGGTAAGGGTCTTTGGAATCGATGTGACAAAGGCGCCCTCGACGGTCAGAAGAATGCTCGGCTATGTGCCGCAGGCTATTTCCGTCGACGGAGACCTCACCGCCTATGAGAACCTCTTGATCTTTGCCAGGCTGTTCGACGTAGAGAAGAAGATCCGAGGCGGACGCATCAGAGACGCCCTTCAATACATGGGTCTCGCCGAAAGAGCAAACGACCTCGTCAAACACTATTCGGGTGGAATGATGCGCCGCCTTGAAATCGCACAGGCAATCGTTAACCGACCGAGAATACTCTTTCTGGATGAGCCTAGCATCGGTCTGGATCCGTCATCGAAGATAAAAGTGTGGGGATATGTGAAAGGGTTGAACAGGGATTTTGGTGTAACGATTTTCTTAACGACGCATGACATGACCGAGGCAGATGAGCTCTGCGACAAACTTGCCATCATGAACGCAGGGAAGATCGCTGTGTCCGGTCCGCCGAACGAGTTGAAAAAATCCCTAGGAGGCGATCTGGTCACGGTTACGACATCGTCAGAGCCCGTCCTCACCTCGTTTCCCGCCGAGATAGGTTCACTTGCTGGAAACGACGACAGAACGGTTCGAATTCTTACGCAGAACGGGGAAGCAGCCATTCCGAAGATCACCGAGTACCTCAGAGCCTCAGGCGTCACAATGGAATCAATCTCAGTGAGTAAGCCTGACTTGAACGACGTCTTCGTGAAGTACACCAGCATGGGCATTGACGAAGCGGAATCGTTTAGCCAGGCGAAGGAAGTTAGGAGGAGCTTCACGAGACACGCGAGGTGATGGCATCGAATCTTGAACACTGCAATTAATTTCGCCTACAAGGCACTGACAATTGCCGAAATGGAGGCCAGAAAGATACGGCACGACTCCTCGGAGCTCTGGATGAGGGCTATCCAGCCAGCGCTGTGGCTCGTCGTCTTCGGCTCAACCATGAGCGCCATAAGGGGTCTAACCGACGACAATTATTCGTATCTTCAGTTCCTGACGGCTGGAGCTTTGGCTCAAGCCGTTATGTTCGTAGCGATTCTGTATGGAGTGAGAGTAATTTGGGAGAGGGATGTCGGGATGCTGACAAAGCTCCTTTCGACGCCCGCTCCTCGGTCGGCGATCGTCATAGGCAAGACGCTAGCTGCTGGCGTAAGGGGGGTCTTCTTGGCCATAGTCGTCTTCGCCCTCACCCTGATTCTTGGGATTAATCTCAGGTTCGATATCGTAGACGTATTTGGTGTGTTGTCCGTAGTAGTCCTCTTCGCGATGTGTTTCTCAAGCCTTTCCATAACGCTCGCATCGATGCTAGGCACGCAAGAGAGGATGCTGGGATTGGGCCAGGCCATCACTATGCCGTTATTCTTTGCGAGCAACGCAATTTACCCGATCTCGTTCATGCCGATATGGTTGCAGTACATTTCCAAAGCCAATCCTCTGACTTACGTCGTCGATGCCATCCGTTCAATGCTCCTAACGGGGGACTACTCGCAACTTCCCGTCGACATGCTCGCGATAGGGATCTCCACTGCCTTGTTCATGACGACGGCTTCGATCACTTTGAGGAAGCTTGTAAGATAGGTCTGCTGGGGACCGTTTACGGAGCGCGGGTGTCGTCGACAAATATATTGGAAGCGTAATGGATTGGTTGAGGCTCATAATTGACAGAGCGTAGGGCAGCGAGCGATGAAGCTTGGACAGTCAAGGTTTCCTTGGTAGTGAATGGTCGCGTTCAACTGCTAGAGATAGATTCGCGCATGTCAATCCTGGACATCCTCCGAGAACGGCTTGACCTCACCGGTACCAAAAAGGGGTGCGACCAGGGCGCGTGCGGCGCGTGCACTATCTTGCTGAACGGCAGACGCGTGAACTCCTGTCTGACCTTGGCCGTTATGCACCAAGATGCCGAAATAACCACCATCGAAGGCCTTGCAAACGAGGAGGAACTTCACCCACTCCAGGTGGCGTTCGTCGAACAAGACGGCTTTCAGTGCGGTTACTGCACGGCCGGACAGATCATGTCGGGTATCGGTTGCATAGCCGAAGGCCACGCAAATTCGCCAGACGAGATACGGTTTTGGATGAGCGGCAACATTTGCAGGTGTGGGTCGTATCAAGGGATAGTCGCCGCCGTCGCAGAGGCGGCAGAGAAGAAGGGGCGGCCATGAAACCGTTTGCGTTTCACGCAGCCCGCGACGAAGCCGATGCGCTGGAGGCAGGCGTCGCAGGAGGACGCTACATAGCAGGCGGCACCACTCTGATCGACCTGATGCGCGAAGAGGTCGAGCAACCAGAGCGGCTAATCGACATCAACGCGTTGCCCTTTCACGACGTAAAGGCGGAAGGTGATGTGCTCGTCATAGGGGCTCTGGCGCGGATGTCTGAAGTCGCAGCGCACCCCTCGGTTGCCAGGCTGCAGCCGATGGTGGTCGAGGCGTTGATCGAGGGTGCCTCGCCGCAACTTCGCAACATGGCCTCGATTGGCGGAAATCTGCTGCAACGCGTCCGTTGCCCATATTTCCGCATGCTCGACTCGGCCTGCAACAAGCGCGAACCCGGAGCTGGGTGTGCAGCCATCGACGGCGTGAATGGCGGACACGCAATCCTTGGCACGAGCGGCCATTGCATTGCTGCGCATCCTTCCGATTTGGCCGTGGCCCTGGTGGCGCTTGATGCTGTCGTGCGTGTGCGCAAGCCTGGAGCCGAGCGAACGTTCCCGGTGGAAGACCTCTACCGTTTGCCAGGAGACACGCCTCACGTCGAGCACGCACTCCTTCCTGGCGAGTTAATCGTCGAAGTGCGCGTTCCTCATGGCGCTCACTCGAAGCGATCGCGCTATCTCAAGGTGCGAGACCGCTCTTCCTTCGAGTTCGCGCTGGTCTCGGTCGCCGCCGCGCTGAATATCGAGAGTGGCGTGGTTTGCGACGCGCGTCTTGCGGCCGGGGGAGTCGGCACGCGCCCTTGGCGCCTGCGAGCATCTGAACAGGCACTAGTTGGCAAGGCTCCAGAACGCGACGTTTTTCAGCTCGCCGCCGCGCAGGCGATTCAAGGCGCTCGGCCACTGCCCGGAAACCGTTACAAGGTCGAGTTGCTACAGCGGACCATTGTTCGGGCGCTTGAAATGGCGAGAGACGTCATATGAGCGTCCCCGCAATCGGCATGCCTATAGCCCGTGTCGACGGCCGCTCCAAAGTGACCGGCGCCGCCCGGTATGCCGCCGAATTCAACCAGCCCAATCAGGTCTATGCCTCGGTCATTAGCAGCACGATCGGCGTCGGAAAAATAGGAGCCGTCGATGCGGCGCCAGTGCTGAAGATGCCCGGAGTCATCACCGTGATCACTCACCTTAATTCACCGCGTTTGGACTATAATCCACACAAGGACGTGGTCGAGCCGGCAGTCGGTGAGAGGCTGCACGTCCTGCAGGACGACGTGGTCCGCTTCTACGGTCAGCCTGTGGCAGTTGTCGTAGCTGACACTCTCGAACGTGCAGACCATGCTGGAAGGTCGCTGCGGATAGATTACACTCGGGACGTGCCAATCGTCGTTGCCACCGACTCCGAGCCTCGGCGAATCGTCCCCGAGGCCGCGACATGGCCAGGGACGCGCGTCCATGCCGACATGGCGCGCGGCGACGCTGAAGGCGCACTGGTAGCCGCACCGGTCAAGATAGATGCGAACTACAGCATAGCGAGGGAGAACCACAACCCCATCGAGCCTCACGCGACCATAGCAGCATGGGACGGGGATCGGTTGACGCTGTGGAGCAAGAGCCAATATGTCCGGAACGAAGCCGCCGAAATCGCGGCGATCTTCGGCCTTCCAGCGGAGAACGTGCTGGTGATTTGCCCCTTTGTCGGCGGCGGTTTTGGCACAAGCCTTCGCACTTGGCCCCATGTTACCCTCGCTGCGATTGCGGCGCGGCAAGTCGGAAAGCCGGTCAAGCTGGTGCTGACCCGAAAACAGATGTTCAGCATTACAGGTCACCGGCCCCAATCCTTCCAGCGGGTGGCGCTGGGGGCGACACTAGCCGGTCAGCTGACCAGCATAATCCATGAAGCGACCACGGAGACCAGCCGTTATGAACAGTATATTGAAGGCCTGACGGAAGCCTCAGCTTTCATGTACTCCTGCCCGAACGTCCGCACTCGCTATCGTCTAGCGCCTCTGGATATCGGGACGCCCACGTTTATGCGAGGACCTGGCGCGGCGAGCGGTAACTTTGCACTGGAGTGCGCGATTGATGAGCTGGCCTGCAAGCTGCGTATGGACCCGATAGACCTTCGCCGACGCAACGAGCCCGTGGTAGACGAAAGTAAGAACCTGCCTTTTTCCAGCAGGTCGCTGGTCAAGTGTTATGACCTTGGTGCCGAACGCTTCGGATGGTCACGTCGTAGTTTCGAGCCCCGCTCCATGCACGATGGCCGACTCCTCGTCGGCTGGGGCATGGCATCTGCGACTTATCCCGTCGTGCATCGTCCATCGCTTGCGAGAGTGCGTCTGCTTCCTGACGGCAGCGCAGAGGTCGACGTGGCAGCGAGCGACATGGGCCCGGGCACCTACACATCTATGACGCAAGTTGCCGCCGACTTCCTAGGGCTGCCAATTAGTCAGGTAAGGTTCAGCCTTGGACGGTCTGATTTTCCCGCCGCACCAGTTCACGGAGGTTCAGAGACAATGGCTTCAGTGGGTTCCGCGGTTCGCGCCGCGTGCATAGCGGTGCAGCGCGAGGCCTCAGCGCGCGCCTTGGCAGACCCACGTTCTCCGTTCTTCGGTGCGGCGGAAGTCGACCTTGAATGGAGCGGCGGCAGGCTGCGACGCCGCGGCTACCCCTCCGCAGGACAGTCTTATCGAGACATCATCGCCGGCGGAGGACCCATCGAGGCGATTGGTAACGCTGCGCGAGACAGCGAAGCGGAGCGCAACTTCTCGATGCACTCTTTTGGTGCCATCTTCGTCGAGGTTGTGGTCGATCCGGACCTATGCAACATAAGAGTCAGGCGTGCGCTGGGAGCTTACAGCGCAGGCCGCATCATCAATCCGCGCCTTGCGGCCAGCCAATGCAAAGGAGGCCTGGTCGGCGGCATAGGCATGGCGCTCATGGAGCGCACGATCCTCGACCCGCGCGATGGAAGGCCCGTCAACTCCCACATGGCCGACTATCTAGTGCCCGTGAATCTCGATATCCCCGAACTCGAGGTGCATCTTATCGAAGAAGAAGACTCCCATGTCAACCCCCTAGGGGTGAAGGGTCTGGGGGAGTTGTCGATGATAGGTGTCGCACCCGCGATCGCCAACGCGGTCTTCCATGCGACTGGCAGGCGGGTGCCCAATCTACCGATTCGCATCGAAAGCCTGCTAGATATAAGTTACTAGGAACGAGACTCAACGTCATGGACGAGCGGCTATTGCTCATCCTTGATTTCTTTCCACTTGACATTCAGGAATTTGTCCGCCTTGTTGAGAAACAACTCTATCTGGAATTTGTCGGACTCGTGAAGCATGTTCCAGACCTTCCTTGTGATCTCCCTCGTCTTGCTTTTGAATTTGGGATCCGGGCGAAGCAGAACATCGACCACTGACTCGTTGTCACAAAGGAGGCGAAACTTTCCGTCCTTCTTTCCCAGCCTCCTCATGGCAAAGTCTATTGCGTAGAGCTCGGCGGCGTCGGTTTCACTAGCGTCCCTCTCATGTATTTCCTCAAACTCGGACTCTTCTCCATCGACCACGTAGGCAACGAAAGTGCGCTTGTCTTTCTCTTTGCTATCCCGGTTGATAATCTTGGCGTCGACGTGTACGTCTACCAGCAAGTCCATCACCGGTGTGGCCTCAGAGTAGGTAAATCCACCGAAAGGTCGGTGGCGTCTCGGTACTTGGGTGCAAAAAGAGCGAAAAAGATCCTAGCGGACTACACGATGCGAAGGTCCAGTCACTTGCTCGCGTCGCCGAATATCCTGAGGGCGCTCCTCCCCTGCTCCGTGAGGGTGACCTCGCTCCGCCTTCCCCTCGCCCTGACCTCCACGAACCCCCACTCCTTCTCCAGCGGCTCGATTATCGCGCGCAGCCTGCTGTGGGGCGCGCTCTTGCTCGCGTCGGCCCCATACGAGGGTATGAGCGGACGGTCGCCAGACTGCAGGGTGCCGATCAGCTCCTTCTTCGACAGGGTTCCGCCGCGCTTGCTTATCACCGAGATCACGTGCAGGAGCTCCTTGCTCGGCTGGCTGATCTTGTAGACCGGCAGGTCGTCCGTGCTCTTGAACTTCTTCGACGCATAGTCTATCTCGGCGTAGTAGGGGTGGCCGCCCCACAGCATGCACGAGAGCATCCCGGCGATCGCGATTATCTTGCTGCCCGTGGAGACGTTGGCGTATACGTGACTCCTAGATTCGCCGAGGTAGATCTCCCTGCATGTCTCGAGGCATGCGAAAAGGTTCCAGATGTCGGTCCGGACGTCCAGCACCTCGCACGAGGCGAGGTCCCTCCTGAGGGTTGCGTGGATGGCGTGGACGTTCGCAGCCGCCTCTTTGCTGTCGGTGAGATGGCTCACCAGATATGCCTTGTCCGCCCGGTAGTTGATCAACGGGGAGGTCACACGCTCGGGAGGTTCGTGCCCGACCGGAGCGATGTGCACGCGCAAGTTATCTGCCATGCGCTGCGGATCTGTTATTAACGTTATAAGGGTTGATATCGTTATTAACGATATTCTCGTCAACAACAATAAATATCTCCCGAATGCGTTCCTTTGAACATAGGCATGCCACAAGACACTGACTTTCCAAGGACGCAGCCCGAAGTCGAGCGCTGGGCAAGGGGCCCAAACCGGGACAGGCTCGCACTGGGATACATGGTGTGCTTCATGGTCAGCGCGCTCGAAAGGAGCAGGTCGGGCGCCCCGAGCGACTACCGGTGGATAGCGAACACCGCCAAGGCTATCGTGAGCGGGATGCCCAGCGTCGAGGCTCAGCTGGAGTTCGAGGTCTCCGAGACGACCCACACGTTCGAGTCCGCCCCTCTGAAGCAGATACTCGGCGAGCTCCTGTCCTCCCGCCTTCTGACTCTGGGATGCGAGCACTGCGGCGAGCCTTTCTCGACGCCTACAAGGGAGAAAGCATCGCCTTGGGAATCTGGAGGCACGCGCAAGTGCAGGAGGTGCGGGAAGCCCTTCGACCACCGCTTTGCGGTCTTCAGGATGCCGGACGACGGGCTCGAATGGATGACGGAGTGGGCGGCGCCACTGCTGGAAGACCACGACCTTGCTATCATGACGAAGACCATGGTGCTAGGGACGCAGTTGCTCCACCGGGATGGGAGGAGCCAGTTCGATTTCGCGTCGGATACGGCAGTGAAGATATCGGAGCTAAAGGAGCTGCCCCTAGCCTCTAATCGCCCTCCGTCGGCCCTTCTTACCGGAAATAACGCCCACCCATTGGACCAAGTCTACAAGATTGTGGTCTGACTAGGCGCCCCCCCGGAAGTGGCTATATCCGCGGTTCAGGCTTCTCGATATCTTGAGCGGTCTCACTAGAAGGCTGGAGCGCCTTACTTTTTCGCAGATTTGGGGACCTTTGGAGGAAGCTTGCCTGCCCAGGTCAAGGACCTGGAGACCCACGCCCTGACAGTTTTGGGGTCTTCCTTCCATGACCCCGGAATGACGGAGTAACCAGTCATCGGCCTCCCCTTCATCGGCTCAAAATTCGACCCACCCTTGCTCTCGAGCTCTCTGCGGTCGTCGTCCGACAGGCGAAGGAAAAGATCATTTCCGAAGAGCCCCATGAACATGTTCCCGTTCACAAAAGCCGCGTTGTTGCCGAACATCGGCCTGACCTTCACCCTCGGATCGCTCGGCACTACGGAGGCGAAGAACTCCTTTGCGCGTTCATCTGGCTTTGGCATGCTCAAGTGGTGGACCTTTGGCTCTAGATTCCAACGCTTTTCTTCGGTCTCCTAAAGGACTTGCGATTCCCCCTTCGTAGAGGAGCCATCAAGGTCGGCGATATCAGGGACCCGCTTCCCTTCCACGTGGTCGAGCCGTGCTCGATGATGGACTCGCCGTTTTCCTGTTCGAACTCGTGTTCTCTCAAGTACTGACCTGAATAAAACAAACCTCACGAAACGAAGCGCTCTCCAGCGTGGCAAATCCCCCTTAGAATCTCGAACTCCAGCTGGCGAGAGCCCTTGTCAAACTCCTTTCCGGTCGACTCAATGCTGTTGGTGACATACGCCACTAGACCGACCGGAAATCCCCGTGCCTTCGAGAAGGCGAAGAGGGAAGCGGCCTGCATCTCGACGGCCAGCACTCCCGCCTTCGCGTGTTCGGCCATCTGTATCGCGGTTTCGCGGTAGGGAGCGTCGGTGGTCCAAACGGTTCCGGACAACACCGGCAGCGGCTGGATTCTAAGCTCGGATTCGAGGAGGTTCGACACTTTTGATGGCGCGTCTATCGCGGGAGCCGGGGGCAGATAGTGATAGGAAGTCCCCTCGTCTCTGATTGCCCGCGTCGCCACAACAAGGCCCGGAACGGGCATGGACGAAGAGACGCGACCGGCAGAGGTCAGGCCGAGTAGCAGGCGTGCGCCAGAGATTGCCATCTGCTCCGCCACCAGAACCGCGTACGGGCCCCCTATTGTCCGCGGCACTATAGCGCATCTGATCCCGTCGACCGCGAGCGAATACATGGTGGTATGGAAGCACGCCCATCCCTCGAATCGCTGGGCTGCACCCGTCGAAACGAGCCAATCCGTCAGGTCACCGTCGAACTCAAGGATGCATATCTCAGGAATCGGCTCAGGTTCGAGATTTCTTTCAGCACGCACTGCATTCATCAGGTCCTCGGGAGAGAACGCTGTGGGTGCATCTAGAGGATGGTCAAGCAGAGGTATGGGCTCGGTCATCGGCTTGCCTTCGAGAGACAAGGCGCTGTAAGGTTTTTGTCGCTGGACAAGTCGAAAATAAGGAAATCAGCGAAGGACTTTCCGAGCGCAGCCAGACCTCGTCCGAACCGGATTGATTAGGCCAGTGGCACAAAGGAGTGTGCAACGTCAATTACGGGAACTCTAACGAAAGTGACAGAATCGACCTAGGGGCGCAACGCTGCCATGCCGCTCAGCTCAGAGCCTATCCCATTGCCAGTTTTGTCAGTAGCCATTTCGCCCCTTGTCACCTGGGCTCGAACGAGCCCAGGTTTCTGTGGGCCCGAGTTCCGGAGCCTCGGAGCGAGCAAGATCAGGGCCGCCAAGGCCACAAAGACGAGCGCCCCAAGCGCAGCGGTCGGAAATTCGGGAGTGGTGGACGTCGTCGTGCTGGTCGATGCCGCGGCCTTTACTAAGACGTAGCCGATCATCCAATTATGGTATGTGCAGATGTAGGTGTAGTTCCCCGGAGTTGTGAAAGTGTAGGAATATGTCGCGGCTGGCGCCATATCTCCTGACCCAGCAACCGGCCAGCTCCCTGACGAAGGCGTTACGGACGGCGTCACGGTGTGATGCGCTGTGTCGTTATTCGCCCACATGACCGTGTTGTTTACGCCGATTACTACTGTGATTTTGTCAGGAGCATAGCCGGGCGGGTTGGCGGGAAGTCCAGCCCCATTCGGCATGCTCACTTTGACCGTCGATTGCGCGCTGACCAGAGGCAGTGAAGTAAGGACTCCTGATATCAGCAGCACGATCATAGTTCCAGCGGCTAGGGACATCTTCTTGGGTCGCATTTCTAAGGACTTTTCCAATTAAAGGAGGAACGTATATCTCTGTTTTGGTTCATTTTTCCAAAACGCTTTTATCGCGAATCCCAATCAATCGGTCCATCTGTCCTCCAGCTGGGCCGCGCGGACCATCGTCAGGCGCGAGGCAAGCTTGTCGTGCGCTCTTTGTAGACTCTTGAAGCAAAGAAAAGAACTCCTACCAACAAGACGATTGTCACGACCTCGACGTCTGCGACAAGGACTGGCGCTCTTAGCGAAGACACGGACCCTGCCAGGTCCCCAAGCCCGACAGCAATGTATGCGATGGACCCGACGATGGCCAGTATCGACGCGGTCCGGGGCCTGGAACGTAGCAGGATGAGCGAAATGATGTTGAGGATCAACCCCCCGAAAAGAAGCCCAAGCCACGGAAGGGACGCAGGGTTGCCGAGGAGCGCCGACCCTCGAGTCTCAAATCCAAGCGGCGACAAGAGAAAGTCGCAGAACACGAAAACAATCAGAAGTATTGCTAGCGTCTTGGCGGTGCCGGTCATCCTTGTCCGGGAACTGACTGAAGCACCGATGCCCTGTCGCGGAGCCATTCCTCTGGTGAGGCGGGTAGTATGCGTCGCTCTTGTCACTTACAATCGCGTACCAAGTACCGGATTGAAAGTATATAGGTCTCGGCTATCCGGACGGTAACCAACTTGCTTGAAGGAAAGTACCTTGCGGCCATCTACGCTGACCCGAACCACAGGTCGTGCCCCATCGAGCAGACGTTCCGAATAGTGGGAAAGAGGTGGACTGTGGTTATCCTCCGTGAATTGTTCTTTGGCGCGAACAGGTTCGGCCGGATTAAGAGCGGAGTGGGCAGGATTAATCCGAAGGTGCTGTCAAACCGTCTGAAGGAATTGGAAGACTTCGGGATCATCAAGAGGAGCGTCATTCCCGGAAGACCCGTCCAAATCGACTACTCCCTCACTGAAAAGGGTAGCAACCTGCTCCCGCTTCTCTTTTCTGCGGCCTCGTACTCCTTGGGAAATTGCCCGGAAGTCGTGTTCAAGGATGGCAAGCCCTACACCGCGAAAGAGATATTCGAGAAGACGTCTTCGTGACGCACCGAAGCCTTCTAGTCTCGCCAGCGGATGCGATAGCCGAGAGGGCGAAGACGGAGGACATCGACCTCATTGTGATCGGTACCCGCGGCCTCAGTCCGTCCAGAAGGCTCTTCCTCGGGAGCGTCTCGAGCGGCGTCGTTTCGGGAGCTGACATGGCGGTGCTCGTGGTGAAATGATTGCAGGAAAGCTAACGGAGGAGAGGTCAACGCCAATTCGCTTGCTGTCGTCGACCTGGAGAGAACTGCTCGGCTAGTATTGAGGCGCTCAAACAATCCTTACAACGAAACAAAACCAAGTTAGGTCGACAACTGCTTTAATACATGAACCGACAGTTCTACACTGTGTTTTGTTCCAAGTGCGGAGCTGCGAATGTGGACGGGGCTGGGTTCTGCCAGAGCTGCGGAACTAGCCTTGCGACGGCGACGAGCTCGCCCTATCCCTCCGCCTCGAGTCCCTGGACCGCCGGAACATCCCCTCATAATCCTCAAGGAGGAAAGAGTCCGCCGATTGCCGCCTTTCTCAACCTGTTCTGGGGAGTGGGATACTTGTATCTTGGATACAAGCGCGTGCTAGGAGTTCCTGCGATAGCCTTCGTCATCTTGGCGATAGTTGTTTACTTCTTCATCGGAATTTTCACGATCGGGATAGGATCTCTGATTATAGCCATCCTGTTTGCCGTCGACGGTTGGCAGAAGGCGAGCGGTTCGAAAGGGTTCATCAACGCAGAGTGACTCGAGTCGCCCGACGAAGCGACGCCCACTCTGCAACAAGAGTCACTGAAAACCATCCTGCCTCGCCGTCTTTCTGGAGGCCCTCCGCTTGGAGGTACCAAGGTTCGCTTCATCAGCGATGGCGTCTTGGTAGGTGCTCAGTTGGTCGCCCACAAATGCGAGCAGCTCGACCATTTCTACTCCAACATCTTCAGATTTTGAAGCTTCGGCTAGCTCTTCTTTCGCCTTTCCCAGATACCTGATCGCGGCACGGATCCGCTCGTTTTCCGACATCAAAGTCATGGGTCTTACCTAGCGATATAACTCTCCCAGTTGAAAACCTTCGAAGGGAATGACAATGAGCCTCTGCAGCGAGGCACCATCAAGTGCGTTTTTGCGAGCTAAACGAAGCAGATTAATTCTCCCGCACATAGATCGCATGAAGATGACCACGGACAGACGCTTCGCCCGCTTCAACGCCGGAAAGTCGACTGCTTCTGGCAGACCGGACTCTAGCCCGCTTACCGCTCGCGAGGTTCCAGAGGGTGGGATGTGCCTTTCAACGTTCGTCGTGCTGACGGAGACTGGCAGTCCGAGCCGCGTCCTCCTCGGCCACCTGAACAAAGAGGCCAGGTGGGACCACATCGGCGCGCTCGACCCCGAACGAGTCCAAGTGCACTCCACTGGGTGGATGATCCCGTCGTCCCACCTGATCCTGAAGGAATCGCCGCACGAGTCAGCCAGACGCATATTGAAGGAGCAACTGGAGCTCGAAGACGTGCAGCTCTCCGAGCCCATGGTCGTATCGGAGACATACACGCCGAGGAGGTTCCCCGAACTACCTAGTCACTGGGACCTTGAATTCATCTTCAGGGGCGAGCTCCCCAAGGGGATGCTTCCGAGGGCGTCTGCCTGGAAGGAACTCATTTTCGTCGACCTGAGCCACACGAGGAAATCAGAAATAGCAAGGTCCCATGAAGATGTCCTTGAGTCCGCAGGATTCGGGTTCGCAGAAGATTCTGCGTCTGGCTAGTTGGTTGGTCAGGGCGCAGAAAAGTCAGGGTATGACCCGATGAGAACCTCGTCGCGCATCACAGAAGCGACGTATCCTCGAGGGTCGTAGGGAGCAGAGCCACAGTCACGATACCTCACAGGAGGAGGCCCGGCGTTCCATCCAGCCACCGTCCAGAGGACGTATGTCTCTTGGGAGCAGCTTGGATACTCTGCTTTGTATTGACCATACAATCGCGTCCAAGTGCTCAGGGTACTGTTGAAGTAATAGTCAGGATTCCTCCAAAGGCTGTCATTGAAAGACCCGTCTGGATTGCTGGAGAACCAAGGGTTGCACCCTCGATTGATTTGCAGTGGCCCAAAGGACCAGGCCGGATATGTCGACGAGTTGCAGGGGTTCTCTTTGTTAACCAAAAATGTGAAGTTTGACTCCTGCATCATCTGAGCTTTCAGGATCGGCAAATTAGAAGAAATAGCTCCGTATTTAATGAGGTACTGGTCGAAGGCATTTTCAGTCCTTGATGGGGAGTGGCTTTGAGCGTTTATCGAAAGAGATAGCATGCACAGAAGAACG
>JAPCJN010000095.1 GCA_027886925.1 Nitrososphaerota archaeon
AGTCGACGAGCATCTTGTCCATGCCCCTAGGTCCTAGGGACGTCTTCACGATTTCAGCAATCAACTTTGCGGCCTGGATGTTGTTGCGCTGCGCTTCCCTTCCCTTCGATTCAGAACTGCCTTCTTTGAGCAGAATATACTGTGGGCCATTTGACATCTAATAATTCACTGGCACTATACAACTAGGAGTTGTATATAATCGTTGCGAGGTCGTGTTTTGGTCTTATGGAGGCTCTTTGGAGGGCTGTTAGATGTCCTTGCAGGGACTGGTCGAGGTCAGGCTGTGCCCGCACGGGAAGGGGTTGTTCGCAATCAGGGACATACCTCAGAATGCGGTGATATGGGAATTTGGCGACGTCACTTTCACGTCCCGCCCGGGGTCTCCGCGAAACAGGAATCGCGCCCTGAGAGTTGGGGAGCATGAATATTGGGACGAGGCCCCTGAAGGGAGCTCCGATTATTGGTCGAACTTCATCGACCATAGCGACGACCCCAACGCGCATTTCGTCTTCGACAGGAAAAAGAGGAAAGCTTGGTTCAAAGCGAAGAGACCCATAGTGGCGGACGAGGAGATATTCATCAAATACGACGATTACTACCCTACGAATCCCGTCTTCGGATGGGAGCGTGAGAAGGCTAGTAGTTCTCGCTCGACCTTGACATGAGAGCGACGAATGTGAGAAGATAGTTGATGGCGTAGAGCGAGATGCACACCGGGCAGTAGTGCCCGTTTAGAAGCCTGATTTCGATGAACCAAGGGTATATGGTGAAGATGTTGCCTATCATGAGGAAGGGCGCTACGATAGAAGCCACAGGAGACCCGTGTCTTCGAATCACCCAGAGGCCGAAGACAAGGCAGAGCGGGAACCAGACGACCCCATAGACCCAGAAACCGACTCCAAGGACGCTGGTGTACCCGCTGTTGAAGACGTAGCCGCAGCTGAACAAGTCGTTGATCTTGCAGGAGTTGAATGTGAGAAATACCTCGTCGTATGAGTGATAGAGGGCGTCCGCGATCCCCATCACTGAGAGCGCTATGAATGACTTGGAGCGCCAATCATAGGACAAGGCCCTTCGCCTCTATGTTCGCGATGAGATGCGTGCCGGCGAGGACAAGTGTAGTCGAGGCTGGGGTGACGATGCCTGAGGCCGGTCGGCTATGAGAAGCTGGGGGTCTAGGGAGGCTGGCGAGCTCCTCGTGAAGGCGAGGAGCTGGGCGAAGGTCCCAGAACACACGCTCGACGGCTGCGCCCCGTCGATCTTGCAGATTGCCGAGATCATCCGGTTCGCCGCCCCGTCGACGTTCTGCGCGATCACATTGCTCGAGTTGTTAAGCTGCGAGGCGATCAGGGTCCAGTTGTAGGGGGCTCCCTGGGCGCTGTCGCCGACCCTAAGGGCCGAAGGCAGGTACTGGGCGCCCATGACTAGGTACTTGTTCCCAAAGTCGACGAACGGGATGTTTTGGTTGCTGTCAAACTGGCTGAATAGGGCCTGTTGGCCTGAGGTCAGAGCCCCCTTGACCTGGTCGTTCCTGTCCCAGTATTCCACTGTGACGAACGTGATGTACTTGCTCGAGTAATTCGCATTTGCGAACGTGAACGTCGAGGTGCTTGCGTAGACATCCCCAGCGGATGATTGCATGTACTGCACCCCGGTGAAGTTACCGAACTTTGAGAACGCCACTAGCATCGCCCACCGTTCGGCGGCGCAGTAGGGGCAGTATTCGCCCCCGATGTAGAGGACCTCCGGCTTGCCGTTCAAGGTCAGGTTTCCAGAAGAAGTGGAGGGTGCTGGTGACGGAGAGAGAATCCCTGAGGGGCCTTGTCCCACCGCGCTCAGAGTGTTGGTGCTGACCCCCGTGACGGCCGTCATGATGTCTGAGGATACGGGTTGATTGATCAGCCCGCTGGTGCTCGTGGGGCCGAGAACGGACTGAGTGTAGATGAGGTAACCCACGACGGAAGTCACTACCACGAGGCCCAAGATGATAGGCAAGGTGTAAGACCTCTTCTTTCCAGACCGTCCTCTTCGACTCATTTTCGGTGCTACGGCCAACCCAGAGTCAGGTCGTATTATAACTTGCGGACTTTGCGACAAGGACATCGGTAGACTTTACTATCGCCTCGACGCTGTCGCCTTCGCCTAGGGAAAGGTCGTCCACCGCCTCGTTCGTGATTATCGACGTCAATGTGTTGGCTGAGAGGAGGCGCATCTTGACCTGGGACGTCACCGCGCCTCTCTTCACTTCGATTACCTTCGCTCTCAGTTTGTTGCGAGCGCTGAGCCTATAGCCAACGTCCTCCCAGGCCTCGTTGTCGTCTAGAACGTCGAACAGGAACTTCCTGGTCTTTCGGAATTGTCTCAAGATCTTAGCTCCCTCCTCCGTCAGCGAGGCCCCGCCGCCCGTATTCCCTCCGATCCTGGTCTCGACGAGCCTCTTTCCGAGCTTATGTTCCATTGACTTGACCCGTTCCCAGGCGTTCCGGTAGGAAATACCGGATTCTCTGGCGGCCAAGGTCAGCGAGTTCTTTTCGCCTATCCTTCTCAAAAGGAGGGCGTCGGTCTGGTCCAGGACGACATGATTGTCAGCATCCTCAAGGGAGAGACGGAAAGTGGGCTTCAGCAACGGATCGGGCTTTGTGGAACTTCTGCGCGGCAATACTCTCGTTCTGACGACCGGCGCTTAAAAGTCGTTATGCATTGTTCTGCCTATTGCGCGTGGGAGAGTTTTGTCGAGGGTCATTTTTGACCACGTTTTTTGTCGCCCCTTGGAAAGTTTTATAATCGTTATGCAGGTGCTGACATAACCATGCTTCACCCCAGGCGATCCTCCGGAGAGTCCACTGCGGTGGCCGCGGCTATCGCGGTAGTTGTGATTGTGGCCGCGGTCGGAGGAGTTGTGCTCTATCAGCAGAGCAACGCGAAGCCCGTTACCATCGTGTCGACCAGCACTGTCACGAACACCGCGACCGTGACCAACGCCTCGACTTCGACGGTTGTCTCCACGGTAATCCCTAGCAACGCGATTGTGCCGCTGCGCATCTTCGCCGCGGCCAGCTTCGGTCCCGCCCTGCAGGCGCTACAGTCGAGCTACCAACTAAACAACAGCGTGTCTCTGATCTACAACTTTGCGAGCAGCGGCGCCCTTGAGACGCAGATCGCCGAAGGTGCGCCGGCCGACGTCTACCTAGACGCCGACATGGCCAACAACATGAAGCTGCAGACTGCCAATCTGTTGGGGGACAACGACAAGTACCAGAACCTCATCTACAACTACATCCAGATGTATGTCCCAGGGAACAATCCCAAGAACATAAGCGGCTTTTCCGACCTGCTAAAGCCCGGGGTGCGTATCGCGATGGGGGCCCCCAGTTCTGTCCCCGCTGGAGCCTACACCCTCCAGGTCTGGGGAAACGTCCAGTCCAAGTGGGGGAACGCCTCCAATCCTGACTTTAAGTCGGCGATCTACGCGAATTTCACCAAGAACGCCATGACGCACGTGGTCAGCCAGACCACCGACGTCGAGAGCGCCATCACTCAGGTGCTGACAGGGGCGGCAGATGTGGCGTTCGGCTATGTGAGCGACGGCGTCGCGAATGCGGCGCAACTCCATCCTGTCGTCATCCCTCCCGACGTAAACGTCCAGGCCGTCTACACGGCGAGCGTCATCAAGGCGAGTCATTATCCGGCGCAGGCCGACGCTTTTCTCAACTACCTAGTCTCGGCTCAGGGGCAGTCCTTCCTCCAGAAATGGGGTTTCACACCACTCTCGAGCGGGAGCGTGGCGGGATCGCCGGCGACGGCGAGCCTGGCACCCACGCACCCTCTTGAGAGGGACGGTGTCGCGCACTGCGGCGGAGTCGCTTGCCGGGCTCACGAGCCGATCGTGACGGGAGCCCGTTGGTCCGTTGGTTGGTCAAAAAATTGCTCGCAACACAACCCGTGTGCTGAATCTTCGATAGTCGACTCCCCAAAAGCTTGACCTCTCTGAACTCGCGTTTGCTAGGTGGTTAGCCAAAAAAACGAAGAACCGATACAGAGGATGGGCCTCCGTTCTGTCCTGGGTCTGCCTGATTCTCCTTCTGGCATTTACAGTGATACCCGTAGGAGCGATTTTTTCGTTCGTTCTTGGAGGGAATGCAGGCTCGGTCATGAACTCCGCCACCTCGGACGCCATATGGCTCAGCCTGATTTCGAGCAGCGCCGCCCTTCTTGTGATCGTCGCGGTCGGGATACCGACGGCGCGCCTGCTGACACGCAGGGCATTCATGGGGAAAAAAATCGTCGACACCATAATCGACATGCCCATAGTCCTCCCTCCCGCCGTCGCGGGCCTTGCCCTTCTACTCGCGTTCGCGCCTATCTCTCCGATTGGCCAATTCTTGCTCCGGTATGGGCTCATCCTCCCCGGAAGTTTGCTTGCTGTCGTGATGGCTCAAACATTCGTCGCGATGCCCTTTTTTGTCCGGTCGGCCCGGACGGCGTTCGAAGAGGTGAACCCCCGGCTCGAGATGGCGGCCAACGTCATCTCTCCTTCCACGTCCTACTCTTTCAGGAAGGTCGTGTTGCCTCTCGCCTCCCGGGGCATCATCGCTGGCGCAATCCTCGCCTGGGGGCGCGCCATGGGGGAGTTCGGTGCGACCCTGCTCTTCGCTGGGAACCTCCCGGGCGTGACGCAGACTATGCCACTCGCGATCTATCTCGACCTAGAGGAGAACATCTACCAGGCAAGCGTCGTCTCGGCCATCCTCATAGTCATCTCCTTTGCGATAATAGTGACGGTGAGGTATCTGACGGGAGGGGAACCGGCACGAACGCGCTAGAGGTAACGAGCGTCCGCAAGTCCTACGGGAGGGAGGAGGTCCTGCGCGACGTGACCTTCTCGCTCAAGAGGGGAGAAATCGGCGTCGTCGTGGGGCCGAGCGGGTCCGGGAAGACCACCCTGCTCAACATCATCGCGGGCACGACCAACGCGGACGCTGGAGAGGTCACCATCGAGGGCAAGCTTGTGGCTTCCTCGAAAGGCGGGAAAACCGAAATCGATGTCAGACCTGCAGAGAGGGACGTAGGCTATGTCTTCCAAGACTGTCTGCTCTTCCCGCACATGACCGTCTTCGAGAACGTCGCCTACGGATTGAGGGCGCGACGCCTCCCCGAAGGGGAGGTGAGACGGAAGGTCGAAGACGCGATCGGGATGATTGGCATTAACGACATCCGGGAGAAGAAACCCGCACAACTCAGCGGCGGCCAGACGCAGAGGGCGGCGTTAGCCCGGGCCCTGGTCCTGGAGCCTCGGCTGCTCTTGCTGGACGAGCCGCTCTCGGCTCTTGACCGACAGACGAGGGACACGCTCAGGCTTGAGCTCAAGAACATCTTCGAGAGGCTGGCCACGACGGTCCTCTACGTGACCCACGACCTTGACGAGGCGTTCTTCCTTGGTCAGAATCTCGGGATAATAGGCTCTGGCAAGCTCTCCTTCTTGGGGGCGAAGGATGACCTCCTGCAGCGCATGAGCGGCCCTACCGCGGAGTTCCTGGGGTTCAACCTGCTCCGAGCGAAGGTGTTGGGCGTCGACGGCTCAGGGTGCCTGCTGCAGGCCTTGGACTGGAACTCTCGACTTTGGACGACGCTGTTCAACGAGCCCAATGCGGTTGTTGGTCAAGAGGTGACCATCGCGGTTCCTCCCGAGTCGGTCAGGATAAGCCGATCAGAACGCGACCCGCAGGCCCAGATCAGCGCGATCGTCGAGGAGGTGTGGGAGTTCAAGGACAGAGTCCAGTTGGTTCTTGGAGGGCCAGGAAAGAGACTCGTCTGTGAGATGTCCAATTTCGAGTTCCGACAGCGCCCCGTGAGCAGGGGGAACGCCGTGAATGTCACCATCGACAACGCAATGATGCTCCCCCCTAAGCAGGCCTAGTCGTGACCTCGCCCGACTGGCTAGGATCTGAATTCGAAGCCGCAGCGAATGCAAACGCGCTTCCCAGGCGCGTCGTGGACGACTTGTTTGGTCCCGCATCTGGGGCACTCCCTCGAGGCATGGGCCACGGGGACGGAGCCGCTATGCTGGGCGCGCACTTTGTCGATGGCGTTGCTATAGGCGTCACGGTGAGACTTCGGCATCGGCTACACTTGATTGCCATTTGGCCCGTCCTATAAGGTTGCAGTGGCTTCAGCCGCGCTAGAAGGGGGACTTTAGGTTAGCTGGCGATATCAAGTCGAGCTCCTTCTCCCGCTGTTTGTAGTCCGGGCAGACCTCCGAGAGCCTCCGCTTGAAGGCCGCCGAGTGGTTGAACTCCTCGAGGTGAGTCAGCTCATGGAGGATGATGTATTCGCGCAGCCGCTCAGGAAGGGCGATCAGCTGCCAGCTGAACGAGAGCCTGCCGCTCTTCGTGCAGTAGCCCCAGTTCTTGATTTCCCTGACGTCCGCCCTCCTGTAATTTTGCGGGAGAAAGGCGGACATGTCGGAGAGCTTCTGCACGACGTATCTGGATGTCTCCTTGAGGAACCACCTCCGGACGAGTTCTTTGATCCGCGGTCTCTCGCTCGCCCGGACGGTCACGACTCCCTTTTCCAGGTCCGGGAGTATCTCTTCCCGCTCTTGGCTCTCTTGGAAGATGACCTCGAGCATCTTGCCGTCGAACATCACGCCCTTGTCGTCCAGGATCCTCCTCGTCTGCCTCATCTCTTCGTATTTTTTCAGTATCCATTCTGCCCTGTGCCTTATCGTCGCGCTCGGGTCTACCCTCATGCCCCGTGGGAGCACGACCTCGAGAGTCATGTCGGGCCTGAACCTGAAGTAGGTGTAGCGCCTGCTCCTCCCCCGCGTGACCACGTAGTCGATGCGCCTTCCGGCTATCTCCAAGACAGGCACGCGATGGTCGCACCGCCTGCTCCTTGTTCGCGAAATTAACCCTCCGGTCGGTAAAGCCCTGCTTACCAGATATGGTATTAAATACCTACGTGGTAGTAATATACTACTAGGTTTATAACTAGTAGCGTTAGGCTAGCTAGTGATGTAAAATGACCGCAACATTGGATCCGTTACTCCCATACGCAGGCTACCTCGCTCTCATCCTGAGGGTCTGGGTAGGAGCGAACTTCATCATCCACGCACGCCCGAAGCCCGGCCAGGGCATCTCGCAGACGGCGCAATACATGAAAGGCCTCGGAGTGCCCGTAGGGGCGACCTACGCAGCCACCGCCTTGGAACTCGTCGGCGGCTTATTCCTGATTCTCGGGCTGCTCGTCCCTATAGTCGGAGCGTTCTTCGTCATCTTCATGGTGTCGGCCGCGATCATGAAGAAGAGGAAGATGCACGCCGATTACATCGCGCCGAACAAGCCGTCCTACGAAGTCGACGTGCTCTACCTGGCACTGGCCCTCGTCCTGGTATTTCTGGGCGCCGGCGTATTCTCCCTCGACGGAGCGATCGGGCTCTAAAGGCCCAAGAACTCCGCCGAGGTCCTTTCTTTTTCTAGGGCGGTCAGAGCTGACAAACCCTCGACAAGAAAAGCTTTAGTGAACTCGACTCGATCGGAGGTGCTTGTCACGTACAAACTTGATAGTGAACATCGCAGTCAACAAGCATAATTTCCAGTGGGCATTTCCGGAAATGGTCGCGGACGAGCTGGGGCTCTTCGGAAAGCACGGTCTGGAGGTCAACTGGAGCGACGCAACTCCGGCAGGCGTGACGAACAAGGCCACCATGTACACGGAGCTTTTGATGAGCAAGAAGACCGACGTCTACCATGCCGGGGAGTGGGCGTGCATCTTGCGGGTCCTCGACTCCAAAGGTTCGAGAATCGTATCGAAGTCGATGCCCGCGCCGGGGACCCTCAACGCGACGTTCTCACTTTATGTGCGCAAGGCCTCGGGCTATTCTAGCCCCGCTGACCTCAAGGACAAACCGATTGCGATCGAGATGGGGACAGGCTCCTACTACACCGCCCTCCAAGACCTGGAGCGCTACATGCCCAAGGAGTCGATAAAGCTTACCCAGGTGGGCGAGCCACACAAGCGCCTCCTCGCGCTCGTCAACGACGAGGTGGAGGCTGCCTCCCTCCTGAGCCCATGGACCGACCTGGCGAACGCCCTTTCGGTCGTGGAACTGCTCAGGACCTCTAGGTCCAACCCTACGACGGTGGTCGCCCGCGAAGACGACGACCCTGACAAGCTGAGGCAGTTCTTCATGGCAGTGAACGAGGCGATAGACAGGATGAACGCAAAGCCCGACGAT
>JAPCJN010000096.1:0-1274 GCA_027886925.1 Nitrososphaerota archaeon
GGCAAGAGTCACCGGAATCTCAGACCACGTGGTGGTCAAGAGCGACCTGGCTAGTGAACCTCCGACCATCGGCTCAGGGACGTCATGCAAGTTCTGCGGGGCACCCATGATAGCCGGCGACGTATGGTGCCCGAGCTGTAACAAGTCACAGTCGTGAAGACCCTGTGACTACAAAAAGAGAGTCTCTTGCCGCTCTGCGCTGAAGGGTGTCACGATGGAAGAACCCAACGGAGATAAGCACTCTTTAACTCGTACATCGACGATGCTTCTTTGTAAAAAACCGAGGACCAGAGGGACTCAGGCCCTTGCGAGCAGTGCGGTCACTACGTCGGCAGGAGTCCTGTAGTTGCCCTCTGGTAGGTTCTTCGCGACCCAATCCTTGTCATCGCCGGGCACGTCCGACATTTCGTTACATGCTGCTACTACCTGGCTTCTTGAGGCAGGGTAGGTCACGTGGTTCTTCAGGTGTCCGAGTTCCTGAGCTAGGTTGCTCATGTCGATGTCGTAGAACCGAACAGAATATATCTGGTTCTCAACGTCTAGGGCTAATTTCAACACTTAAGGTGAGAAGAAATGATCTCTAGTCGTCTGCTACTGCGACTATACTTATCAGTGCAACCGCGAGAAACGCTATTCCTGCATAGAAGAAGCTGCCTGTGAGGAACCAAACGACAGCCGCCACGAGTATTGCGGGCAACAGGACAATGGCGGCGGCGATAACCAGTGCGATGATCAGAATGCCGATTACAAAGAAGATTATCCCTCCGAAGAGGTCGGCTAGGCCATTGAGGATTCTTTCTCCGATGAACAGAGGCATGTTTGATAATGTCTGAATGATACCGAGTAGGAAAGCGTCGAAAATCATCATCGGAGTAAGCCCCGTGTAGCTGAAGTCGGGCCCGGGCTATAATAGAAGGATGTTCGATTGTTACGGAAGATTCGTTTTCCTAAGGGGTGGACAATGGTTATGGAATCCGCGTAGTTGTAGATGAATCGTCATGGATTGTGACAAATTACCTTTCTTCAAATCGAGGATGCCATGATGAACTCACCTTCTAAGTCGTCTTACCACCGCGTATGATAGGATGCCAAACAATAGCAGGAACGTCAGTGTCTCTGCGACTAGTGCGTAGGGCAAGTTTGGCACCCCGCCAGATACTGTTGATGTCGTCGTAGTCAATGTCGTTGATGTCGAGAGACCGGCTGAGCTTGTGTTGGTCGAGCTCGAAGCAGTGGTTACTCCCAGGACATCAAAAAGAACGGTCGATGAATTG
>JAPCJN010000096.1:1284-4681 GCA_027886925.1 Nitrososphaerota archaeon
CATCGGTCGCGACGACCTTGGCCAGAACACCCACGTTTCCTAGCGTGAAGAGGCTTCGGTCGATTGTGGCAGAAGTCTGACCAGAGTCCAGGATGACCGGATACCAGTCGGTGCCGTTGTTGGGGCTAACGAGGAGACTGTATGTGAGGTTCTGACCAGAACCCTTCCAGTTCACCGTCACAGGGTCGGTCGGCCCAAATTCGTGGTCACCGTTGGCCGTCGTTATCGTGACGCTCGGACTGCCCTGCGGTATTGTCCGAGAGGCGAGAGGTCCGTCCGGCCCTAGTAGGTCGAGCTCATTCGACCCCTGCGGCATGACCACCCGATAGCCAAACTCCACGCCCCCCACCGGAACTCCATCATCGGTCGCGAAGGTTGCGTTGAAGTCATATTTGGCCAGCGCATTACCTCCCTGGTCCTTGAAGATCAGCGAATACGGTCCGTTTCCAGTGGCGTTCAGGTCAGAGGAGCCCTGGAGCGTGAAACCGGGGTCAAGGCCTCCGGTCTGTTTTCCTGCGTTGTTGAGCATCCAGCCTCGGACTCCCAGTACGGTTGGGTCTGCATGGCTGTTCAACGCTGAGATGAGATGCCAGTATGTGCACTGCTCAATCCACTTGTTTGATTCTGCTGGACCCATGATCCCAGTGAGCCCTAGCTTTAGAGCGCGTGAGGATCCACTCGAAGACGCGGAAAAACCCCCGAGCGTCACTTGGAGCCCATTTCCATATGCACCGGTGTTGTGGAAAGGCACCCCGCAGTCCTCGACAGCGGTGGTAGTTCCGTTGACCTGCGTGTCGGCCAACCAGGCGAAGCGGGGTAGCGTGTGCGCGACTTCGTGCGACACCGTGAAGGCGTCCTGGACGGCGGTCTGCATGAATATGACCTTCGTCGAATCTGTGAATGCCACGGCGTTGGGGACGCCCAGCGCTGCGAACTCAGCGGGGTCAAGCACGATGACGATCCTGTCGTTTCCGGAGAGCCAACCAGCCGCGATTCCCTCCCGAACGGCGTCGACGTTGAGCAGGCTCGTATAGCAGGAGCCGTACGACCCACAGACGCCGAGCGCTTGGGAACTCAAGTCTGTCCAATTTAGGGCCGTCGGGCTCGAGGTCGCCCTAAACGAACCCGGCGCCAGGGGATAAAAGTCGGGCACGTACAACCTCGAGTTCGATTTCATGTTTCCAGCCGCAGACAGAAGCGAGGCTGACTGGGCCGCTCCCGTTCTGTTCAAATAGACAGGTAGAAACTGCACCGCTAGTCCCTGCACAGTCTTCGCCACCCCCGAGAGCGTGACCTGATCGCCACTGACGACCTTCCCTCCCTGCCCGATGAGCTGCATGGTTATGCTGTAGCCTCCCGGTTGGTCGATGGTGAAAGGTTGCTCGGGTATGCCGAGCGTGGTCGGGATGGAGATGGTGAAAGGGGTGGGCTTGCCACACCCACCTTCGAGCGGAAGTCGCATCCCAGATTGCCACTCGTCGATGACGTGATTCCCGCTCGGATCGGTCAGCGTGAATCGCACGCTGACCGGGACAAGGACCGACCCGTTGGCGTTCCCTGTTATCTTGATTTCCTGCCTGTCGCCCCTCGTGCCCATGAGCACGGTCGTCTTGTCCACGACCATGGGAAGCTCTGCGGTCAGGTGCTGCTTGTCGACGATGGTCAGCTGCTTTCCGGGGGAATCTGGGAACAAGTCGTCGTCCTGGAAGACAGCCTGCACAGGCTCGAACTTGGACGTCAATGAAACCGGACAGGTGGCACCGTGGATCGTCCCGTTGAATTCTTCATCAAGATATGGAGGCGCTGAGGAGGCGAAATGCCACATGGCCCCCTCCTCGAGCTTCACCTTGGCGAAGTTGGTGGCTGGCGCGTACAACTGCGCAGGCACCTGCTCGACTTGACCGCCGCCGCCACAGCCGCTGACAACGTGTAACGGGATGTACTCGGGTGAGAAGGCGCCCTCGATGAAGGTGACATTTCCCGAGGTAGTGTCGAGACCCACGTTGAAGGTGTAGTTGTAGTCGACGTTTCCCGCAACCGTGCAGGGGACAGGGGTCGAGGATACGCCATTGTAATCGAGGTGACCGCTTCCATTACCGCTCAACTTTGACATGTCGAAGACGATTTGACCGGAATCGGTGGTGTCGACCGATGTCCCGCTCGCATCGCTCTGGTGAATCCTGCCCGAGTACTGCCCGGTCCAACTCGAGCCCGCGGACGCTGCGCTCGCCTGATGCGTCTGCATGTGAGTGTAGGTCGGCAACGATGACAGGGCAAGTAGCAGCAGGACGGAGGCAGCGAGCAGTGGTTTCTTCAAAGCGGGATTTCGATGCAATGCCGCGGGCCATCGACGTCGGCTGAGAATTTAAGCTTCGCAACCTGAGATCCGAGCTACTCTCTCAGACCCATACAGGCGCTGATCTGCCGAGGCCCCTTTTTTTCCTTATTCAACGACAATGCAAAGACTACATCGGTACCTTGTTTTTCGCAGACCTATTCTCATCCAAAATGAGAGGCAGAAGTTACTGCTACTCTCTACTTCGACTTAAGCAGTGGAATACTCCAGCAGCATGCTATCGGGAAAACGAAAGTCCCTCTGAATGATAAAGGACTAGCTTATTTACAAGCAACGACCTGAAGGAACTCGGGTCGCTTCAGCAGCGAGTAGCCGACCAGGATCCCAGCTGAGGTAACTGCAGAAGGGTACATTCAGAAAAGACCGGCGCAACGCGCTGCTTTAGGGCCGCAGCAATGTGGATAGCTACGAGCGAGGTTCGGAGATGCCATTGCGCATGCTTATTGCAAGAAGGCCGATACGGCTTCAGGAATACGTGGAGATTGATCGCATACGCATGGGGTTAGTTGCGCATCCCCCTGGGATTTCACTCGCGCGTTAGTGCACGGCCAGCTGACTGGGAAACGAGCGCCTTTTGGCGGCTGGCCAAATCGTCTCTAGGTCGTAGTCGGTGCCTGTTGAGGAACTGGGTTGGGGGCCGGCAGGTACTTTTCCAACGAGGAAGCCACTTGCGACCTTAATTCGTCGCCGAAGACTCCGCTCTCCCTGATCTTCTTGAGCGACTCGGCCGTCGAGGCATCGAATAGGGCGTCCGCGAACCACCTCTCAAGGTCGCCACTTTTCACGGCAAACTCCAATACGTCAGTCGGGACCTTCTCGAGAGCCAGAACAAGCTCTTCGCTCGTCCTCACTGCGACGCCGCTTGAAAAGGCGAACCCCGGAGTCTCCGTCTGCGGGCCTGCCACCGCGGGTATTGCTGTAGCGATTGCAGCGTCTGCGCCATGGGCCTCCAGCGCCTGCGAGTTGATTTCCGCCAGCTGGGACTGGACCTCGCGAATCTCCTGTACGGGGTTTTCTGGAGCTATCGGTTCAGCCGCAGCC
>JAPCJN010000096.1:4781-8073 GCA_027886925.1 Nitrososphaerota archaeon
ACGGTTACTGGAGCTATCGGTTCAGCCGCAGCCACGGTTACTGGAGCTATCGGTTCAGCCGCAGCCACGGTTACTGGAGCTATCGGTTGCACCTCTGCTACCTCTAGGACTGGAGCGACTCCTTCGGCGGCGCTGATGACTTCGGCGCTGATGACTTCCGCCTCCTGGACTGGCTGGACCGCCTGCACTGGAATCTCAGGCTCGGCTTCCGGCTGGGGCTCCGCTCTTGTCTCCTCAGGCTGGAGGTCGCCCCCTGTGACCGCCTCCGCGAGGGAGACTACACGGGCGACGAGCTCGTCATAGACGCTCTGCGGCACATGCTCGGCGAGCCTCGCCTCGAGCTCTCTCACCCTCTCTTCGCTATAGGCCAGATTTTCCCTGGGCACCATCGATGAAATCGCGCCCTCCAGCGCCTCGGCCCTCTGCTTCACCGAGGAAAAGTCAGAGGCGGGGACCATTTCAGCCATCTGCCTGGTCAAAGCATCGAACTTTTCCTTCAGGGAAGAGTAGTCTGCTGACGGGACCATCGCGCCCAACTGGCGCGACAGCTCCTCGCACCTCGCTTCGACGGCAGCATAATCGGACCTTCTGACCATCCCTCGCTTCTCCTCCTCGAGCTCCCTGATCTTTGAGAGGCTTTGGAGGTGGATATGGGATGGGACCGTGCCCTGCGCGAGCTTCGTGGCGATGGACTCGAGGGTCTTTCCTTGAGTGCCGAGCGCCTTGCCAGCGGTCGAGGTGTCATCCTCTATGGAATCGAACGTCTTCCCCTGAGCGGTCACAACCTTTGAGAGAGACGAAATCAGCCCCTCCACCCCGGAAATCTGTTTGTTGAGGGCGATCGTCTTCTGGTTCTCCTCCCTCGCCAGGCCCAACTCCCTCTCCAGCAGGTCGACCTGCTTTTCGAGTTTGGACGTGATCTCGTGGTGTTCCTTCTTGGTCACAGACTGCCGAAGCTGCATCTCGAGTGTCTTGATCCTCAGCGCAAGCTTCTTCGCATCGCCAGTTCCGCTCTCGACTTTGCTCATTTTCCGATAATCACTCTACGGATGAGATTGCCCTTATGGCACATAATTCGTAAGGTCAATTGGACTTTACACAAGCATGAACGGTTATGCATGTGGGTCGCCCGATGCGGCGCTATGGGCACTTCGTGAGGCCAAACCCGGCACTGGAAGGCAAGACTCGGCAAGGGAAGCCGGAAATCGGAGTCGTGCAACAAGACGGGCGATGGAATTACTTTAAGAGTTCTCTTCGAACCAAGACCCTAAACTTTGGGAATCGTATGCACAGTATCTTGCATCCAGTATGAGCCTCTTGAGGATCGGTCAAAGGATGAAGCAGAGCGTATCGCGATTCTGAAGGTATTCAAAGCCCTTCGAAAGAGAGGCTTTGATGGATTCATAGTCCAGTATGCCCTGCGACACAGGAATAGTGGACACATCCATGTGGCGGTCGCCGCAGAGTTAAACGATTATCGGTTGATTTGTGGATGTTGCGAAGCAGCACAGAAGCTGATTCCCGTACGAGGTGGAGATAGAAGGTTCAAGATTTGCGACTGCGAAGATTGTGTCGCCTGTGACCCCGGAATCAGGATTGAGTTAGAACAACTGACTAGGGAGTAAGGGAGCTTTGGAGGCGCGTTTGATTAGAGCAGATGCTGTCTAAGCACTAATCTGGTCCCACAGCAGCCTCAACCACAGGAACCATCCTCCAATAACGATTTAACGCGTGGCGCTTCACGTCGATGGCGGAGAAAGGACGTGTGAGTGATGGTCGGGTTAGTCGGAGACGGTGGTTGACCTTTGCCTTCTCTGGCCATCTTCGTGCACATACCGTTCGACACGGGGACATTCATCGGAGACGACCTTCTCAAGAGCGGCCTTCTTTACAGCCTCAAAGAGGAGTTTCACGAGAAGGAGGCGTCCGTAGAAAGAAAGCCGATAACTTTCTTCACCGATGAGATCGATGCCAGCGAAGACGGGAGCCAGTTCTCCAAGGTGCCTGTGAACATCCCGCTGCCTGGCCTCTCACCCTACCAGGGCGATCTGGGCACGAAGTCGCGCATCACGCTGGAGAGCTCCGACATCAACCTGTTCGAAAGTGGGATAGGCATCACCCACCTGAGATTCCGTGTCGACCTCGACGACCTGAAACCTGCCCTCATCTATGACGCCTACGAAGAGATAACGAAGCTCCTAGTGCCGATAGACAGGCGGCATGTGAGGTCGGACTCCTTGATATCCCGTGAGATCCGCAAGACGGTCGAGAAGACGATAAGTCTGGCAAGAGAGGAGGCGCGAACTCACGGAAAGACTGCACGCGGCGAGTGGGACCCCGTGGTATACATCTACCCGATGTTCAGCTTGGGTCCGGGGAAAAGCTTCGACCAGGTCGAGGACTTTCTTTGCCTGCTTTACCACGGCCGAGACAGGAGCCAGATGACGCCAGAGAAGCTGGCCAGCACAAAGGCGTCCAATTTTATCATCACGACGGAGGGCTATTTCTACACCGAATGGGATGCGGCGATGACAGGGGGGACCGGCGTCACCGAGCAGACGGCCGAATCTAACGAGCGGATATTGGAGGTCGCGTCCTACGCCTACTGTTCGATGCGGGCCGTCGACCAATACTTGTCCAAACGGATAGAGGAACTTCTCGAGGGAGAAAAGACGAAAGAACCAAACTTCGGGGAGCTCAACGTAAAACTGGCTGAGATACGGAAGATACGGCTGGAAACTGAACTTATCCTTGACATCTACAGGAACCTACGCATGGTGCTCCGCGGCAGCACCGCCAGGATCCTCGAACCGGTCATGGTCAAATGGAGGCTTGAGAGACTCGAGTCTTCAATCGATGGCAAGCTGTCCCTGCTGACCTCGATAAATAACGACGCCGCCGACACAATTGAAAGAGGTCTCGACCACAGGCTCAACGGTATTCTGTTCTCCCTCCAGTGGATAGGTTACAGCATTGCGGTACTGATCGTGCTGCTCCCTTTTCTTGGAGCTGCCCTCGACATGAACGTGCCCATGAGCATCACGTCCACAGATCCAGTGATCTCCGGGTTGGGACAAGTCGTAGAGTTGCTGACCCACCGTTCTGGGAACTTGGGAGTTGCCATCCTGGTCGTCGCCTTCACAGGAGGCCTGACCTATCTCCTGCAGGAGAGACAGTGGAGAATCATCTCGGAGAAAGAGAACCGAGCAGCAAGGGCGAAGGACAGCCCAAGGAAACGTTAAGGTATGTCGACGCAAAACGTGCCAGCAAAATGAGTGAAGCGAGGCGAGAT
>JAPCJN010000097.1 GCA_027886925.1 Nitrososphaerota archaeon
GGTCGTCGAACTGGTCGTGGCACTCGTCGTGCTCGAACTTGTTGACGTGCTCGCACTCGAACTGGTCGTCGAACTGGTCGTGGCACTCGTCGTGCTCGAACTTGTTGACGTGCTCGCACTCGAACTGGTCGTCGAACTGGTCGTGGCACTCGTCGTGCTCGAACTTGTTGACGTGCTCGCAGTCCCCGTCGAAGTGACGGTGGTCGTTGTGGTCGTTGTGGCCGTGACAGTCGTGCTAGAGGTCGAGCCCGGCGAGCCTGTGCACGATATGCTTCCTGGGGGGTACTCCGTTATGAGGTTGATTGCCGTCGAATAAGGAACCGCGGCAAATGACACCTGAGCGTGAGTCGTAGAATTGGTGTAGTAACCGTTGTAGAGCCCTAGTATACACTGAGCTGGATCGATAGGAGTGGTCGTTGTTATGGTGGTGGTCGTCGTTGTGGTCGTAGTCGTCGGGCTATTGGTTGTCGTTGTCGATGTAGAGGTGTAAGTTGTCGTGCTTGTGCTTGTCTGTGTGGTCGTCGTAGTCGTCTTTGTCGTAGTTGAGCTGTCAGGCTGACCGGTCGTCGACGTGGTCATCGTGCTCGTCGTAATGCGAGTCGAGGTGGTCGTAACTGTCTCCGTGAATGGTGAGGTCTTGAGATCCGTCGTGGTCACCGTGTAGGTGACGGTGTCGGTGGCGTTTCCAGGGCGCGTTGCGTTGTCATTGATAAAAGGCGTCCCGTCCGCCACCCCCGGATTGAGAGTCTGCGTGACATTCTGGGCTTGCGGTGCGTTGAAAAATAGGACGGCCTCCACCGATACAAGCGCGACCACGACGACGGCCCCAACGGCGAGGAAGTCTTGGTAGGACCCGAGGCCTCTGCGCTTGCGATGGAGACCACGATACCTGTAGACGTCTGAGCTTGGCCGCAAGTAAAAACACAATTCCTTGCTTATCCTTGGTTAAGTAGAGCCTCCAAGACTTCTCTGTATCTTAGAACTAGAAGAAGGCATCCGTTCCTCTACCAAGAAACGGGTGGTCCCATTGCACAAACTATCAGAAATAGCCCTGGATGAAGGAGGTCGACCCTTTCAGTCGTCTCCCTCGCTCCATCTGTTCATACTCCGCGACCGGTACATAGACTTCGTTCCAATATCTCATGCAAATCATCTTCTTGTAGCCCTCGACCTTGATCTTCTCGCCAAGGACCGCATTCCTGAATGTTATGTCTGGCTCGTTTACCCCTGCGACCGCCCGCATCGGGCAGGAGGCAGAGAACCGGGGGTTAATCTCGAAGGCCTTTGGCTCCCCTTCTACCATCCTCGACTGGATGTTGACGGCCCCTCTGGCCCCGAGCCTGGTCGCGACTTCTTCGGCAGATTTCCGAACTTTGGGGAAGTCGTCTATCAATGCCCTGTATGTCTGTCCTCCCTTCAACGTCCTCCGCATTGCAATGGACGACATCACTCGCTTCCCACCCTTTTCAATCGTGACCCCCGCGGTGAACTCCTGCGTTTCGTCTGGGAGGTTCTCTTGCAGTATCGGCCGCCAGCCTGCCAGTTTGATAGCCGTCATGGCTTCATCTATTTCTCCGCTGCTCTCTGCCCGGTAGAAATGAACCGACCCGTGGCCTTCCCTAGGTTTCACGACAACAGGGTAACCGTGCTGGCGGACGAAGACTTCCCTGTCTCGGGGAAGGGCGGAATCGGCGCAAGGAAGGCCGTTTGCCTTCAGGAACTCAAAGGTCCTCCACTTGTCCGTACCGACTGAGATGACCTCAGCAGGGTTAATCAAGACCACGGCGCCGGTGTCTTCCTCTATCCTTTTCCTCTGAGCAGAGAGGTAGGGTAGCTCTTCTTCCGCACCTACGAATATCGCGTCAATGCGTTCTTCCTTGCACACATTGATTATGGAGTCGATGTAGTCTGGTGCCAAAGCCGGCGGCACAAGGACGCCCAGGTCGCCCCGATAGAGACCGACGGCCTGAGCGCTCATGTCGGCTGCGACGACCCTATATGCGGGGGCGCCCTCATCGGAGCTCGCGAGTCTCAATGACTTGATGATGCCTTGTGCGACTATCGTTCCCGAGGCAGTCACAAGCACTCGTGCCTTTTCCCTCATCGTTGGCCCCGACCCCTCACTCCGACATTGACAAGCCGGCACGGAAATCCTTTCGTAACTTGTCTACATACGATGGGTTCATACCTATTTTATAGCGTTCGCATCAAACATGACTACTTAAGAAATTGACAGGAAAGGCCTCCCGAAGACTGTTCGGAGCGACTGGCACGGTCATTCTCCTAGCCTCCATTCTGTCTCTAAGTTCTGTAGCAGGGTTTGCGTGGGCGGCGCCCAACGTTGGAACCGGCCCGACCATTGTCAACAATCAAGGCAGCTCGCCCACGACGGATTCTGCAACCCTGAGCAATTCGAACACGACCTCCTCGGCGGGCGTCATGGTCCCGCTTTACTCGTATCCGGGAAGCGATTGGAACGTCGTCATCAAGGCGAAGTTGGCCCATCCGACTGTCCCCATGGTCGCGATAATCAACCCCTACAATGGTCCCGGAAGCAGCTACGACCCGAACTACGCGTCGGGCGTGGACAACCTAAGAGCCGCAGGAGTTGTCGTGCTGGGATATGACCGCACCAGCTATGGAGCCAGGAGCACGGCGGATGGCATCGCCGACATCAACGCCTACAAGAGCTGGTATGCTGTGAACGGCATATTCTTTGATGAGATGGCGAACGTTCCCGGATACGAGGGATATTACTCAAGCTTGAACAGCTACGCAAAGTCTGTGGGCTTCGCATTCACTGTCGGAAATCCGGGGGCTAGCACCGTCTCGAGCTACATTGGGACAGTAGGCCGCATCGTCACCTACGAGAGCGAAGGGGTCCCAGACTCCTCCTCTCTTGCAGCGTGGACGTTGGGCCTTCCGAGAAACAACTTCGTGATGATGGCCTATGGAGTGTCACATTTGAGCAACTCCTCATTGGCCGCCGCGTCTGACTACGTGAGCTATGTCTACGTGACTGACGAAGGCTTGCCGAACCCTTATGGAGGCTTACCTCTTTACTTCTCGAAATTGGTAGCCACTTTGGACGCTTCTTCTTTGGACTCTCAGCCTCAACTCCCGATATCGTTGGCCGTTGGCTCGGTTCAGACGAGCGGGCTCGCGGCGACGATCCAGGTCTCGTATAAGAACTGCCTCAACACGGCTGTGCATGCTGTCGTCTACGCGGTGGCTCGTAACTCAGCAGGGCAAACGACATCCTACGCTGCCATGACGGCCTCCCTCGCAGGAGGACAAACGGCGACCTCCGCCATCACGTTGGTAGGGCTGCCGTCCGGGGCGTATTCAGTGGAGGTATTTGCTGTCTCGCCGGACGGTGTCGCGGCATCGGGAGTGGCGACGTCTCCCGCATGGGTCAGTATGAGCCCTGTTAACCTCCTCTAGTCGCCGGAACATTCGAATAGAACATTCCCACTTGTCCTTCATAACGGCCGGAAACTATCTGATCTCGTTTGAAAGTCGCGATACACCAGCCTCAATACTTTCCATATCCGGGTTTCTTCCACAAACTAAGCCTCGCCGACGCCTTCGTAATAATGGACGACACCCAGTATGACAGGCGGTACACAAACAGAAACATCATCGTAGATCCACATGGGCCTGTATGGCTGACGGTCCCGATCAACAAGTCCCAGAAGTTTTCGCCAAACAGGCTTGTCGAGATTAACAACGGAATCCCATGGAGGGAAGACCACTGGAGAAAAATCCGCCTGTCGTACTCAAACGCAAGGTTCTTCCACCTCTATAGAGACCTCGAGTGGGTCTACAACAAGGAATGGCGGAGGCTTTTCGATTTGAACCTCGAAGCGATCAAGAAAACCATGGGTTGGCTGGGCATCAAGATACCGGTAATCAAGGAATCCGAGTTGCATGTCAAAGGCGAGTCCACCGAGAGGCTTGTGAGAATATGCAGGTCTGTCGGTGCCGACACCTATGTGTCAGGCGCGGGCGGGAAGGGCTACATTCAAGAGCGGCTGTTCGAAGAAAACAACCTGAAACTCGAGTATCAAGACTACGCGCCGACGCCATACTCGCAGAGGTTCGTGAGCGCCTTCGTCCCGAACCTCTCTATCCTAGACATGCTCTTCAACGTCGGGCCCGATAGCATAAATCTGCTAAGCGGAATTAGTAATCCTCCGCTGTCAGCATGATCTCAATACGATTGCGATTGGCTGCCGCCTTTCATTTACCCGAGCCTCATCCTCGCAGCCTTCAGTTTGGAAAATCAAGGGCTGGGCGAACCAGAAATCCGCGGGAAGCTCAGGTTTTTCTAGTCGCATCCAGGCATCATGACGCGATAAAGTTGTCAGGAAAAGGCAAAGCGAGCAAAGTCGTGAAGAAGACCGAGGACGAGATGTCCAAGGTAGGGAAGAAGTTAGCGAAGGGCGGCAAGGAGATGGAAAATGAGCTCAAAAAAGGCGGCAGCGCGTTGAAGAAGGACGCTAAGAAAGTCCGCAGCAAGGTCTAGTAGGGTCCCGTACGAAATCTAGATAGCTCAAAGCTAGTCTTGGTGGCGGACCGGTCAAGCGTCAGAAGTCTCTTCCTTTGACTTTTGAGAGCCATTTCCGGGCTACCGCCACATCTCCCTGGGTGAGTTGATGGCCCGCATGCTGCCAGTGGAGAGCCACGTCAGCATTGCCCTTCTCAAATAGCCGGGCGAGCGCTTCGGGTTGTTCTTTCGGGATCAGCTTGTCTTCTGTCCCTGCCTCGATCAGAACCTTTTTGCCTGTCAGGTCGGGAACGGCGAATTCGGTGAAGGGGTCCATCACCCGTATCAGGACCGCTCCTGCGAGAAGACCTGGATGCAATAGCAGGACGCTCGCCGCGATATTAGCCCCGTTCGAGTACCCTACGGCGACGACGTTCTTCGTATCGAACCTGAAGGCCTTCGATGCCTTGTCTACAAACTCCGCGAGTTCGTGCGTGCGTCTTGCGAGGTCGTCCATGTCGAAGACTCCTTCTGACAATCGCCGGAAGAACCTAGGCATCCCGTTCTCGAGGACCTTCCCCCTAGGGCTCAGCAGTGCCGCTCCTGGAAGGAGGGTCTTCCCCAAGCCGACGAGGTCGTCTTCGTCCCCTCCCGTCCCGTGAAGGAGGAGCAAAGTGACCGGGCTGCCGGCGGACGGCACGAATCTGTGGACAAAGCCTAGGACGGGCTCATCCCCTTGGGCAGACATTCTAATTTCCGCCACCGAGTTTCGCCGGCTGGGGGAGTGCCTCCGGGAGGGCGGGCGTGACTGGGTATTTCGGCGGCCAATCACCGGGATTGCTTTCATCAGTCCGCTTCAGGAACTCTTCTATCTCCTTCCTCTTAGGCTCGACCCATTGAGGGAGGGACAGTCGCGTCCCGAGAGACTCCTGGGGCTCATCAGCCGTGTAGCCAGGGTTCTTCGTGGCCACCTCGAGCAGGTTCCCGTCGGGGTCGCGGAAATATAGAGAGTGGAACCAGAAGCGGTCGATTATCCCGGAGTTCCTCCAACCGACGCCGTTCAGGTGCCTCATGATCTTCAACTGGGCCGCGTCGTCCTCGACCGCCATCGCGATGTGATGGATGCTGCCCTTTCCAACCTGGCCGTAGGTGGCGTCCGGTGACGTGAGATAGCGCAGAAAGTCCAAACGGTCATCGTTACCGATGCCCACGATGCTAGTGCCGGCTTGGTCGGGGTCTGGCAACGTGAGATTTTTCTTGAGGCCCACGAACTTTTCGAAGAACTTCACAGTCAACTCCGGGTCGGTAGTGATGGGGCTAGCGTGATTGAACGTCGTCAGCCTCATGTCCTTCGATAATTCCTTCACAGTGGGGAGGTCCTCCACGAGCTCGTTGATGTCAGGGGCCGGCAGCCTCTCCTCGTTCAACGCCGTCAGCTCGACCAACGCGCCGTCTGGGTCTCTCAGGTAAATGGAGGCGCGCCCGTCTCTCGCAAAGGGACCGGTCACTGACACGTCCTGGGACCTTAGCCATGAGATCCAGCTGGGGATCGCGTCAAGCGTGGGCACCGTGTAGGAGAGGTGGTGCGCAGAGCTGAGGCCCACATGTCCACGCGGCAACTCTGGCCACTCGAAGAACGTTATGGCGCTGCCGGTCGTCCCTTTCTCGTCTGCGTAGAACAGGTGACGATGGAAGACGTCGTCCTGGTTAACGGTAAGCTTGACCCTCCGCAGCCCGAGGACATCCGTGTAAAATCTGCGGTTGACCTCCTGGTTGGCTGTGACGAGGGTGATGTGGTGCAACCCTTGGATAAGGCCGTTCAACTCCTCAGTATGCATTTTATCTCAATCTCCCTTACGACAGAGGAAATCCCCCAGTCGCCTCATTAATTGGTCTGTTTCCATTTTACCTATCACTTGTGCTAGTGTTAAGTCATCTATTTATACCAAGTAGTATATTACTACCTGCTAGATTGGTCTGCCGTCACTAGGTAAGCGAGGCTTGACTCGAGCCGAGGACCTAGCACTATAGGACAGTCACACTACATTCCTCTGTCGACTTGTTGCTGCATGATAATGTTCTTTCGGAGCCATCCATTACAGATGATTTCTACCGCAGGCAGACCATTTGTGCGCGTCTTTCCGTCTTCGTTAGCTGCAGCACTAGCCACCTTCATGTTCTTCGCGTCTTTTGCGACCATCGCTCCTGGAGTCTATGCGCAAAGTCCAAACGTGACCGTAGACACGCAGGCCAACACTGGCGGTGCACTGACAGGTTACTGGGTCTCGGTCACGGATGCCTCCGGGAACGTGGTCCAAAGCGGTTTCAGCCCTGCGCAGTTCTCGCTCCCGGCAGGGACCTATGACGTCTACGTCGGAGATTACGGCGGAGAATACTTCAACCACTGGGCGGACGGCACGCAAGTACGGAGTCATGCCGTCTCTGTGACGTCTTCGAGCTCCACTAGCCTGACAGCCGTCTATTGCCCGCAATCTGGATGCGGGGGGTCGTCGATTCTGGTGAATTCGCAATACTCGCCGTCCGGCAATCTCACCGGAATGTATGTTGCGCTGGCTTCAAACGGCCAGACCGTCGCGACGGGCTTTACCCCCGCTCTGTTCACAACCACGAGCGACCAAACCTACAGCGTCTCGATATCCGATTACACCAATGCTTACTTCTTCCAGTGGAGCACTTCCGCCAACACCAGGAACATCAGCGTTACCGCGACCGGCTCCCAGACCGCACTCACCGCCCTATTTTGTAACACACAGGGTGGATGTGGCGGCTCGACGGGCTCCTCGATCTCTGTGGGCTCCCAATATACTACCGGCGCCGCCCTGACCGGGATGTACACGGTCCTTCAGCAAGGCGGCCAGACGGTCGCGTCAGGGTTCACTCCGGTGAACTTCCCGACCACAAATGGCCAGACCTACAGTGTGACAGTGGGCGACTACAACAACGCCTACTTCTCGCAATGGAGCAACGGAGTCAGTACGAGGACGATCACCGTGACAGCCACTGACTCTCAGACATCCCTGACTGCCACTTACTGCCAGACTCAGGGCTGCTCCTCGGGCGGTGGGACCGGGAACTCCATCACGGTCACAGGCAGCGACCTCCAAACAGGCACGGCCCTGACTGGGTTCTACGTCGACCTGCGGCTGAACAACAACCACGTATCCAGCGGGTACATGCCTGCGACGTTCTCCGGCCTGCAGACCGGAGTCAAGTACCTCGTGGTGGTCTATTGGTATGGCGACTACTACTTCAGACATTTCTCTAGCGGAAACCTACAGAGGTATGCTTGGGTCACCCTGAACGCAACGGGCGGGCAGAACACATACACGATGAACGCCCTCTTCGAGAGCGTCCCCAAGTCACAGGCAGCCTCCCTGAATATC
>JAPCJN010000098.1 GCA_027886925.1 Nitrososphaerota archaeon
GAATGGCTGTTGAAGAGGGTGAAGTTCGAGAAGCCGGTGACGATGCTGCTCAGCCAGCTCGAAGGGAGCGTCGACTCTTCGAGCCGGCGCAGGGCCGCGGAAGGCCTCTCCTCTTTCAAGAGCGACCCCGACGTCGTCGAAGCTCTCAGGAAGGCAGCTCAGAAAGAGCAGCACTATTCGGTTAGGGCGGAAGCGGCGAGAACCCTCGGAAAGATAACGACGAGAGATGCGCTCGAGGCTCTGCTGGCACTCTCGAGTGTCGGGCACAGAAGGGTGAGGCGCGCCGTGGTCGCCGCTTTGGGAGAGTTCAAGGACGAGAGGGTCGTCCAGCCGCTCTTGGCCGCTCTCCGAGGCGACGAAAGTCCTTATGTCCAGTGCGAGGCAGCGCTCTCCTACGGGAAGGTCGGCCGACCGGACGCATTCTCGGTCCTCACTGCCTCGCTTGGGATGCCGTCGCCTGAATACGCGATCGCGGAAGCATGCTTGGAGGCGCTTGGATATGTCAAAGGTCCCCGGACGCGGGAGTTTCTCCAGGGATACCTCCCATACGGAAAGCCTACGAGGGCCAGGGTGGGCGCGTTGAAGGCTTTCACGAGGCTAGGCTGGCTCTCGGAAGAAGAGATGGCGCTCTTGAAAGAGCTGTTGCTCAAGGACAAGGAGTACACGGTGAGAGCGCAGGTCCTCGAGACGGTCAACGATCTAATCGATAGGAGGTTCCTCCCGACGGTCAAGGATGCCGCAGAGAAAGACGTAGACCCACGCCTGAGGAGGCGCGCGATGGAGGTCGCCTTGCGGCTATCGGAGGCGACGTCTTTCGAGGGCATGGTCAGCGAGGTCAAAGATGACGTAGAGAAAGTCAAGAAGGAGAGCAGGGAGCTCAGAGAGAGGTTCTCAAGTATGAGACTATCCTAGCTTCGTCGACGCGGCTGATCTAGCCCGAGCACCAAATCTTCTAGCTCGAGCAACGATTCCATCGTGTAGTCCGGCTTGTCTTTTCGAAGCGTCTCGAGGTCGTAGTTCCCGGTAGGGATCGAGGCCACCTTGATCCCGGCGGCCTTCGCGGCCATTATGTCCACGCGGCTGTCGCCGACGTAAAGCACCTCTTCCTTTTCCAGGGAGAAATGGTCTAGCACAGTCCTGACGCCCTCCGGGCGAGGTTTCATCACGGGCAGGTCGTCGCGCGAGAAAGACTCGTCGATGTGCCTCCTGAGCTTGAAGGTCTCCATCGCGAACCGGGTCGCAGCCCCCCCGCTGTTCGTGAGAACCGCGACCTTCAGCGCGCCATTTCCTGGCTTCTTCAAGCGGGAGAGCGTCTCTTCGACGTCGGGAAGCACGTGTGCCGCCTTGATCCAGCGCATCTCGAGTTTGTCCAGCTTTCGGAACGTGCTCGTCTTGGCACGTTCGAAGTCCGTCTTCACAAGGCCCCGCTCCACTTGAGACCTCGCGTTGTCAAGCAAGTCCTGCACATAGTTCCTTCCTGAGACATGGTCGATTTCGTCGACACGGAAGCCGATTCGCTTGAGCTCTGCCGCCGCGACCTCGCGAAAAGAGTTCCCGTCAGCCCGGAGCGAAATCAGGGTGCCGTCAAGGTCGAAGAAAATTCCTCGGATCAATTGTCTTCCTAGATCTTGTCTTTGGCGAACAGGATGAGGATCGCTAGCCCCGCCATGCCTAAGGCGAGAGCGAGGATGAATAGAGGCTGCGATATATCGCTCTGCGATAGAAGCGGGTACAGCAGGCGAAACAAAGCCATCTATCTATCTACGGACGGTGAAGGTGCAGACGAGCCATTTTAATATTTGCGGAACGTCGTTTGCGTTAGCCCCGCTCGGCACAGACTCGACCCATCGATGACCGAAACTGGTTTTATACCCTGGACCCTCGCTGAAACCACGAAGTGGGGGTAAAAATCACCTGCTACGGTGGCGTCGGTCAGATCGGCGGAAACAAGATTCTTGTCGAAGACCGGGACACGAAAGTGCTGCTTGACTTCGGGTCTGGTTTCTCTGAGGGGGAGGCCTACTTCTCCGCGGGGATACAGCCAAGGAGCGTCAACGGGGCGGGGGACTACTTCGAGTTCGGACTGCTTCCCGAGATCGAGGGACTCTACTCTGAGGAAGCCCTGCAGAACACAGGGATGAAGCACACCACCCCTGAGGTCGACGCGATACTGTTGAGCCACTACCACTATGACCACATGGGCAGGATCAATTTCGTCGACCCCAGGGTCCCGGTCTACTGCGGGGAGACGACGAAGCTCATCCACGAAGCGCAGAGCGGCTCAACAGGCTCTCCGCTCGACGGGCACGCGATCGAGACTTTCAGGACGGGGGACAAGTTCACGGTCGGGAGCATCGAGGTCGAGCCAATCCACGTCGACCATTCGATCCCCGGAGCCTACGGATTGATACTGCACACGACGGAAGGACCGGTCGCGTACACAGGGGACTTCCGCTTCCACGGACCGATGGGCGGGATGACGGAAGACTTCGTCGTCGGAGCCTCAGAATCCAAGCCTTTGGCTCTGCTGACGGAGGGGACGAGGGTCAGCGAGCCTGGACGGACGAAGGAGTTGACCGAGCCGGAAGTGATCGGCGAGACCGTCCGGGTCCTGAAAGGGACAGAGAACCTGGTCTTCTCGTCGTTTCGCGGAAACGACATCGACCGCGTCGTTTCCTTGGACCAGGCCTGCAAAGAGACGGGACGCACGCTCGTGGTGTCCACGAAGATCGCCCTCTTGCTTGAGAAGCTCAGCAACGACAGGCACCTGAAGGTCCCGAAGGTAGGCAAGGACGTCCTCGTCTACATGCGGAGAAAGAGGAAAGGGAATTACGACGAGAAGGATTACTACAAATGGGAGAAGGCGTTCCTTGACGACGGGATTACTGCCGAAGAGGTCCAGAAGAAGCAGAGGTCCACTCTACTGCACCTCGACCAGCGCTTTTTCCCTGAGCTGATAGACATCAAGCCGTCCAGAAACGGCGCCTACATCCATGCGACGACAGAGGCGTTCAACGAAGAGGGCGAACGAGAGGAGGAGGTGATCAAGAACTGGGTCGACTATTTCGGCTTCACATATCATCAGATCCACGCCTCGGGACACGCGCCCTTGGACAAAGTCGGATATCTCGTGAACCGCATCAACGGGAGGACGGTGATTCCGATCCACACCGAAAGGCCCGACCTCTTTTCGTCGTTCGCTGAGAACGGCAGGATATTGTCCCCGAAAAAGGGGACGGAGATCCGGCTGGCATAGCCGCGGCCTGAAGAATCACAGGAAGGTAGAAATAACGAAGGTGGGGTTGGCCCAATAGGAGCGGCGAAACGCGATTTGTTGCTTGACGAATACAAAGATTTGGCCGAGTTTTGCGTCCGCGAGGCGCGAAGGCTCGGTGCAGACTACGCCGAGGCGAGGATCCACGGCGGTACCGGGATCGGGTTCCTGCTAAAGAACGGCGAACCGCAGCCGCCGATGATCGACGACAGCTTCGGCATAGGCGCCCGGGTCATTGTTGGCGGGGCGATGGGGTTCAGCGCGACGAACATGCTTTCGAGGGAGAGCGTGAGGGACCTAACGGCGAAGGCGATCAAGATGTCAAAGTCCTCGGCGGGCCTCGTGAAAGAGCCTATCGAGATGGACGATTCGAAGGCCGTGACAAGGAAGGTGCGCGTCCCAGAGAAGGAACCCGTCGAGAACGCCGACCCGATCTGGCTAAAGTCGCTCCTGCTGCAGATCGACGAAAGGATAACGACCCAGCAGAGCGGGGGCATCAAGATCCCCAACCGGATAATGATCGCCTCCGCCGGCGCCGAAGAGAAGTACGTCATCACGAGCGACGGTGCGAAGGTTGACACCAGGCTGCCTCGGTTCCACTTCTTTGGCATACTGACTGCGATCAGTGGTGGAGACACAGCTCAGAGGATGATTCAACAGGGAGAGACGGGCGGCCTGGAGATCCCAAAGAGGATGAAGCTGCTCGACATCGTAGAAAGGGAAGCCAAGACTCTAGTCCAGGTCCTCGGAAAGGCGGAGAAGGCACCAACAGGGATAATGGACGTCATCTTGGGACCGGAGCTATCGGGGATAGCGGCCCACGAATCGGTCGGTCACCCCCAGGAGGCCGATAGGATTCTGGGGAGGGAAGGAGCCCAGGCCGGCGAGTCGTATCTCTCGAAGGACAGTTTGGGGATGAAGGTGGGCAGCGGCGACGCCAACGTGAGCGACGACCCGACGATGCCCCATTCGAACGGATATTGCCCTGTGGATGACGAAGGCGTGGCGGCGAAGAAGAGGCGACTCATAGTCGACGGGAAGATAACGGAGTTCCTTCAGAACAGGAGCACCACCGCGCGGCTGGCGGTCAGGAACAACGGGGCCTCGCGGTCAGCGGGCTTCGACAGGGAGCCGATAATCCGGATGTCGAACACCTTCGTGGAGCCTGGGGATTACGCCACTACCGAGGAGCTGATGAAAGAGGTGAACGAAGGCATCTATCTGAAATCGTTTACCGAGTGGAATATCGACGACAAGAGGTTGAACCAGAGATACACGGGCCTCGAGGCTTTCAGGATAGAGCGCGGCGAGCTTACCAACCTCGTCAGGGCGCCTGTCCTCGAGATAACAACGCCCGCTCTGTGGGGCAGCGTGAGAGGGAGGAGCAAAAAGATGGAGTTCGAGGCGGCGAGCTGTGGAAAGGGGGACCCGATGCAAGGAATACCCGTCTGGGTAGGCGGACCTGACACGTTGTTGTCTCGAGTCAGGATAGTAGGGGGGAGCTGAGGATGCCAGCGTCGCTCGGGCCAGAAGAGGCGAATCAGTTCGGGCTCAAAACAGCGGAGAAACTAGGGGCCGACGAGGCCATCCTCTTCACGGTGGTCTCGAACGAGAGGATGGCTCGGTTCGCGAACAGCTCGATGACGGTAACGAAGAACGTCAACGAGAGCGGTCAGATCGTATACCTTGCGAAGGGCGGGCGCAGGATAATCGGCAGCTCTTCGAACCCCCAGAAGACGAGCCTGGATCGCTTCATCAGCCTGCTCTACAAGAGCATGATGACGCTGCCAAAGGACCCCGCCTACGTCCCTCTCCCTCCCGATGGGCGCGTCTACAATCCCAAGCCCAGCTACGACAAGAGGCTAGAGAGCGCGGAGGAGCTTCTCGCTGGATACGTGAGCGAGGCGATCGGGTCCGCCGAGGAGGCCGGTGCGAGGAGGACGGCGGGAAGCATCGAGTCGGGCGTCACGTCGCACCACATCCTCACTTCAACCGGCGCGTCGGGCGCAGACACTAGCTCGAAGATCCTCCTGAACATCAGGGCCTTCGTCGCCAAGGAAGCGAGCGGACACGGCTTGTCCTGCTCGGCGACGGCGGGCGATTTTCATCCAGGGAAGGCCGGCGAGGTGGCGGGAGGGCACGCGAGGCGTATGAAGGATGCAAAACAGTCCGCAGAGGAAGGAAAATATCAGGTCCTCATGAGCCCGACGGTGGCCGCGAACTTGCTGGGCCTCGTCGGAGAGTTCGCGTCTGCGTTCGCCATAGAGGCGGGGACGTCGTACCTGGTCGACAAGCTGGGGAAAAAGGTCGCGGCTGACCGGGTGACCGTCGTCGACCACGGAAAGACCGACGGGTGCCTGGAAGCCAGGAACTTCGACGACGAAGGCCAGCCGACCCATTCGACGAAGATAATCGAGGAAGGGGTCCTGAGGAACTACCTGCACAACGTTTCCACCGCGAAGAGGTTCAAGGCCAAAACCACAGGAAACGCGGGGCTGATCGAACCAGGACCCTGGAACCTAGAGGTCGGGGCCGGCGACAGCACCTACGACGAGATGGTCAAGGAGATGCGCCATGGCGTGATACTCACGAGCAATTGGTACACGCGCTTCAAGAACTACAGGACCGGAGAGTTCTCCACCGTCCCGCGCGACGGCACCTACCTTGTCGAGGCCGGCAAAGTGGAGTCGCCGCTCAAGGGCCTTAGGGTCAGCGACACCCTCGAGAGGATGTTCTCCTCGGTCCGCCTGTTATCGAAGGAGAGGGCTTGGGTGCAATGGTGGGAGGTCGAAACGCCCACGCTTTGCCCGTGGGTGCTCGTCGAAGGGGTCACCATCACAAAGGCGTATGGCGACACGCCCTCGCAAGCGGCCTGAGCCGGCCGGGTGAGAGCACGCACGCGAAGCAAAACCAACTGAGGGGACTTTGGCCTTCCATCGAGAGGCAGTTCGCGAGGCAGGGTTCGAGGCTCTTGGTGGTCAGGAAGATGCTCGAATACGGGATAAGGGTCTCCCAAGACGGGAAGATCTTCGTGGGAGGGTTGGAGGTCGACTACTCGGCGCTCGCGAGAGACGTCGGGACCGACAGGCGCGTGGTCAAGCAGACGGCCGCGAAGATTAGGAACGACCCGTTCCTCTTCTCGATCTTCTCCGGAGTGACTCCCGTCGGGGCGAGCCTGCTCCATCTCGTCTCGAGCATCGGCTATTCTGCGATAATAATCGAGGCCGACCCGAGGGCCGCCGGCGTCATCTCTAAGGTGACAGGCATCCTCGCGAATCACGGGATCGTCGTCCGGCAGGCGCTGGCTGACGACCCGGACATGGTCCACGAGGCGAGGTTGACTCTCATCGTAGAGGGCAGCGTGGGAGGGACGGTCATCGGAGAACTGGAGGGTCTCGAGATGGTCAGCGGCATCACCGTGAGGAAATGACACCTGATGGCATCCCTGCGAAGAGTCGCGACGACGTCCGGTCAACCCAAGATCAACGACGTGGAATCTCCCATTACCACCCTCCGGTCAGGCCGGCCCCAGCGCGCTTCCGATGGGAGCCTATTTCTCCAGCATCCTCGAGAACGTCCAAGAGACCGTGTTGAGGATCTCGGTCAGCCTCTCCTTTTCTCGGTAATTCTCGATCACCAAGGCCGATATCTTCCCGTTCTTCTCCGCCAATGAATATTTTAGCTCCTCCCCCTTCTTGAGCCGGCCCTTGGACACGGCGTCCTCATCGTTGGACTTCATGCCGGCGAGGATTTTTCCAAGGAGGAACGATTTGAAAGGGGGCGTTTCGGCCTTTAGCGCTATCTCGGCGACCGGCTCGATCTTGACTTTCGGCTTGGTCACCTGAGCCACCGCGATGGTCTCGCCGCCCCTGTCTTTCTTCAGTTCGCGTATCTCAGGAATCGGCTCGCCTTCGAACTCGTCCTGAGAGGGTTTCACGCCTTTTTGGCTGCTCGAAGAAGACACCTCCGACGCGGGCCTGAAGCTCGAAGCACGCAGCACGCTGTCGACCACCGTCAACGCCTCCCTCAACCTGTCAATCTCCTCTTGGAGCTCTGCTATCCTGCCCTCGATCCAAAGCTTAAGGTCGGCGTTCCGCCTCAGCTGGTCTTCGTTGGTTGCCATCCCTTTTTTCCTGAACATCGAGCGGTCTTAAAACTTTAGCAGTGCCAGATAGGCCCCGACTTTGCACACAGAAGACGCAATACCCGGCATTGATGCAAACGCGGACTGGAAACTTTAAGATGTTTGCGACTCGGTCGGGCGAGACGATTGCAGGTTCGAATGGGCACAAGGCGAATCGCCGCCGTCGCGGTGTTCGCGGCAGTCTACGCGGTCCTCAGCCTCATCCCCGTATCAAGGCTCATCAACAATGTGAGCTTCCTCACGATGGCTGAGACGTTCAGCCCGCTCACAGGGATGATACTCGGCCCCGTTGATGGGGGCCTCTCGGTATTGATCGGGACATTCGCTTC
>JAPCJN010000099.1 GCA_027886925.1 Nitrososphaerota archaeon
TTGCACCCGTCGGCGGCCGCCGTCACGGCCTGTCGATACCTATAGTCTCTGACGTCTCCTGCGGCGAACACGCCCGGGATGTTCGTCTCCGTCTCGTTTCTCACCTTCATGTAGCCGTTCGGCTCGAGATCCAGCTGCCCCCTGAATATCTTCGTGTTAGGCTCGTAGCCGATGGCGACGAACACCCCGTCGACCTCGAGTTGGCGCTCCTCCCCCGTGCTGACGTCCTTGACGACGACGCCTTTCACCTTGCCGTCTCCCACTATGTCAGTTACAACGGAATTCCAATTGAACTTGATTTTCGGATCTGCAAACGCCTCCTTTTGCAGCATCGCGCACGCCGCGAGGTCGCTCCTCCTATGGATGACCTGCACCGACGAGGCAAGGTTCGTCAGGAACGTAGCCTCCTCCAATGCGGTGTCGCCTCCCCCTACGACCGCCACCTTCTTCCCTTTGAAGAAGAAACCGTCGCACACCGCGCAGTTTGAGACGCCCTTCCCCATCAGCCGCATCTCAGATTCGAGGTTGAGCCGCTTCGGCGTCGCCCCCGTCGCCACGATGACCGAAAGCGCTTGGACGTTTGCTCCGCTTGACGTCTCGAGCTCGAAAGGATACCTCTTGAAGTCGACCTTTACGACGTCCTCCTGTATCATCCTCGTCCCCAACCTTTGGGCTTGGGCTTTCATTCGCTCCATCAGGTCCGGGCCCATCACTGGATCGGGGAAACCGGGATAGTTCTCGACGTCGCTCGTCACCATAAGCTGCCCGCCCGGGACGCTGCCCATGTACATCAACGGGTTGAGGTTGGCCCTCGACCCGTATATCGCGGCCGTGTACCCCGCTGGCCCGGAACCGATGATGACCAGCTTCTCCAGTGCTTCCATGACGAAAGTTGCCCTCTAGGGACTGATAAACGTATGCGAAATCTGAGGCAACCAAGTAATGCCGAGCTTAGTTCGGAGTCGGCGAAGGGCGTCCGGGTTCCGGCGCCGCGACTAGGCGTTGAGGCTCTAGATCCTTCGTATCTTGACTATCATCACGTCTTCGACTTGCGGTGGCACTTCGACGTTCTCATCAGAGACGTAAAGGATGATGTGGTCCTTTCCTAAGCCTATCCCTGTCACGCCAGGTATGTCGGTAAGCTCGTCGCCATGCGCATACCTCACCTGAGCGACGTGGTTGGTTGAACTGTCCGTCTTCCAGAGATAGTCGTTGCCCAGGATACATGAACCTTGGGCATCGAATGTTCTCCTCCTTTATAAGGGTTCGATGAAAAGGCCGCTGTCGATTCGTCGTCCAGACGACGCCACTGCCTTGGCGACCGTCTCCGGGGCACGCCCGCCGCACATGTCAGCGTGCGATCGAGGCTATCGTCTTGCCGCTCGACTGGTCCATTATGTTGATCTGCTGAGGATGGTTCGCGAAAAGCACCAGGTTCAGGCATTTCAGGAGCGCCAACCCCTTCTCGGAGTCCAGCTTTTGCGTGCTTCCCGAAGCGACCATGTCCCTGAACGCCCCGTCGGTCTTCGGGATCCCGTGGGCGCTGATGTGTTTCGATACGGCAGAGATATTGTAAAACTTGAGCCGAGTCTCCTGGTCTTCTTCGTTTGTCACGTCTAGCCTCTGATGCGCGGTGCCGTATAAAAGGAGACGCAGGGGCCTAGAAAACAAACACATAAGGGCACCCTTGTTTCCAGCCTATCTGTGTTAGCAGGAAAATCACCGACGAAGGAATACGTCATATGCAACAAGCATAAAATCAGGTTAAGCGAAACGGCTCCAGGCATCTTTGAGTGCGCCGTCTGCGTGCAAATGCAAGGCACACGCAGGAGATACAAGAAGTAACTGTCTTTTCATCGCTAGGGAACTACAACGCCTCACAAACAGGTCTACTAGGTTCTACGTCACAGTGGAGGTGGTTTGGGAGAGATGGAGGCTCTTGAACGGAGATACGGAGCCCTTGCACGCGATGTCAGGGGAGTAATGATGCTGGCCGCTACGCAACGTCTGGTCGGCGACTTGAATGGTCATCCCTACAAAGTAAGGGAAAGTGACGCACGATATCAGTTGGGAGAACGAGGTCGAGCCGACCGTGATCGTCACATAAGTCGCGCCAGAAGTAGCGCCGTTGGCTCCTGCCGGTATCGCGGAACTCTGGAGTGAGGTTATCTTACCCGAGACTACTGTGGTCTGTACCACACCCCCCTCAGACGTTGAGTATTCGTAGTAGCCGATGATCGATACGACGACGACCACAAGGACGATGGAAGCGAGAATGCTCTTCTTCATTGTAATCGACCGTGGTGTTTACCCACCAATCGGGTTCCGTCCGTAAGAAGGCGTCTGGTTGTCCAGAGCCGTAGTTCTTCCCCATCCATCTGCCCTCTCCTATCCCTTTGTCTCCCTAAAATCCTTTCCAGGGCGTTCGTAGCGTGCTTACTTCGACCATGCTGGAGCAATCACGTGAAGATCGGAGTCGTTGTCAGGCCAGTCGATTTGAAGACGGACCAAACTTGTTCAGCCATGCCCTCTCACGAAAAAAGGTCTGGGTATTCGGCATGGAGGTTGAGGAACGAGACAGACGAAAGTGGAAATGAATCATACTCTGACACCGGTTTCAATAGCTGATTCACTATTCGACGCCGATCTGGGCATACCATCCGAAACTTTGTTGCTGTGCTGTCCCACCCGTGCCGAAGTTCTCTGAATATCCAGCCAGCGTGTAGACTGTCGCCCCGGTTACCCCCGAGATTCTCACTTGGTCTTCGAACATGAATCCAACATATACCTGCATGATCTCCTGTGTGGGAGCACCTGCGGGAGGAGAAGTGGCCGGCGGCGGGTTGTCGGCGCTGGACGGATTGTTGTGAGGAGCAGGAGGCGTGGGAACTCGGACGACAATCGAAAAGTCAAGTCTCTGCGATTCCTCGTCCCACCAGCCAAGGATGGTTCCCGCCAAGTCAGGGATGCTAATGCGCCCACTTACGATCCCCGCCGGGGAGACGACGCTGATAGCAAGCGTCCCCGTCCTTCCGTTTGAATTGATCGTCCAGTTCCCGATCTGTAGTGGCGTTTCTCTTGTCACCCTTCACTCGTTCAAGCAAGGCTGATCTGGGCATACCAACCAAACTCGTGCTGATCAGTTGTCCCTGCGTCCGAGAAGGCGAGATAGCGACCAGCGAGCGTGTAGATGATGTCGCCAACAAGGCCCGGCATTCTCATCGTGTCTCTGAAGAGATATCCTGTGAATGCCAAGTTGATGTTCAATGGCGAGGGTGCGCCAATCCCGGTCGACACGGTGTGAAAGGCTAAACGTTTTGCGGCTTCATCCCACCGCCCTATGATGGGATAGCTGTCACCAAATCCGTCTCTGAGGGTGCCGGTTACGGAGCCTGGCGTGTCGACGCTATCTATTGTAAGTGTGCCTTGCTTCCCGTTCATTATTATTTCCCAACCTCCGCTCTGCAAAGGCATTAGATTGAAACCTCCATTTTGCTTCTTGCTATCCTGCAGCTACTCCCAAAACTCGGGGGTCGTCTTTATTAAGAATTTTGCAGCACGCTCGCCTAATTTCGGCTGATGAGTGCGGCGGAACCGAAAATGTCAAGAATTAATGGCCCTTCCATTCCAAAGCGCGCTCTAGCCCGGTAGGACCCAAAGCTGACAGGTTCCCAAAGTTGGCTCCGTGAAGCCGTTCATTAGCGTGGTCCGGTGATATCGGAACGTCCTAAAGTATTGAGAGGCGCTTCTAGCCTAATATACGAGGTGCCCTCGGTTGGTTTCGGCTAAATGACCCGGGGTATTGGCAGGCTTGCGTGGGCGGTGGCCCTTATCGTCCTTGCGATCAGTTTGTACGAGTTCGCCGAACCTGATCTCGGGAGCGGGCTAGGCCTCTTTATCGTCTTTATCATCTTGTTCGTTGTCCTTCGACGGTTCAAAGTGAAGTGGTAATCGAGGGCTTACCGATCTGGTCAGATCACGTGACTTCTGTATCCCAGACCTACTCGTAAGTGGCGCAATTCTTCTCCGGACAGAATATCCTCTGGACTTTGGTATTTTTGGCGGGCCGGAAGGGCTACCCTGAACTGATTCTCAGAGAGGATTCCTTCAAGGCGAACTTAGTTAGGTTCGAACCGTAAAGGGCTGACCGCAATGCGGCAGACCGCTGCCTAACACGAATCGGGTCGGTTCAGCCGCAACTTTTGATGTCGTGCGACAGCGCTTTGGGCACTCTAGTTACGAGCAAATTACAATTCCTTACAAAAAATACGTCCCCCTTAAGCGCATCAACGCAGAATGTCGTTCGAAATGTTAGCCGGAAACACCACAACAACGATACCTAAAGATGCAGCAGCATGGTTGAACTTGAGCTTTATAGGAAAGAACAAGGACCTTGACCAGCTTGCCCAGCAAATAGAGCAGCAGCTCAAGACCGATGGATACAAGACCCAGTCGGCGAAGGCCCCCCTCGGTAACGTCGTCCAGGCCCAGAAGGCGGGAATCTTGCGCGGACTAGTCGATGCGAACAGGGCGTTCTCGATATTAATCGCAGGGCAACCAGACAACTTTTCAGTCCACATAGGCATCGGGAAATGGATCCAGAACATCGGCGTCGCGGTCGTCGAGTCGTTCTTCTTCTCGCCGCTCGTCTTCGTGGTGGATGGTGCAGAGATTCTCTGGACGACCCACGTCGAAAGCGGGATTGCGAAGCAGATAACGCAAATCGTCGGCTGATCGTCAGGCGCCCAGGCCAAGGGAGTTTCTTCGATATGAGCAACCCATCGCTGTCTCGAATGACTCCCGAGGCCACCGTCCCGATTCGGGACAACACACGAATGAGAGCGATCGTGTGCGCAAGATACGGGCCTCCGGAAGTTCTTCAACTCATGGAGGTGGAAAGACCGACTCCTAAGGACAATGAAGTACTGGTAAGAGTGCATGCAACGACGGTGACGATGGGAGACTGTGAAATTCGACGATTCAAAATGCCTGCCTGGTTATGGCTGCTCGCGCGGATTGGGTTTGGCTTTCGAGGACCAAGAAAGAGAATACTAGGTCAAGAGCTGGCGGGGGAAATTGAGTCGGTCGGCAAGGACGTGACCCGGTTCAAGGCTGGTGACCAAGTCTTTGCTCTTACCGGTCTGCATCTGGGTGCCTATGCCGAGTACGACTGTCTACCCGCGAAAGGACTCGTGGCAGCAAAACCTGCAAACATGACATATGAGGAAGCCGCCGCGATCCCTCTTGGGGGCCTTCATGCGTTGCATTTTCTCAGAGAGGCGCGCATCCAAAGTGGACAGAAGGTCTTGATAATCGGGGCGGGTGGCAGCATAGGCACGGTTGCGGTTCAGATCGCCAAGGCGTTAGGGGCGGAAGTGACAGGCGTCGACAGCGCAATGAAGTTGGATATGTTGCGCTCCATTGGTGCAGACAAGGTCATCGACTACACCAAGGACGACTTCACCAAGAGCGGAGACGCCTATGACGTTATCTTTGACGCAGTGGGCAAGGCTTCATTCTCGGGTTGCATCAGGTCTCTAAAGGAGAATGGCTTCTATCTGTTAGGTAACCCTGGGCTGTCACAGTTAGTGCGAGGGCTATGGACTTCCAGGACTAGCAATAAGAGGGTAATCGGCGGGGCGGCATCTTACAAGCCTGATGATCTAATTTCCCTCAAAGAGCTAATTGAGGCAGGGAAGATAGTTTCGGTGATAGACAGGCGGTATGTCTTAGAACAGATGGCCGAAGCCCACAGATATGTCGACACAGGACAAAAAGCGGGAAATGTGGTCGTCATTGTGGGGCACGGCATCCAGCACGATTAGCTATTCGGAAGGTCCCCACAGGTGAAGGCGATTCTATACACAAGATACGGGCCTCCGGAAGTTCTCCAAATCAAAGAAGTATCAAGACCCGTCCCTAAGGACGATGAAGTGCTGATCAAGGTTCAGGCGGTATCCGTGAACAGATCTGACTGGGAAGCACTGAGAGGCACACCGTTCTACGCCCGCTTCGGTGGGCTTCTTAGACCACGCCGCAAGATACTCGGGTCGGACATTGCTGGGCGAGTTGAAATGGCCGGGAGAAACGTCACGCGATTTCGACCAGGTGACGAGGTCTTCGGAGACGTGTCGGTGCTTATGGGTGGTTTTGCAGAGTATGCAAGCGCTCCTGAAGGAGCCCTGGCTCTGAAGCCGGCAGGCATGACGTTCGAGGTAGCAGCGACCATCCCGCAAGCGGCAGTAATCGCCTTGCAGGGCATTCGCGACAAGGGACATGTCCAACCGGGGCAAAAGGTATTGATCAACGGCGCCGGCGGCTGCACGGGTACGTTCGCAGTGCAGCTCGCAAAATCATACGGGGCCGATGTCACGGGGGTGGACAACACCGAAAAGCTGGACTTTATGCGCTCGCTTGGCGCGGACCACGTCATCGACTACACGCGAGAAGACTTCACCAAGAACGGAAAGCAGTATGATTTGATACTTGACGTTGTAGCGCATCGTTCCGCTTTCGCCTACAGGCGGGCGCTGAATCCCAATGGTAGCTATTTCGCCGTCGGCGGCTCACTAGGCACAATCTTCCAGATCTTGCTGTTGGGACCGCTCATCGGAGTGGCCACGGGGAAGAAGATACGACTCTTGGCGGTTCGACCAAATCTAGAAGACGTGGTCTATATGACGGAACTTTGTCAAAGCGGCAAGGTCGTCCCATTCATTGATAGACGGTACCCGTTAAGTGAGGTTCCTGAAGCGCTCCGACATCTAGGAGAAGGACACGCCAAGGGAAAAGTCGTGATAACTGTGGAAGCATGACGACCAGCTAAGTACGAGTTTCCGAGGGTTGGGATTTGCCTCGGGTTCTGGGGTAGATGCGGCTAGAATCGTGGCGGGGGATTCCTTCGAAGGAGAAGCCCCAAAACCGTGGTGGACAGCAAGGGCCACCTTGATCTCAATTCCTTCAAGCATCATTGCACTAAGGATGTGAGCGGCCGTCTTCATTGTCCTAGACGCTAGAAGGCGCATGTGAGGCCGCTAGCGCCCTCGCATCCGAAGAGGCGGGCCACTTCCATGCATACCAGACAATTACCAAAGCAGCCGTAATTTCTACGATAGAGAAGAATACGTAATAGAGACCTGGAGCTGCAAGAAACAGAGACGCGGCCTGAACGACAGTCATGATTGAACCTGCGACATGTTCGCCCAGCGATTTCCCCGAGGCCCAAATGTCCGAGACAGGACGACCGGCGGAGACGCAACAGGAATAAGGCAATTCTGCCTCTTTCTAAGAATGAGTCAGAATAAGCTTATTTTGGCGGGCTCGGCAGGATGTGACGCAAATTCGCAGCTAGAAATGGTTCTGTCCGGCGGGTCAATTTCCCACGAGATCTGCACCAGCGAACTTCATGACGTGTTTCAGATCTCGGTCCACTCGCGGCCGGTCTCCTATTTGCGGATGTCCGGATTTCTGCCCTGATTACGTCTGTAGGCCCACAATTATGTCAACGACAACTAAGGATGTTGATTAATTCTCCCCGATGCCGCCAATAAGACACCAAAAGGACTGAGAAGTCCCAGTGGAGGGAATCTATCTTAGCGGTATCGGTATCCATCCAAAGAAAAACATAAATGAGCTAGAGGGTCGGTCCGTCTTGGAAAGTTAATTTGCTCACCGCTGAGATTGCTGGAAAGGAAGTCATAGGTTCTGAGGGTGACACGCTCGGTAAGG
>JAPCJN010000100.1:0-5550 GCA_027886925.1 Nitrososphaerota archaeon
CGCCATCGCCATAGTCGGAGGCGGGATGAGGACTATCAAGGGCGTGGCTTCCATCGCATTCACGGCCATCGCAGCGCGCGGCATCAACGTGAGGATGATAGCCTCGGGGTCGTCAGAGCAGAACCTCTCCCTCGTCGTGGGCGAAAAGGACGCGAAGGAGACCGTGAAGGCCATCCATTCCGCGTTTCACCTCGAGAGGCTAAATCCGCGCGTCGGCTGATGAATCAGCAAGACGTCCAGGCCTACCCGTATCTGTAGCGAACGCCTCGTCCGCCTTCCTCGACCCGGAACGTCACCATCTCACGCGGCCCTATCTCGCCGCAGGTGCCGCACCCGATGCACGTTGCAAGTTCGAAGCCGACCTTCCCCTCGAGGATGTCCTTCGTGGTCTCTTTGTAGGCTCTCACGCCCAGCCCGCCCCGGTCCTCGGCAGAGGACGAGAGAGCCCTCAGGTTGGCGTCGTAGAGGTCTTTGTAGGACGCGAATTTCCCTTTGGGGGTTACAAGCGTGAAGCAGTCCTTGGGGCAGCTCGGCACCCACGGCTTGCTAGACGATTTCGAAGCCGCCTCGATGTTGACCGTTATCTGAGCGGGCTCTTCGCCGCGCGAGCTCTCGAGAGCGCCTCCGTTTGACTTTTTCTTGCGAGCCTCTGCCGGGTCGAATTTCACCTGCTTGGAGAAAGCCGAGGAGGAGAAGAGTATCCGCGGGATGAACGAGTACGCGAAGCCGCTCTCTCCGAAGAAGCTCTCCCTCCCGTATCTGTTGACGTCCTCGTAGATAGGGGAGAGCATGTCCTTGTACCGGGAGAGGTTGCTGCCCCTGAAGGAGCCGGACTCGCTCGCGAGGAGATAGGTCTCCGCCGCCATTATCCCGGTCGCGATGGCCCTTCTGAGTCCGTCGAAGAGCGGCCCTATCTTGATGAAGGCGCCCAGGGCGTCGCCCGTGACGAGGTAGCCGCTGGCGTAGGGTTTCTTGAGCATCGCGACATTGCCCCTCGGGATGTTGTGGGCGGAGAACTCGAGCAGCTCGCCTCCGTCGAGCAGGTCAGCGGTGAACGGATGGGCCTCGAAGGCGTCGAGGACTTCGACGAGCTTCCCCACCGTGTCGAACCTCTCTGTGAAGACTCGCACCATCGAGTCCAGCGCGGCGACGACTCCCACCGAGACGGTGTCCCGGTTGGTGAAGATGAACGAGCTCCCGCTGACGCCCCTCATGAAGTCCCCGAAGCAGTTTATCGCTCGCCCCTCGCCCTCTCTGAGCTCGAACCTGCGGTCGATGGCCTCGGAGGGGAGGCGGTAGACGTGTTTCATGGCGTGGTAGAGCTGCCGAGGGCCCAGAGTCCCCCGGAGGCCCGCCATCTCGACGAGGTTGGACGTGACCCCGGCGCAATCCACGACAAGCCTGGCCCGGATGCTCTCTCCCGAGGTCCGCACACCGACGACCACGGGCTCCGAATCGTCGTCTTGGGCTTCTTTCTCGTCCTCCAACAGGAGCTCCCGCACCGTGGTCTGCGTGGACAGGACGGCCCCCGCCTCGACGGCCTTCTGGGCGAGCCATTGATCAAAGTCGCTGCGGATTATCGTGTAGTCGTGCCCTGTCTGTATCTCCACCGTGAAGAGGCCTAGCCTGGCGAGGATCGAGTTGCCATGCAAGCGATACTTGTGGTAGCTTCCGCGCCTCGAATCCGGCTCGGAGAGGATGTTCACCTCGTGGGACATGACCTTCCTTTCTAGCGGCGCCTCGGATTCGAATCCTGGGACGAGGTCGACGAGGCCGTACCCCTTGGTGAAGTCTCCGTATAGCACCCCTCCGGAGACGTTGCTCGCCCCGGGTGACTTGGACTTTTCCACCAGGAGGACTTTCACCCCCTTCCTCGCCAGGGTAAGGGCGGTCGCCGAACCGCCGGGTCCAGCGCCGACTACGATGACGTCGTATTCGCCCCGCCCCGTGCTATGGTCGTGTTTGCCTTCAAGCACGATCTGGGAGGGCCTCTAGGGTGTCGATCAGTCGAGGGACGAACTCGTAGAGGTCACCGACGACCGAGTTGTCTGCGACCAGCAGAATAGGGGCCGCCGGATCGGGATTAACCGCCATTATCTTCCTGGCATTGATGCCCGCCCGATGAGGAGTCGAGCCGCTAACGCCGAGCGCTATGTAGAGGTCGGGGTTGATCAGGGTACCGGTCTGTCCAAGCTCGTGGTCTCTCGTTATGATGCCTTCGAGAGCCTTTACTCCCGACATCACAAGGCCCCGAGACGCTCCAATCTCAGTCTTCTTTCCCCACTTCCTCTCGATGAGCTCCTTGAGCTCCATCGCGAGCTGGTAGGCCTCGAGAGGGTTCCTCGGCGAGCCGTCGCCGCCGCGAAGTATCCCCAACCCTAAGCCTATCACCACGCTGGCGTGCTCCAGGTCTGCCTTCGCCTTTGGCAGCTCTACGAGCTGGGCTCGCGAGGAGTACTGCTTGCCAGGGTTGGGCAGCGGCAGCTTCTCTATCTTCCCGGTGCTCTTCCTTCCAGGGTCCCTGGGCAGAGGCTTGAAGCTGGCTGGTTTGAGCGTGGCCACCTGCGGCCTGTGCCTGGGGGTCCAGATCTTGGCGACCCTGCTCCCAAAGTCGGGACGCACCTGAGTCATCGTCTTGGGGAACATTTCATTGTACTTGGGATTGAAGTAGTCCGTGACCTCAAAGTCCACGTTGTCGGTCGCCAGCCCAGAGTGCACCCTGTACGCGAGCCTCGGCGCTATCTCCCGGCCAAACTCCGTCGCGAGGAATATGATGGCGTAAGGTTTCCTCGTATTGCTCATGTTCTCGAGGGTGTCGACAATCCTAGACGTGAGGTAGTCCTTCAGGAGAGGGTCGTCGACGACGAGGACGACGTCGGCGCCGTACTCTAGCGCCTCCTCGGGCATGCCGCCCAAGTTGGAGCCCAGCATGACTCCAACGAGCTTCTGGCTCACCTGGTTGGCGACCTTCCTCCCCGAAGCGAGGAGCTCCAGAGAGTCGTTCGACAGGTGGCCTTCTTGGCGCTGGAGGAAGACCCAGACGTCCTTGTAGTCCGCGAGGACAACCTTGGCGCTTGAGGTGGCCGGGGGGGCGGCCGTGGCGCTCATGCCAGCAGCTCCTCGCCCATCATCTTCAGGGAATAGGTCACGATCTCTCCCTTGGCGAAAAGCTCGCTCTTCATCGTCTCCGGGAGGGAGTCGGCTACGTCGCCCTTTTGGAACGGCCCGTAGTCTTTGCCGTCGATGGTCCGTTTGTTCACGCTAGCCGTGAAGACGAGCGTCTTTTCGACCGTCTTTTGCGACGCCGGTCTCCCCATGATGATCGCCGGGCCGACTATCACCGCCGACCCTCCAAAGCCGAGCCTGGCGGGGTCCGCGTTCAATACGTCGGCGGTCCACTTCATCGGTTCCAAGACCTTGCCTTTGTAGTAGTTCTGCATCATGCTATGGAAGTCGACCGATTTGATGGGCTGAGGCACATACTCTGGAGCGAACGTGAGCAGACACGGGGTATCGATCTCAAGCTTCTGGATGAACCTCCCTATCCTCCTGGAGGCGAAAATCTTCAGCGTTTCCGGGTCGATGTCGAGCTCCTCCACGTAGGTGGTATGGGGGACTTCCAACTTTATCATCTCGGCGAGCACCTCTGCGACCTGAGGACCGACGCTCCCTGTCTCGCCGTCCGACGTCCGGATCCCCGCGACGACCACGAACTTCGAGACCTCGGTCTTTTCGGCCTCCAGTCTCTTCACCGTTTCGTCTTTCGAGATGTCTTCATGCACATAATGCCCTATTATGGATGCCTTGGTCCCCGGCTGGTCGTTGTAGACCTTGTTTGGCAGGAGGTTCTGGCCGTAGAGGTCGCGCGCCTTGGCCTCGACGGCGTCCTTGGAGGCGTTGCTCCCCAAAAGCGCGATGAGCTCGTCGAGCGGCTTCACGTGCCTGTCGTAGATCTGGTATACCGCGTGTCCCACCGCATAGGCGGTCGCGACGGTGTCGGAACCCGCCAACCGCGGGTCGCTGAGTATCATGACTTCGTCGACCCCCGTGGCTTCGGTTTGGTAGAGGGGAGTCAGAATCGGCTTTAGCCTCGCGTCGGGCCCCATGGACAGGGAGACGATCTTTCCTCCGACCCGCCTCTTGAGATAATCTGCGGCCTTGATCGCGGTCTCGTCGTTAGGGTTGATGACCATCTCCATCTGCTGACGTTGGAGGATGTTGTCGGTCCTTTCGACCTTAGTCGTCCTTCCTGGGACGCCCTTCACAAGAGCTATGATAAGCAATGTTGTCCCCCGCCCAACATCTCGGCAATATATGCATTCGGGGAATCGGGTGGCGGCCCATATAAATCTGAAAATTCGTCAGCCGACGCTCACTTTTCGTGGGGCGTTAGACCTGCAACGGCCGAGATGCCATCCCTTATGGTCTGCACCCCTTTGAAGAACTGGGCCTTCTCGTCCTCGTCGAGGTCGAGGGGGAGGATTCTTTCAAGCCCCCTCGCCCCCAGGACCACTGGGACGCCAATGCACAGGCCGTCAACCCCATACTCGCCTTCGAGGAAGGCCGAGGCAGGCATCACCTCCTTCCTGTCCCACAAGATGGCCCTCGCCATCCTCACGATGGCGTTCGCTGGCGCGTCGACCGTCGCCCCCTTCTTCGAGATCACGTCTATCGCCACCTGCCTGGTCGCTTGGATCGCTTCGGCGACCTGGGCTTCGTTCAGGAGTTTGGTCAGCGGGACGCCCCCAATAGAGGTAAATCTCGGCAGCGGGAGCATGTTTTCCCCGTGTTCGCCGATGACCAGGGATGTTATCGAGGAGTGCGAGACGCCGAGCATCCTGGAGAGCGTCGACTTGAACCTTGAGAGGTCCAGGACTCCGCCCATCCCCACCACCCTGTTCTTGGGGAACCCGGTGTTTTTCAGGACGACGTAGTTCATCACGTCCATCGGGTTGGTTACGCAAAGCGCCACCGCGTCTGGGGCGTGTTTTGCCACCTCCTTCGAAACGGAGGCTACGATTCCAGCGTTCTTCCCTAGGAGGTCCATCCTGGTCATCCCAGGTTTTCGGGCGAGACCGGCGGTTATCACGACTACGCTCGCCCCGCGAAGCGCCGAGAAATCGGTCGATCCCGTCACGTCCACGTCCACTCCTGTCTCCGCGACCTTCTGCGAGATGTCCAAGGCCTCGCCCTCGGCGAGCCCAGGGACTACGTCGACGAGGCGGACGTCGTCGATCCCTTCCGATGCGACCTCAAGGGCTGCCTGAGCCCCCACTCGTCCTGCCCCAATGAAAGCGATCATTTTTTCTTTCCTTGTTCAGGACGGCCATCGGACAGCCCGATAAAAGAGATAGCCCGACGGGGTTGTGACGGGGACTACTACCGCAGTGCTAGAGCCTGAGCCCGTAGGACTGGGCGAAGTCCTCGAACTGGGTGTAGGCCTGCAGGAACATGATGCCCTTGTCGCTGATGCGGTATTTTGAGGCCCTCTCCAGCGTCTCTTCGAGCAAGAGACCCGCGCTCACAAGCTCGACGATCAGCTTCGTCATC
>JAPCJN010000100.1:5568-7512 GCA_027886925.1 Nitrososphaerota archaeon
TGCTGTAGGAGACGTTGCCTCGCCTGATGAGGGTGGTGATGCCTACTCCCTGTCCGTCTGTGTTCAAGTCTCGGGCGGTGGCCAATATGTCGGCAATAATCTTGCCCTGTGTTCTATACTGGGGCATTCAACAACTCACCGGGCTTTCGGAAGGAGAACCTCAAGACAGGGACGAATAGCGCGATTAGTCCAATTTCTCTCATCAACAACTGCAACAATGTTAACAATGTGATGTCGGGCGCCGCCAGAGAGACCCACCACCCTGCCGCTATCATGCCGAGCCCTGAGGCGATCATCAACGTGTTGGGGTTCCTCGTCTTTGAATAAGACAGGGCCGTTTCCAGCACACCGTAGAGGATGAAATAGAAGGAGAGGCTTCTCAAGACTGTCTCCACGCTCGTTTGGCTGAGCGCGAAGATGGGAAAGAGCACGAGGAGCGGACCGAGCTTCCTCGAGACTATGACGTCGAGGATGTGGGAGAACGCCAAGAAGAAGTAGCCGATCGTCTGGAGGAACATCCCAACGATCAGGATCGCGTCTAGGGAAATAACGAGCCCAGGGATGTTCCCGAAGGCGCCTATCCCGTCCAGCCCCTGGAGGACAAAGCCCGAGCCTAAGAACACGAACGCGGCCGCCAGCCTGAGCATCGAAGAGCTGCTGGTCTCCCGTACCCCTTTGTAGGCCACGAGGGCGATTGAAAACGCGACGAAGGCCCCGACGAACTGCAGGGCGTTCTCGAACATTACTAGGTCTGTCGCCACCGCCGTTCCCTAAGCTAGCTTCTTGTCTTGATATAAAAGCTTGATGAAGTTTCATCCGATACGGAGCTGAAATGAGCTCTTTTGGTCAGTCGTTGCACAATCCTTAAATACTTGAAAAAAAAGTTGAGCGTTTAACCTTTCTGGGTGCATTGTTTGTCATCTGAAAGAGATTTCTCAAGGCTGATGAAGTTGCAAAAGGCGCTCGACAGGTGCCCTAGGTGCGGCAAGGGACCCATGATCGTCGACACAGCAGGAGGGGAGCTTTTTTGCAGTAGCTGCGGGTTTGTAGTCAAGGAGAAGATAGAGGAGACAGGGCCAGAATGGAGGGCGTTCTCCAAGGATGAGAAGGACGACAGGGCGAGGGGAGGGATTCCGACCTCGATCGCCATGCACGACATGGGCCTGGCGACCGTGATAGGGTCGGTGAACAAGGACGCCTCGGGCAAGTCCCTTTCCGGGTCGATGAAGGCGACGGTGGAGAGGCTCAGGACATGGGACAGCCGGAGCCAGGTCCACGAGCCCATTGACAGGAACCTGCGGCAGGCTTTCAGCGAATTGGACAGGCTCTCTGACAAGCTTTCGGTCTCGGAAGCTGTCGTCGAGAAGGCAGCATACATCTACAGGAAGGCGCTGGAGAGGGGACTGGTGAGAGGGAGGTCCATCTCCGCCATCATAGCGGCTTCCCTTTATGCGGCTTGCAGGGACCGCGAGACCCCCAGGACGTTAAAGGACCTTGCCGTGGTCTCCAACGTCAAGAAGAAGGACATCGCGAGGTGCTACAGGCTCCTTCTCAAGGAGATGGACATCAAGATGCCCGTCGTCGACCCCACAAAGTGCGTTTCGAGGATCGCTTCGAGGGCGAGCCTTTCGGAGAAGACCAAGAGGAGGGCGCTCGAGATATTGAAGAAAGCCGAGGAGGCCAGGATTTCGGCGGGCAAAGACCCCATGGGCTTGGCGGCGGCTGCGCTCTACGTTTCCTGCACGCTCGAGGGCGAGGACAAGACCCAGAGGGACGTCGCCGAGGCAGCGGGAGTGACCGAAGTGACGATAAGGAACAGGTACAAAGGCCTCAGGTCTGCCCTAGGCATCTAGGTGTCCGGGATGCGGGTCATCCGCGTGATTACCGGATGGCTCAGTCGGCTATCAGTGGTTCTAACAAAATGAGCCCTCGTTGATCTAGACG
>JAPCJN010000101.1:0-5445 GCA_027886925.1 Nitrososphaerota archaeon
TATCTGATCGAGGGCTGCTCTTCTTCGAGAAGCCAGTCGATGGTGCTCTTGGAAGTCTTCGCCATTTCTCCGACCATTCTGGTCAGCGCACCATCGTCCTCCCGTGAATGTGTCGTAGGCCTTGATTGTGGTGGGCGGATTTGCAGGAGCCGACTTCGTGCGACCGCGATAGCATCGAGTAGACGAACGAGATTGTGTCGCCAAGACCTGGCGTCGCCTCTACTAGGCTCAAGACGGATTCGCCCTTTGGAAGCAGCAGCCTCGCCAACGGGAGTATCGCCTCCGACCCGCTTATGGATTCGCCTCTTGAACGTCCCTCCCTGAAAACCACGAGATGGAACGAACCAAATCGAAGGGACGGAGCCACAGACTCCAGAAGGCCCGCCCTGTCCGCTTCCTCCAGAGACTCGAATTCGATTCGATGCCTGGCGTCTAGAAAGCCCACGACGGCCTTGAAGCGCGAGCAAGGTCCGCAGGAAGCGTCGTAGGCGAGGACGTATCGGCTGGTTGGTCCGACCATGTCTAGTGCATCGTTTTCCGCTGGAGGTCGCTATAAGATTTGCTTATCCCAAGGCAGACTTGCGACATCTGCCATCGGTGATAGGGCGCATCGCATCCGTTGAAGGAGGCCTTCGACTGCCCGCAACGGTTAAAGAAGGAACCCATCGCGCTTCTTCGAGTTCCTAGTTGTCCGCGATCGAAGTCACGTCTCTCAAGAAGGCCTACGGCTCCCTCCAGGCGGTCGACTCGATTTCCTTTTCGGTCAAGGAAGGGCAGGTGTTCTCCTTGCTGGGACCCAACGGCGCGGGGAAGACGACGACCATCGAGATTCTAGAAGGCCTCAGGGAAAGAGACGGGGGCGACGTCAAGGTGCTGGGCTACGACCCTTGGAAGAAGGGGTACGAGCTGCACACGAAAATCGGCGTCATCCCTCAGGGATTCAAGTTCGTCGACTACGCGACCCCGAAAGAGGCGATCAAATACTATGCCGACCTCTTTGGGGTGCAGGTGGATGCCGACGCAATCCTTCGAAAGGTCATCCTGGAAGACTCCGCAAACGTCTACTTCACGCGCCTATCTGGCGGGCAGAAGCAAAAGGTCGGCCTCGCGCTCGCGCTCGTAAACAACCCCCAGCTCGTCTTCCTGGACGAGCCCACCACAGGGCTAGACCCGCAAGCAAGGAGGGCCGTGTGGGACGTCATCCGGAACTTGAAGAGCGAAGGGCGGAGCGTCCTTCTGACGACCCACTACCTTGAGGAGGCCGAGGAGCTCGCCGACGTTGTGGCGATAATGAACCATGGGAAGATAATTACGTCAGGCACGCCCGCGGAGATAATCGCTCGCCACGGCTCGGGTGAAATGGTGAGGGTCCGAAGCGATCAGTGGCTCGTAGACTATCTGAAGAAGGCCATCCCGACGATCCCTGTGGAATATCACTCGGAGAGCGGCATCATCAACATCCTCGTGCGGCGAAAGGAGGACTCGCTGTCAGCCCTCGAGGCGATAGAGCGGTCGGGATACGACTGGAGCGACCTGAGCATCCAGAGAGAGAGCCTCGAGGACGTCTTCGTGAAGCTCGTCGGAACCGAGGCGGCCGTGGAAGTGAAAGCGAAATGATCAACCTCCGGCGCATCAAAGCCGACCTTCTCACTTTCGGGCGCGGCTACACGCGCAGCCGCGTCGGCTTGTTCTTCTCATTGATCTTCCCTGTGATATTGATCCTTCTCTTCGGGGCCATTTTCTCGGGGAACGGATCCGGGCCGATCCCCGTCTACATCCAGAACCAGGACGGGTCGAGCCCTGCGAGCGTCGGTTTCATCAACGCGCTCAACTCCACAAAGACCATGCAGATCACACTCGTCGACAGCTCCCAGAACTTCTCTCAATATCTGAGCTCTCACTCCGCTTCCGAGGGAATCGTCATCCCCTCCGGGTTCCAGTCGAACTTGGCGCCTGGCAGGCACGTCAACGTGACCATCTACGGGAACCCGACCACCAGCACGAACGGGATAGTCATAGGCGTCACCGATTCCATCGTGAACGCGTTCAACCTCCGGCTGGCCAACGGGTCGTCGATAGTCGGGCTGCAGCAGCAGTCTGTCGTGGGGAGCTCCTACAAATACATCGACTTCCTCGTGCCTGGGCTGATAGGCTTCTCGGTGCTCACGAGCCCTATGTTCGCCCTCGTGAACATCAGCTCCCAGTACAAGCGAGACAAGGTCTTCAAGCAGCTTTCGCTCACGCCTCTAACCAAGACCGAGTGGCTGCTCTCCAAGATAATCTGGTATATCCTCCTTACGTTGGTCTCCTTCGTCTTGATGACCACCCTCGGCGTGGGGCTTCTAGGAGCGCACGTCACTTACTCGCTCGGGATAATCCCCTTCCTCATCCTAGGCCCGTTCCTCTTCGTCTCACTCGGGATGCTGGTCGGGACGGTATCGAAGAGCGTCGAGTCGGCGGCCGTGGTGGGCAACCTGGTGACTTTCCCGATGATGTTCCTCTCAGGGACGTTCTTCCCGGTCTCCACGATGCCCGCCTACCTTCAGAACATAGCTCACGTGCTGCCCCTCTTCTACGTCATCGACGGGCTGAACAACATAATGCTCTATGCGAACTTTGGCGCTGCGCTGCTCGACGTGGGAGTACTCGCCGTCCTTTCGGCGATCGTGTTCGCCCTGGCGGTCAGGTTCTTCAAGTGGCGTGAAGACTAACGGCTTAGCCGCCTCTCGCAAACGCACGAAGCCCGCGGGCGGGCGCTGAGAGGAGATATATTCGCGGACTGACCGGCCGTGATGACGTGGATCTAGGACTAAAGGGAAGGGTCGCCCTCGTGACGGCATCCAGCAAAGGCATCGGTCTTGGCACCGCCAAGGTCCTCGCCCGCGAAGGGATGAAGGTGGTGATTTCTTCGAGAAACGGTGAGCGACTCGAGAAGGCGCGCGATGGTCTTGCCGCAGAGACGGGCGCCGAAGTGCACGCAGTCCCTGCAGACATGACCGTGAAGAAGGACATGGAGAGGTTGGCCGGTGAGTCCGCAAAGAGGTTCGGCGCAGTCGACGTCCTGGTCTACAACGCGGGCCCGCCGAAGGCCGGCACATTCGACGACCTGACCGACTCCGACTGGGATGAGGCCACGAGGCTGCTGCTCCTCAGCGCCGTCACGCTCACGAAGGGCCTGGTCCCACAGATGAAGGAGCGAAAGTGGGGACGGCTGATCTACATCACGTCATTTACGTTGAAGCAGCCGGTCGCGAACCTAGTCCTCTCCAATACTGTGAGGCTCGCGATAGCGGGCCTGTCGAAGTCGCTCTCGAAGGAGCTTGGACCTTATGGGATTACTTCCAACTGTGTCGTCCAAGGGTTCATCCGCACGGACAGGGCCTTCCAGCTCGTCGAAAAACGGGCGAGCGATGCCGGGACGAGCGTAGACGAAGCATACAGGGAGATGGCCAAGAGCATCCCCCTAGGGAGATACGGCGAGCCGGAGGAGGTGGGCTCGCTTGTCGCTTTCATCGCGAGCGAGAGGGGCGCCTACCTGAACGGAGGCGCGTTCGCCATCGACGGCGGATACCTCAGTTCGGTCTTCTGAACGCTCGGCCTTTAGAGGTTGTTCGGCTCTTTCGCGGTGAGGTCGACGGCTATCTCGGCGATGTCGGACCCGTACTCCGCCACCCTCCTCACGCTCTCGAGCACCAGCCTGAACCACCCCACCGTGCTCGGCTCCATCCCGGGCCTCAGGAGCTCTCCGGTCATCTTGTCGTCCATCTCGATGACCTTCTTTGTGAGGTTGATAGCGTCGTTTGCCTTCTTCGTGTCGAGCTCCACCAGCGCGCTCACGGACTGACCGAGCACCTTCTGCGATAATTCGCTCATCTTTACCACGTCCTTGGCTATCTTCCCGAGGGCATCCGCCCGAAGGCTTGGGACTAGCCTCGCTATCCCAGCCGCGTGGTCTGCGACCCTCTCGATGCTCTTCACCGCGAGCCTGTACCCAAGGCAGTCACGGGCTGCCAGGAGCCCCACCTCTTCGATGATGGCGCGATTTCTCACCGCCATGTTCAGCTGCCGGACGATGAAATGGTAGAAGCGATCCACTTCGTCGTCACGCTGACTGACCTCTTCCGCCAGCGCGAGGTCGCCGCTTTGGAGCGATATTATCGCATCTTGCACCATCCCCGTTGCAATTATGGACATCCTTTCGATGGCCTTCTTCAGGGGAAGGTCGGAGTATCCAGAGAGGCACTGGGTCGATATGCCGTTGGATGTCTCCTCGACGATCTCGATCCCGATCAACTTGCTCCTTATGGCTTCTTTCAGGCCCGACCTGAGCCCCGCGTTGGAATTCGGAACCCTGAGCCGGATCAGGTCATATCCGGCTAGGTAGTAGGAGATAAAGGTCCGAAGCGCCGTCCCCTTGTCAGTGTTGTCCGGGATGTCAATCGTTACGTCGCTCTTGGTCTCCTTCCTCAGGTCTCCTTTCGGCACCACTAGAAGCGACATATCCGCCTGAGGGAGTACCAAAACGGCATCCTTCGCCTTCAGGCCCGCGTCTCTGACCCACGACTTTGGAAGTGAGACCACATAGCTGTTGCCACCTGTAATCTGAATCTTCCTGATTTCCATTCTCCCAAAGGTGCATATAGTAGCTCTATATATCTTATGCCATATACTAGAAAATTCGACTGAATCCATCATCCTTCGAGCGTTATTGTGCCTGTCGGGTCTACTTTCACGTTAGAATCGGCAGGCAATTTGGGCGAACCCCCGCGCACAGGCGTAGAACATTGTTCCACTGCCAAAAATAGGAAAACTGGAGGCATTTGCACAGTGAACTATAGAGTACCCATAGGCAAAAGTTTGCTCTATATTGAGCTATAGATTCAGTCGAGACGCCATATATCGGGTGCTGGAGGCTAGCGTCATGAAGATGAAATTCATTAAAAGACAAGGGTTAGGAAACGCGGCGGTTGCGGCAATAGTGGTTGTCGTCGCCCTAGTGGCAGCAGTGGCGGCATACGGGGTATCGTCAGGATCTGCATCGACGAAAACAATCACTTCTACCGAAACCATGAGCGGATCTCCATCCATTGTCACATCGACGATCAGCGGAGGCTCGACGGTAGTCACATCGACAATCAGCGGAGCCTCTACGGTCGTAACATCGACATTAACCCAAGGCGGGTCGACATCTGTGGTCACATCGACAATCACCGGTGCCCCTACGACGGTAACATCAACTTTGACGACCACGTCGACGGCCACAGCAACTACTACTACCGGCGCTCCGGCATCCCTTAACGGCGCCGGGTCGACACTTGTATTCCCTCTAATGTCCTCTTGGACATTTGCGTACCAGCAATACACTGGTAACGTGCAGGTGAACTACCAGAGCGTCGGCAGCGGCGCAGGTATAACTGACCTCACACAAAAGACCGTCGACTTTGG
>JAPCJN010000101.1:5455-7505 GCA_027886925.1 Nitrososphaerota archaeon
GCGACTCAGATTGCAGCTTTCCCCTCCCCAGTCGTCGTGATTCCGGAGTCTGCTAGCGCGGTCGTTCCTGCCTACAACATCCCCGGGATCACCAACGGCGTGAAGTTCACAGGCGCGATCCTAGCGAATATCTTCCTTGGGAAGATAACCATGTGGAACGACCCAGCTATCGTGGCAATCAACCCGACTCTCACCATGCCCGCACAAACCATAAATGTGGTTCACAGGTCGGACGCGAGTGGAACTATGTTCGCGTTCACCAACTATCTCTCTGACTCTAGCAGCGCGTGGAAGAGCGGACCCGGAACGGCAAGCTTGCCTAACTGGCCTCTAGGGCTCGGTTGCAAGGGCAACGAAGGCGTCGCTGGATGTATCCAGAACACCGCGTACTCCTTAGGGCCGCTTGAAATCGCCTACGAGATAGTCAATTCAGGACTCATCTCATACGGATCGGTGGCGAACGCTGCAGGCAACTACGTCCTAGCCAACCTCACCAACATCGCTGCAGCCGTGACTGCGGGCGCAACAGGCTTGCCGGCGGGTAACGCGCCAGCCTCAAGCTGGACTCCCGTCTCGATCATCAACAACATCTACAACGACACCACCGACACCACGGTATACCCAATCACGACGTTCACGTATCTTGTAGCCTATCAGGCGCAAGCAAGCCAAGCTCAAGGGCTTGCTCTCGTGAACTTTTTGCACTGGGTAGTAAACAGCGCGCAATCAGCGGGCACGAAGCTCGGATATGTGCCGTTACCTTCCAACGTCGTCTCCCTGGACAACACAGCAATCAAGACAATCACATACAACGGAACACCTCTTTATCAAGGACCTTAGCCTAACGGCAAGGCCCTGTTTTATGATTATGAGGAGATGGCCCTGAACAAGGCCCCTGTCGGGGGTAGGTTTCCCCTGAATGGGGACCGAGTCCTGAAAGGGCTCGTGGCCGGCGCCGCAATCTTTGTGATTGTGCTGATGGCGGCGATTGCCTACGAGATGTTCGTGGGGTCGAGCGCGTCCCTCGAGCAGTTCGGCTTCGGATTCATTACTGGTACAGTGTGGGATCCGGTGCACACAGTCTACGGGGCACTGCCATACATCTATGGGACTCTCCTCACATCCGCGCTCGCCCTTCTCTTTGGTCTGCCCATCAGCATAGGGGTCGCCGTTTTTCTCGTCGAGAAGCTGAAGACCCGTCACACGGAGGCCTATCTGATAGGGACAACTGTCGAGCTGCTCGCAGCGGTTCCAAGCGTGATCTACGGCCTTTGGGGGCTCTTCTTTCTGAGCCCTCTTCTGAAGACGTACGTCGAGAAACCGCTCCACATATACCTCGGGTCCGTCCCAATATTCTCCGGGACGCCCTTCGGCCTGGATTTCTTCACCGCGGGAGTGATACTTGCCATAATGATAATCCCCACGATCTCTGCAGTTTCCCGGAACGTCCTGAACGCCGTTCCAAACAGTCAACGCGAGGCGATGTATTCCTTGGGGGCCACCGACTGGGAGGTCATAAGCAAGGGAATCCTGCCCTTTGCGCGCTCAGGCCTGTTTGGTGCCACGATACTTGGGCTCGGTCGGGCGGTCGGTGAGACGATGGCAGTCACTTTCGTCATAGGGAACGCCACTAGAATATCTCCTTCTCTGTTCTCGCCCGGGTACACGTTGGCCAGCGCGATTGCCAATCAATTTTCAGAATCGTCGTCTCCAGTCAGCACCGCGGCCCTCGTGGAGCTTGGCCTGTTGCTGTTCTTCGTCGCGCTCGCCATAAACATATTCGCAAGGACCCTGCTCTGGCGGATGTCTCGGATGACCAAATCGAGGCTGTAGGAGAAGAGGAGATTGGCGAAAGTTACTCCGGTCCAAGGCAACTACAGAAGAAGGCAGTTGACAAACAAAACAATGACTGCTTTGATATACGTGGCAGTAGTGATTGCAATCGCGCCCCTTGGGTTCATCTTGGCCGAGGTGGTTTATCGAGGAGCCCCCGTCATGAGTCTCGACTTCCTCACGCATCTTCCGACTCCCGTCGGCGTCCCAGGCGGGG
>JAPCJN010000102.1:0-1958 GCA_027886925.1 Nitrososphaerota archaeon
GACTTTGGGTTCAAAGAAGCCAAAGACGTCGTCGGATACCTCAACCGCCTTGGGGTGACCGATTTTTACTCGTCGCCCCTCCTCAGGGCCAGGAGCGGCAGCTCGCATTGCTACGACGTCGTGCGTCACGACGAGCTGAACACCGACATGGGGAGCCTCGAGGAGTTCGACTCGTTCGCGCATGTGCTCGCACGCGAGGGCATGGGTCTCCTGCTCGACATCGTCCCGAACCACATGTACGCAGGAGACGAAAACCCTCTCTGGATGGACGTCCTCGAGCACGGTCCTTTCTCTGGTCACGCGGATTACTTCGACATCAGGTGGTCCGGAGACGGAAAGGCCGTGCTCCCCATCCTCGCCGACGAGTACGACAAGGTCCTCGGGTCATCAGACCTTAAGGTCCGATACGAGCCGGAGGCGGGTGCGTTCTCGCTGCTGGTGAACGCGAGCTCGAGGGTCCCGTTGACACCCCGCAGCTACGCGGACGTCCTCCAGCTGGCCATGGGCAGCGGCGCCCGCGTCTCGGCGCGGGCCGGCGAGGAACTCGGGAGCCTCATCGAGGGGTTCAGAGCGATGCGTGGCCCCGGTAGGCACACTGTCGGGAGACGGGCGGGCCGCCGCTATCTGGCCGGCGGCCTTGGACTCAAGCTCAAGCTGAGGTCACTCTGTGAGAGGGACCTGCACATGCGTGCCTCGGTGGAGGCTGCCCTCCGCCAGATAAACGGCAAGGAAGGCGCGGCGGTCCTCGACTCGATCCTCGCGGGCCAGTTTTACCGCCTGACGTACTGGAGGAACGCCTCACGGGAGATAAACTATAGACGCTTCCTCGACTTGAACGACTTCGTCGCGATACGGGCGGAAGAGGGCCCTGTCTTCCGCGAGTCCCACGAGCTCGTCATGGACCTCGTATCCCGAAGGGTAGTCACGGGGATGAGGGTGGACCACCCGGACGGCCTCTGGGACCCCGTGCAGTACTTCCACAGACTGGCGGCCTGGGCCGACCGAGCTACCTCCGCCGCTGGTGGGGCGGACAAGAGATTCGTCTACATCGTCGCCGAGAAGGTCCTACGGAAGGGAGAGAGGCTGTCGAAAGGCTGGAGTGTCCACGGCACCACGGGATACGACTTTCTGAGCCTGGTAAACGGCCTGTTCGTGCTCCAAAAGAGCTCCGAAGAGTTCGACGAGATCTACTCGGAGTTCATAGGCGAGAGCAGCTACGAAGACATCAGCCACGCGGCGAGGAAGCGCGCCATAGAGACATCCATGCTCGCCGACCTTCACTACGTGGCTCTGCTGCTCGGGGAAGTCTCGAAGGGAGTCGCTCGGTATCGCGACCTGAGCTCCAAAGCGCTGGAAGAAGCCCTGGCAGAGGTCGCCGCCTGCTTTCCCGTCTACCGGACCTATGCGTCGCCGAGGCGGCCACGCGCCACAGGACCGAAGGCTCGCTACGTGGAGAAGGCGATCTCCGAGGCACGAAGGAGGGGCGGGGACATCGACCCGAGAGCGCTGGACCTGGTCCGCGAAACGTTGACCGAGCCCCCAAAGGGCCGGAGGAGGGAAAAAGAGTCGCTCGCCTTCGCGATGAGGTTCCAGCAGTTCACCCCTGCGGTCATGGTCAAGGGGGTCGAGGACACCGCCTTCTACCGATATTACAGGCTCGCCTCGCTCAACGAAGTCGGCGGAGATCCCGGCGAGTTTGGGGTCTCCCTTGACTTCTTTCACAGCGCGAACGAGCTCAGGGCGAGAGATTGGCCTCTATCGATGCTAGCCACGTCCACCCACGATACCAAGAGAAGCGAAGATGTCAGGGCTAGGATCAACGTGCTCTCGGAGATGCCCTCAGAGTGGCGGTCCGCGCTCGCAAGATGGGGCCGCCTGAACAACGACAAAAAGAGCGCCGTCGACGGGGAATCGGCCCCCAGCCGAGAGGACGAATACCTGCTCTACCAAACGCTTCT
>JAPCJN010000102.1:1968-7428 GCA_027886925.1 Nitrososphaerota archaeon
GGCTCTTGGCCGTTTGACCAGTTCGAACTTCCGGGGTACGCAGACCGCATCGTCGCTTACATGCTCAAGGCCTCGAAGGAGGCGAAGCAGCACACGAGCTGGGTCGACCCGCAACAGGGATACGAAGCGGCCCTCGAGAGGTTCGTCAGGTCGATCCTGAAGCGGGGAAGAGAGAACCCGTTCTTGGCAGACTTTCTTACCTTTGAGGAAAGGGTGGCCTCCTTCGGGATCCTCAACTCCCTTTCCCAGCTCGTCCTCAAGCTCACCTCGCCAGGCGTCCCTGACGTCTATCAGGGTACCGAAGTCTGGGACTTTAGCCTCGTCGACCCCGACAACAGGAGGCGAGTCGACTTCTCGAAGCGGTCGACTATGCTCGACGAGCTGGACCGCGGAGCGGAGACGGCAGGGGAAGAAGGGCTCGCTGGCTTCGCATCGAGGCTGATGAGCCATCCCGAAGATGGCCGTGTGAAGATGTTTGTCCTCAGCCGAACCCTCGCATACCGTCGAAGACATCTCGACCTGTTCACGAAAGGCGACTACGCTTCTGTCCAGTGCGTAGGCCCGAGGAAGCACCATGTGTGCGCCTTCTCGAGGAGATCACGCGAAGAGAGCGTCCTGGTGATAGCCCCCCGTTTCTTCGCTGTCCTTGGAGCCGAAAAGTGGCCGCTCGTCGATTCGGAGCGGGTCTGGAGCGGGACGAGGCTCCTGATGGGGGAAGGGCCACCCGCGAAGTACCGCGACCTATTCACAGGGAAGCAGGTCGAGACGACCTGCGAGGGCAAGGATCGTTGGGTCGACCTTGAGGAAACGTTGAAGATGTTCCCTGTAGCCATCCTGCATGACGGCACATCAGGGATGTAAAAGACCGGACGCCTGTTGCCCTTGAAGCTGGAGGATGTGGGCAGGTTCGTCGCTCGGATCGAGCCTCACATAGTTGGTACCCTTCCACTCGAACTCCTTCTTCGTCACCAGGTCGATGACGGTGAAGGAGCGCGTCGGATCTAGCCCTATCTCCGTCAGCGGGACGGAGACCATCGCTTCATGGGCGCGAACAGGGTCGAGGTTGACCGCTACGAAGATGACGTTCGACCTGTCCTGGGTCCACTTCCCATAGAAGAAGACGTTTTCGTTGGTCGACTCCAGGAGGCGCAGGTTCTTTGTGAGATGGAGTGCGGGGTTGTTCCTGCGTATCTCGTTGACCTTGGTAATGAAGTCCTTGATGTTCCCCCGTCTGTCCCAGTCCCATACCTTGTACTGGTACTTCTCAGAGTCGAGATACTCCTCCGATCCCTCCTCTACCGGCCTGTTCTCGCACAGCTCGAAGCCGTTGTAGATCCCGTAAAGGGACGAGAGGGTCGCCGCCAGGACCAGCCGTATCTTGAACGCGTTTCTTCCGCCGCGCTGGAGGTACTCGGAGAGTATGTCCGGCGTGTTGGTGAAGAGGTTCCCTGCGAAGTATTCGGAGGCTTCCGACGTGACGAACTCGTCGAGGAAACCTCTGAGCTCGGCCTGCGTGTTTTTCCATGTGAAGTAGGTGTACGATTCGTCGAACCCGACCTTCGCCAAGAGCCTCGTCAGCTTAGGACGTGTAAAGGCCTCCGCAAGGAAGATGACCCCCGGGTATCTTTCCTTCACTTGGCCGATCATCCACTCCCAGAACCCGGGGGGCTTCGTGTGCGGGTTGTCAACGCGGAACGTCTTCACCCCTTTCTCGACCCAAAAGAGGACGACGCGCAGCGCCTCTTCCCACAACCCTTTCCAGTTCTCACCGTCGAACCGCAACGGGTAGATGTCGAAGTACTTCTTCGGGGGGTTCTCGGCATATCTTATCGTCCCGTCGCTCCTGTGGAAGAACCATTCTGGGTGCTCCTTCACGTAGGGATGGTCGGGCGAACATTGTAGGGCGAGATCGATGGCCACCTCCATGCCCATCCCCTTCGCCGCCTCGAGGAAATGCTGAAAGTCGCCCATCGTCCCCAGTTCGGGATTCAGTGTGGTGTGCCCCCCCTCCTCGCTGCCTATGGCCCAGGGGCTTCCAGGGTCGCCCTCCCTCGCGTTCGCGGAGTTGTTCTTTCCTCTCCTGTTCGTGCGCCCTATCGGGTGGATTGGCGGAAGGTAGACGACGTCGAACCCCATCGATCGAATCTCTGGAAGCCTCCTTTCGCAGTCCTTGAAGGTCGCGCCCCTTTCCGGAACAGTCCCCTGGGAGCGATGAAACATCTCGTACCAGGCGGCGAAGCGCGCCTCGCCGCGGCCGACGACGACGCGGAGCGTCCTGTGCGAGGTCTGCTCTCTCGGCGGCGAATAAGCCTCCAGGAGCTGCGCTAGCCTCGGCGCCTTTGCTAACCCAAGCGCGCGTTCTTCGTTGGCCCCTCTCATCGCTTCGAGGAGCTGCGAGAGTTCAAGTCGTTCCGGTCCGACGGCTTTCTGCATCGACTCCTCGACCAGCCGGTGAAGGCCTCGGATGTCGACCGACACGTCTTCTCCTGCCTCCGCCCACTTTTCGAGCGCGTGAAGAGCCGTGGCGAACGCGTCCGTCCAGGCTTGTATGGTGTATTCGTGGATGCCGACCTCTTCGAGGACGAACCTGCCCACCCAGCGGTCGTTGTCGTAATACGACATTGGAACCTCCTTCCAAGCGTCGGACCCTGCCTTCCGGTGCTTGAGCGAGGCCCTAATCTCGTCCTTGCCGTACCTGAAGATGTCTGCCCACACCTCGAAGGTGTCTCCGACCGAGCGCTTCACTGGAAAACGGCCGCAGTCCAACTCTGGGAATACGTTCTCGATGGTTATGGACCTGAGGTGAAATGAGGGAGAAGCTCTCTTTGGAGTGGATGCTCGCGCTTGACTTGACGATGCGCGAGGATTGACATCGTTCGGCGCCAGGCCCAAGCCCCCCTCAAGCCTCCGGAGCTAGGACGAGGATCGCCAAAGGGGGTAGGGTCAAGACGACCGACCGGGGCCTGCTGTTCCAGGGGACAGGAGTCGAGCGGACCCCGCCCATATTGCCCATGCCGCTTCCCCCATATTCGGCGGCGTCGCTGTTGAGGATCTCCCGGTAGAAGCCTTCGCTCGGGACGCCAACACGGTAGTTGAACCTGGGGACCGGGGTCATGTTGGCCGCGACCAGGAGCTGTCGTCCTTGACGCGACCTTCTCAGGAAGGTGATCACAGACTGCTGGTTGTCTTGGAAATCGACCCATTCAAAGCCTTGGCTCGAGAAGTCGAGCTCGTTCAACTCCTCCCGGTCGCGATACAGGCGGTTTAGGTCCTGAACGAAGAGCGACAGCTTGGCGTGCATCGGCTGGCCGGCGAGTTCCCAGTCGAGGCTCTTCCTAAAGTCCCATTCGTCCCACTGCCCGAACTCCCCTCCCATGAACAAGTGCTTCTTGCCAGGGTGCGTGAACATGTATCCGTAGCAGAGACGCAGGTTCGCGAACTTTTGCCAGACGTCACCCGGCATCTTGCTCAACATGGACCTCTTGCCATAGACTACTTCGTCGTGCGACAGCACCAGGATGAACTTCTCGGTGAAGGCGTACCAGAGGCTGAACGTGAGGGCGCGCTGGTGGTATTTCCTGTAGATGGGGTCGTTTGAGAAGTAGTCGAGCGTGTCGTGCATCCATCCCATGTTCCACTTTAGGTCGAAACCGAGCCCCGACTCCTCCACGGGTTTGGTGACCCCCTCCCACGCAGTGGACTCCTCCGCGACCATGGTCGCGCCTGGTCGGTGAGCGTGCACCGCCTGATCCAACTCCTTGAGGAACCTGATCGTCTCGAGGTTCTCCCTTCCTCCCCGCTCGTTGGGAGCCCATTGGCCAGGGCCCCTCGCGTAGTCAAGATAGAGCATGGACGCCACCGCGTCGAGCCGCAGGCCGTCGACGTGGTATCTTTCGAGCCAGAAGATGGCGTTGGAGATCAGGAACGTCCTCACCTCGTTCCTGGAGTAGTTGAAGATGAGCGTGCCCCACTCTGGATGGACGCCCTTTTGAGGGTCCGCGTGCTCGTACAGGTGAGTCCCGTCAAAGAGCGCGAGCCCGTGGTCGTCCTTCGGAAAGTGCGCGGGGACCCAGTCGAGTATGACGCCGATCCCGTCCTGATGGCACCTGTCGACAAAGTACATGAAGTCAGCCGGCTCCCCGAACCTGGAAGTAGGCGCATAATAGTTGACGACCTGATAGCCCCAAGAGTCGTCAAGCGGGTGCTCCATCACCGGCATCAACTCTACGTGGGTGAAGCCGAGCCGCTTCACATATGGTATCAAGCTGTCCGCTAGCTCGCGGTAGGAGAGATAGGAGGAACGCCCTTCCTTCATCGCCTTTTTCCACGAGCCCAGGTGGACCTCGTAGACAGAGGTGGGCCCTTCTGAGGCGGCCTCCTTGGCTCTCGCCTCCATCCAGCTCCCGTCTCCCCACTCGTATCCGTCCAAGTCGACGACGACCGCGGCCGTGTCCGGCCTGAGCTGTGCGCGGAACGCGTAGGGGTCTGTCTTGAGAAGCACCTTGTCGTCGGGCTTTGACTTGATCGCGAACTTGTAGAGTTCCCCGGGACGCAGCCGCGGCATAAAGAGCTCCCACACCCCGCTCTCGCCTCGGCTGGACATGGGGTGCGCGCCGACCACCCAATGGTCGAAGTCTCCCACGACGCTCACGGACCTCGCGTTCGGCGCCCAGACCACGAACTGGACTCCTTCGACCCCCTCCCGGTTGAGCACATGGGCGCCCATCTTCTCGAAGCTCCTTCGGTGGGTGCCTTCGCTGATGAGATGGAGGTCGTAGTCTGTCATGTAGGGTTTGAACGAATAGGGGTCCTCGCGCACCTCCTCGTAGCCGCTGTCGTCGATGAAAGAGATGGTGTACTTCGGCGACCTCGGCGCCGGATCAATCCTCGCCTCGTAGAAACCTACTCCGTTGACCTGTTCCATCGGCCTCCTTCCGTCGCCGAACGTCACCCAGGCCTTCACCGCCCTCGGCAGGTAGGCTCGAATCCAGAGGATGTCTCTTCCATCCGACCGTTGGACCCTCGGACCCAATATGGCGGAAGGGTTAGGCTCCTCGAATCCGACTACCCTTTCTACCTCCTCGGCGGCGGCCCCAAGCGATGTGGTCAGCGAGAAGGCCCCCGGCTCAAGCCTCTTTTCATGGTCTTTTTGTCTCGGCAGATGTTATAGCTTAAGGACTTTCTTCTAATCGGCTGATACCGTTAAGATAGCTGGTTGAGTTCTTTGTCTATCTCTCTTGTTTTGATGGTTGAACGACCTTCAGGGCATACCGCACGTATGTGAACCCATACAATACGCTTCTGAAGGCCGTCCAGGATGCTCACGTCTTCAAGAGGAATAAAATTCCTCTGGAGACAAAGGTCGTTGCCTCCCTGCTCTACTTGTCTGGACTATCCTACCGAGGGATGACCTACCAGACCCGTTTGATAGGGGCGAGCCACGTCTCCGTCTTCAACTGG
>JAPCJN010000008.1 GCA_027886925.1 Nitrososphaerota archaeon
AATCGTCCTCTTGAGCCTCCCAGAGGATACCAGCTGGATGATGTATTCCTCGATGGCCTGGGCTACGTCAGGCTTTACCATCCTCACGTTGGTGAGCCTCTGGCGCGCCTCAGAGGTCAGGGCGATGCGCATGACGTTGTCTCGCATGGCCTTCTTGGACTGCTCCTCCTGGGAGCCCCCTCTCTGTTGAACCTCCTTGTGCTGCTCGTCCATCATAGAATCAACTAACTATACCGCTCTAACGCCGGGTTCTTCTTCACGAGTTCCTTAAAAACGTCTTTGCTGATCTTGTCGAGCAGAGCTACTCCCTTCGAGGTGAGCACCCTTCCGCTCGTCCCCTGCTTCGAAACGAGCTCTGCGCGTTCGAGCCCCTTCAAGATGTTCCTGATTGCCGAGCTGCCCGCGTCCCTGTGGTGCTTCGGAAAGTAGCTGACCGCTTTGCTGCCGCCGTATGCGATCTCCAGCTTCTCGATGCCGAGGGGGCCTTTCAGGTAGACTTTCCTCATTAGAGAAGCGGCCCGCACATACCACCAGTCCTGCCTTTGCGGGGGCCTGTCTGCGTGCGAGCCGGTCTTGACAAATGACGCCCAAGCGGGAGGCTCTATCTCAGGAACTCGCTTCAGGTGCGTAGCAAGTTCTTCGATTAGCTTGTCGGCGGGGACGTCGTGAACTCTGACCAATTACTCTCTTGCTCCGGATGGTAGATTGTTGAGCCCTTCCCTTTGAATATTTAAGCCTGCGCCAGCTTGGCCGGGCTCTTGGCCGTCGATCCGCGTCAAACCGGACTGCCTGCACGATGTAGTAGCGGAGGGCTTCCTCGTTGGCATCGTCGAGATGTCCGAGCCTCACGTGCTTGGCGACCTTGCCGACGCCCTGGAGCAAGCCGTACTTGTCCTCGAAATCCGCCCCCCGGCCGAAGCTGAATGCGACTCCCTTCTTTGTGGGATTGATCACAGCCAGCATGCGCCGGCCCTTGTAGGCGGGGATCCCATAGCTCATCATTTCCTCCGCTTCGGGCGCGCACTCTCTCACAAGCCTCCGAAGCAATGCGACGACGCCTTGAAACTCTGGAACGACCCTGGCCTTTACAAAGTCGTCCACGTCCTTGCTTCCGCTTTTTCCCGATGAACTCGTGGTCATTATCTCGCCAGTATCTTTCTGTTTACGCGCCCGCAATTGACGCACGTCGTGAGGATTTTTCCCCCTGAGACCCTCACCCTCGCGTTCACACCCGGGACCATCAGTTGTTTGCAGCCGTGGCAATAGAATCTCTTCAGGTCCCAGCCGAACCTCACGTTGTATCTCAGCATGAGCTTCCTCGCCAAGGAGGCCTGCTGCTTCGCCAAGGAAGGGTCGACATGGGCGGTCGACGTAGAAAGCTCCAGCAGGCTCCTCGCAGCAAACGCCGCCTGCCTCTTCGTCTCCTTCCGCTTGGTCGGGGGGATGCCTCTCACCTACACAAACTAATTAATCGCGACCGGAAAAGTCTTCTCGGGTCCGATCGTTGAAGCTCCGCTTCGTCATAGCCGAGTCCGCCCTCGAGCTGATCCCAAAGCCCCTCTGGGGCGACCCATCAGTCCGTGCCGACGCGAAGCGGCGGGGCGAGGAAGCTGGGAACATCCTGCTCGATAGGAGCACCCATCATTCCGCGATGCTCAAATTGAGCGACGGCCACAGGAGAGGGAGGCCTGACCTCGTCCACCTTACGCTGCTGAACGTGACCAGCACACCGTTGCACCAGGAAGGGAATGTCCAGGTCTACATCCACACCATAGACGACACGGTGTTCGAGTTCGGCGAAGGAGCGCGCCCCCCGAAAAGCTACGCCCGCTTCAGGAACCTGATGGAGAAGTTGTTTGTCGAGAGGCCTGAGGAAGGCCTGGTGAGTGTGCGGGATGCCACCCTGCCGCAACTCCTGCGGGTTGTGGGGGCCGACTATTCCGTGGGTCTTTCTGTCCAAGGGATCTCCACAAAGTTGGAGGACTTGGCCTCTGACCTGGCTCGACGAGAGAATCCGGCCGTGATGGTCGGCGGCTTCCCGCGGGGACACTTCTTCCCGAGAGACATCAAAGCCTTTGATAGCATGGTAAGGATTCACGATAAACCGCTCGACGCCCATGTCGTCGCTGCGCGCGTGACGTACGAGGTCGAGAAACGCTTGGCAAAGCCGTAGAACAAGCTCGTATTCTGGCGAGAAACACCGTATCAAATCGTCAAGCATTAATACGATACTTGAGGACTGGAGGGAACCTATCGCGCGGTCGTCGTCCAGTCTGGATCCTTCGGGAGGATAGTCTAGGACGTTAGCCCTCCACGCCAATGAAAAATTGGTTGAGGAAAGCTAGCAACCAGGGTTCAAATCCCTGCGACCGCACCTAACTCCACAATCGCAAATCCGCGACTGGTCCGCTACCCCGCCTTTAATACCAGGCCGCCCACATACCGCAGGACCCATGCTGCTCGCGGGAGACGGATTTCGCCGCACGCAGGGCGGCAACAACAATGCCCACTGCCAGGACAATGAAACCAGTTGGGTTGACTGGACCAGTCTTGAACAGCACCAGGAAATTTTCCGCTTTGCCCGCGGCATGATCGCATTTCGCCTCGCGCATCCGATTCTGAGTAAGGAGCGATTCTACACGACTTCCAGTTCAAACCCCATCCCAGCGGTGATTTGGGGTCAGAGCCAACTGCTTTTGCGAATCCTATGGCCAAACGCGGAAAGCGTTGGAGGAATACTTCCTGCGTGCGTCCCAGGAATTGGCATCATGACCGACGTAACAACGGAAACTCGGGAACCATGAAGCGCCCAGCAGAGATTACGACGTTGTTTCTGGATGTTGGCGGGGTGCTGCTTACCGACGGGTGGGCTTATGATGCACGGAGACGGGCCGCGAAGAACTTCAAATTGGAGTGGGCACAGGTGGAGAGTCGGCATCGCCTGACCTTCGAAACGCATGAGGAAGGGAAGATTACGTTCGAAGAATATTTGAATCGGGTGGTCTTCTACAAGACGCGGCCGTTCACCCGGGCTCAGTTTCGTCTCTTCATGCTCGCGCAATCGAAAGCTTACCACGAGATGATCGAGCTAGTCGCTCAGCTCAAAGCCCGGCATGGGCTGAAGATCGCCGTGGTAAGCAACGAAGCGCGCGAGCTGAATGAGTACAGGATTCGCGAGTTCAAGTTGGACAGGTTCGTGGACTCCTTCATTTCCTCCTGCTTCGTCCATGTCCGCAAGCCCGACGTGGACATCTATCGGCTTGCGCTTGACATCGCCAACGCGCCAGCCCGGCGGGTCCTTTACATCGAGAACACCCCGATGTTTGTCCAGATCGCCGAAGGTTTGGGGATTCGAAGTATTCTCCACACGGATTACAAGTCCACGCGCGAGAAACTGGCTTCGTTCGGATTACAGAACGAAGGAGCAATCCACGAAACCCGCTGACCCGTGTATCCCACGCCACCGCGGCATTCTCCTACGCGACCTGAGAATACCGGACTTCCGCGACCACGCGGTGAAGGTGCCTTCGCCCGGCGCGGTGACAGCCAAGATACGCTCGTGCTGGGCAAGTTCCTGCGTGGCGTGGTCAAGCTGAATCAGGATTAGCGTAACTTCCGCGTCTTCGGCCCTGATGAGACCCTCTCGAACCTCTAGGCGCGGTATTCCAAGTCACCGATCGTCAGCGGGACGCTCGTGAGGAAAAGAATGACGAGTTCCTCGCGCCTGCCGGCCGCGTATTTGCCTTTTCAAAGGGAGTCTACTACTTCATGAGGGGACTTGACCCCCCCTAAAAATTAATCCGACACTTGCCGATGGAAGAACTGGCAGACGTCCCCGCGTACTAGCTTTGTTTCGATGTGCGCTCGTTTGCTGTTTCATGAAATGAAAGCAATAGGTGAAGGCTTCTCCCAAGGCGCTGGTCGTCTGCCGGACGACTAGCCGCGCTTTGGATCCAACCGATTCGTGGATAGTCATATAAGCGCGAAAACTCACGTCTCTAATCCATGCGGCTTGGCCGAAAGCTCTCAAGGGAACTCGGAGAGTGAAGGAGATGAAGGCAGCCGCGGAGGTTGATCAGCTCTGCATCAACACCATCCGTTTCCTGTCCTTGGACATGGTGGACAGGGCGAAGTCAGGGCATCCGGGAACGCCAATGGGCGCCGCCGATTTTGTTTACACCCTCTGGGACAGATTTCTCAAGCATAATCCAAAGAATCCGGAGTGGGTCGACAGGGATCGCTTCGTCCTGTCGCCGGGTCACGCCTCGGCATTGCTCTACAGCTTGTTGCATCTCACAGGCTATGACCTGTCCATGAATGAGCTCCGAAGGTTCAGGCAGTGGGGGAGTAAGACCCCGGGTCATCCGGAGTACGGCTTGACTCCCGGCGTCAGCGCGACTACAGGCCCGCTCGGGCAGGGGTTTGCTAACGGCATAGGGATGGCCTTGGCCGAGAACTTGCTGGGCGAAAGTTACAACAAGCCAAACCACGAAATTGTAGACCATTTCACTTACGCCGTCGTCTCAGACGGCGACATGCAGGAGGGGGTCACCAGCGAAGCCGCCAGTCTGGCGGGAACACTCCGACTGGGAAAGCTGGTCTACCTGTATGATTCCAACGACGTTCAGATCGAAGGAAGCACTAAGATGGCATTCAGGGAGAACGTCGCTCGTCGCTTCGCAGCCTATGGATGGCATGTCATCGGGCCTATCCGCGGCGACGACGTTGCAGCGGTCGACGAGGCCATTCGTGAGGGTCAAGCCGAAACAGAACGCCCTTCCTTGATAATCTGCAAGACCATCATCGGCCATTACAGCCCGATTCAAGGAACGTCGAAGGCGCATTCAGATCCGTTTGATAAGGAGGAGATACGCGAAACAAAGGACGCTTTGGGGTGGCCCCAAGAGCCCTCCTTCTACGTCCCCAAGGAGGCATCAAGTCACCTGAGAAAAGCGATTTCCCGCGGAGAGGAAGCTGAAAAGGAGTGGAATCGACGCTTCGAAGAGTACGCACTCGAATATCCCGAGCTCGCGCGGAGGTTCAAGGCCCAGATGCGAGGCGAGCTATCTCAGGGCTGGGACGAGGGACTAGAGAGCCTCTTCCCTGCCGGGACCGAACCAATAGCGACTCGGGACGCATCTGGCAAGATACTCAACACCCTGGTGCAGCGGATTCCCGGCCTAACTGGCGGTTCTGCAGACCTAAATCCCAGTACCAAGTCTTATCTTGTCGGCTACGGCAACTTCGGTTTCCAGGAGCATTACGGCCGCAACATCCACTTCGGCGTCCGGGAGCACGCAATGGGAGCAATAGCGGGGGGAATGTCACTTCACGGAGGAACTTTGCCTTACACTGCCACCTTTCTGACCTTTTCCGACTACATGCGGCCACCTATGCGCCTTGCAGCCATGATGCGCATTCGCGTGATATACATCTTCACTCATGATAGCATCGGCCTCGGTCAGGACGGTCCCACACACCAACCTGTCGAACAGCTTATGGGGCTCAGAGGTGTCCCGAACCTCACGGTGATTCGGCCAGCCGACGCGACCGAGACGACAGAAGCTTGGAGAGCTGCCATCCTTGACGTCCGAGGGCCCACGGCGTTAGTATTCAGTCGACAAAAACTTCCGGTAATGGACAGGACTCGATATTCGCCAGCGAAAGGGTTGAGGCGCGGAGGATACGTCCTCTGGCAGTCGAAGGCGGGGGAGCCGGATGTAATACTGATCGGCACCGGCTCTGAGGTCCACGTCGCATTGGAAGCGGGGAGGACTCTTGCCGACAAGGACGGCTACGGGGTCAGGGTGGTGTCTCTGCCGAGCTGGGAGCTCTTTGACGCCCAGCCTCGAAAATACCGTGAGAGTATACTGCCATCCGCAGTCCGAGCACGCGTCGCAGTTGAGGCTGGTATCACTGTGGGGTGGCAACACTACGTCGGCCTGGATGGAGTGGCGATTGGGATGAACAGATTTGGGGCCAGCGCGCCGGCTGAAATTCTGTACAAGAAATTTGGGATAACGGCGCAGAGGGTAGCTGAAGCTGCCCGCGGACTCGTCCAGCGCGAGAGTGGAAAAGGGTAGGTTTGCCGACGATCCGCGACATATCGTGCAAGGTCATCGACATGGTATGACTACCTCCGGCGATCGTTCATCACGTCCGGAGACCTGCAGGCGCTGGTAGAGCAGGGACTGCGAGGCATTACCTCGAACCCGTCGACCCTTCGAGGCGGCGGTTGTAGGAAGTGTCGACTACGACGATGAACTGAAGCGTCCTGTAGGTCAGAAGAAGCCGGTCGAGGAGATCCTAGAGACACTGATATTGGACGACATAGCAAGAGCCGCCGACCTCCTTCGACCGGTGTACGGTTCGCTTGATGGCTCGGATGGATACGTCAGCGTCGACGTTGGCCCGAGACTCGCTGGAGCTACGAACGGGGTAGTGGAAACAAGCTCGCCGCAAGCTCGCCGCTTCTTCAACAAGCTAGATCGTCCAAATGTAATGGTGAAGATACCCGCTACCGCTGCAGGGGTAGACATCACAACTACGCTTCTGGAGGCGAGGTCAGCGCCCCGGTCCGAAACATACTCAGCATCCTTAAGAACAGCTTCGGTTGCCGATAACGTCGCCGCATTGGAAGATAGAAAAAAGACGCGGTAAGGCAGCATGATGAGTGAATGGAATTAGGGATAGTCGGCCTTGGGAGGATGGGGGCCAACATGGCAAAAAGGCTGGCCCGAGGCGGCCACAGAGTAGTGGTCTACAACCGGACCGTCGAAAAGTCGCACGCACTGGCGAAAGAGGACCACCGAATAATCGCTTCAGACTCCTTGGTGGAGCTTGTGGCGAAGCTCACTCCGCCCAGAGCGGTCTGGACGATGGTTCCGGATGGCGAAGCGACTGAGAAGATGATCGACAGCCTCGCAGGGATTCTCTCGCCGGGTGACACGATAATCGATGGCGGCAATTCGCACTACACCGACACGGTGCGGAGGGCGATTAAAGTCAAGGAGAAGGATCTGAACTTCGTGGATGTAGGAACAAGCGGAGGGATATGGGGTCTAAAGGAAGGTTATAGCATGATGGTGGGAGGCGAGATGAAGGCGGTCGAACACCTAAGACCGATTCTGGAAACCCTCGCGCCTGGGAAGAACAAGGGATGGGGATGGGTCGGCCCCAGCGGCGCCGGGCACTATGTGAAGATGGTGCACAACGGAATCGAGTACGGAATGATGGAAGCCTATGGCGAAGGGTTCGAGATCTTGAGAGCCAAGAAGGAATTCGACCTCGACCTTCATGAAATCGCCGAGATCTGGCGGTATGGAAGCGTGGTCCGGTCATGGCTTCTCGACTTGACGGCAGCCGCTCTGTCAAAAGATCAGGACCTGAAGGAGATCAAGGGATGGGTCGCCGACTCTGGGGAGGGAAGGTGGACGGCCGTAGAAGCCATCGATCAGGGCGTCCCTGCTCCTGTCATCACCCTGTCTTTGCTGATGCGTTTTGCCAGCAGGCAGGACGAGAGCTATTCGGACAAGCTGCTCGCCGCCTTGCGCCAGCAGTTTGGGGGGCATGAGGTGAAGACAGAGCGAGTGGTGCGAAAAAGCAAGAAAAGAACGAAGTGAATGGCGGTGCAAAAAAGAGCGCCCAAGAGGACGGCGATAGTCATCTTCGGCGCGTCAGGAGATTTGACGAGCCGCAAGATAGTCCCTGCGCTCCACTCGTTGATGTGCGCAGGACTGATACCAAAGTCAACCCAAATCATCGGTGTCGCGAGGAGCAAGCTCACCGATGATGCGTTTCGCGACAGGCTCTCCAAAGGTATAGCCAAAAACTCGCGCCTCCTGCCTGGGGTCAAAAAACAGTGGCCGAGCGCTGCAGCCAATCTCTCCTACCTCGCGGGAGACTATGACGATCCAAAGACCTACCGCTTGCTTGCAGCGAAGCTTTCAGACTCAGGGAAGGGTTCAGGCAACGTGAACCATCTATTCTATCTGTCGACGCCCCCTCAACTTTTTCCAATAATCGTCAAGCAGCTAGGGAGGTCGGGCCTAGCACGCCCAGGTTCCGCATGGACAAGAATCATCATCGAGAAGCCGTTCGGGAGGGACAGAAAGAGTGCCCGCACACTTAACGGACAGCTTCACGCAGTCTTTAACGAGGGCCAGGTCTACCGCATCGACCATTATCTAGGGAAGGAGACTGTGCAGAACATAGTCAGTCTTCGATTCGCCAACTCCATCTTTGAACCGTTATGGAACAGGAACTACGTGGACCATGTGCAGATCACGATGGCTGAGAACATAGGCGTGGAGCACCGCGCCGGGTATTACGATCATGCCGGAGTGCTGCGAGACATGGTTCAGAATCATGTTCTTCAGCTCCTCAGCCTGACGGCGATGGAACCTCCCTCCTCCTTCGACGCCCAGAGCCTCTGGGCCGAGAAGGTCAAGGTGCTCAAAGCCGTGCGTCGGCCCCAAGAAAGCGACGTGGCTTGGGGCCAGTACCGGGGCTACCTGAAGGAGAAGGGGGTGTCGAGGGATTCGAAGACGCCGACCTTTGTAGCCCTGAAGCTCTACGTGGACAACTGGAGGTGGCATGGCGTCCCGTTCTACCTTCGAACAGGAAAGATGCTCCCGCGGAAGGCGACGGAGATCGGCCTGAAATTCAAGAGCGTCCCCCTCATGCTCTTTCCTGAGAGCAAGGACGTCAGCCCCAACCGGATCTCGCTCTGCATCCAGCCGGACGAGGGAGTCGACCTTCGTTTCGAGACGAAGGTGCCTGGCATGGGGATGAAGATCGCGCCGGCGGACTTGGTCTTTCACTACAATCGTTTCAGCAAGAGCGCGCTCCCGGAGGCCTATGAGCGGTTGCTCCTAGACGCAATTCATGGTGACCCGACGCTCTTCGTCCGCAATGACTTCGAAGACCGGTCGTGGGCCATACTTGACCCCCTCTTGAATGGCAGTGAAAATGCCGATGTTGACGCCCCGCATCCCTACAAAGCAGGTTCTTGGGGTCCGACCGAAGCGGACCAGTTCATGGCTCGTGATGGGCGCTCGTGGGAGCTGGGCTGCTCGGCTGATTCGCATGGGCTCGCTTGATATCGGTCAGGGGCACCGAGAGTGCCACGCCTGCCCCGTAAGACTGTCGTCGAGGCTCATCTGTAGATTAAGTTAACAAACCAAAGGAAACTAAAGGATTAATATGATTCTCCTGGGCAATTCGCAAAATGAGTCGTGCGATGAGCTTGGTCGCCGATTACATCGTGAAGGCCGCTGACAGACCGGGTGGTGCCTCCATCTACATCAATGGGAAGGAGGTCGCCGAGATGCGAACGCGTCATGATTTGAGTCATGTCCTAGCTACAAAGGATGGAAACGAATGGGCTCTGACTGCAAGGGTCAATGGAGATATCATACCATTCTCCATGACGGTGAAGCGACTGAAGGCCCGCGACGCGCATGACGCCGCATTGGGGACGATCGTTCTGACTGTCCGCTACCACGTGTTCTTGCACAAAGGTAAATTTTACATGTTCGGGGCCGCGCCAGAGGGACGACCGTTGAGGGAGTTCTTGGTCGGCAAGAAGTTCATTTGCAGGCTGGACAATTTCCCATTCTCTGATTTGACCGAGATAGATCTCGAAACAATGGAAAGGCTGAGAAGGTTCAGAGGCGTGCCGGTAGGAGAATATGAGGGTCTAGGGAAGGAGGGTCACCGCGTGCGCATATCGGAGGAGCTTGAAGATATCGGTCTGCCACTGGCTGCGTCCTGTTACCTGCTTTATTCGACGGCTTGAGCTGGTGAGTTGAAGCTCTGAGCGCCAATTTCAAGCCAAAGCGGGTCGGGCCGTTCCCGTTTCCGAAGTCGGACCCGGACGACAGAAAGAAGAACTTCTCCGAGGTCGAAAAGGACTACACAAAACAAGAGGTGATGATAGAAGCCGACAGGTGCCTGAGATGTGGAAATCCGGTCTGCATGGACGCTTGCCCGGTGCAAATGGATGTCAGGGGAATGTGCGATGCCGTGGCCAAAGGTGATTTCAAGGCCGCATTTCATAGGATCAGGGAGACCAACGCGCTCCTGGGCGTCACCAGCAGATGCTGCCCACAACTGGATGGGCTGTGTGAAGACGCATGCGTGATGCGTTGGGGCGGGCAGCCAATCTCCATCGGAATGATTCAGAAGTTCGTCGCCGACTGGGAGCGGAACGAGTCGAGACAACCAGATCCTATGGCGGAGAAGGAGACTGGTAAGCTAGTGTCGGTCGTCGGAGCCGGGCCTGCCGGCTTGGCGGCCGCATCCCTGCTCAGGAGATACGGTCACACCGTGACTCTCTATGACGAGCTTCCAACTCCCGGCGGAACCGCCTGGTATGGAATCCCCGATTACCATCTCCCAAAGGACGTTCTCCTCTATGAGATCGAGCGAATCAAAGGGCAGGGTGTAGAGGTAAGGACCGGCGTCAAGGTTGGTAGAGATGTCACTCTCACCCAATTGTTATCCGATGGTTCTGATGCCATCCTGATCACGACTGGTCCAAAGGATGTGTCAAAGCTAGACATCCCAGGAATACATCTGAAAGGCGTCTACGCCGGTTACACATTCTTGGAGGATGTCTACATAAACGGCGTCAAGAAGTACCTAAAGCACCCGAAGTACGACCTAGGCAAAGATATCCTCGTGATAGGCGGAGGTGACAGTGCACTCGATGCGGCTAGGACCGCGCTCAGGTTGACGGGCGGAAACGTGACAGTTGCTTATCGAAGAACGGAGGGCGAGATGGGTGCCGACCCTGTAATGGTAGACGAGACCAGAGAAGAAGGCATCAAGTTCAAGTTCCTCACAAATCCCAAATCATGCAACGGCTCCAAAGGCAAGCTGGTCAGCATCACAATGTCAGCCATGAAACTGGGCGCACCCGACGCAACCGGAAGAAAGAGCCCTGAATCCATCCCGGGACAAGATTTCGACATCAAGTGTGATAGCGCACTCTTTGCTGTAGGCAGAGGACCAAACTCCTTTCTGCAGAAGCGGAGCGGCTTGAAGATGGGCAAGAAGGACGCAATCGTTGTAGATGACCACTACCGGTCGTCAATGGCTGGCGTATTCGCTGCCGGTGATGTCACCACAGGAGAGACCCTCGTGGTCAAAGCCATGGGGCACGGTCGAGAAGCCGCCCAGAGAGTGCACGAGTATCTGATGAAGCTGGAAGACAAACACGTATCTCTCTATGAAAGATATTATTCTCAGAAACTGTCCGAGAAATCCTACCAGGATATGCTGTTCGACAGGGAGGAGAAGCTGCCGCCTCCATGACAACACCCTTCAAATCTTAACTCGCGGCAAGTGTAAATGCCCCTCCTTCGATACCAAGAACCGCCCCAATGAAGAAGCCTCCGCTGCCGACAAAGCTCACAAATGAGAAGGTGAGGATCAAATTCGCCCACGTCGAGGCCTTTGGCCGGCCGGTAGTGAATCATCATGGAACCGATAATGACAAGAATTCCCGCGGCTGCGGCGATTGCAATTAGGTTGCGTACCTGCGACCGCACCTTAATCCATGCATCCAAAGCAATCACATATTCCTGCTTATGCTTTCCTTCCTCAACTCTGCAATCCTAGAATCTAAGTCCCCGCGGCAGGGTTTCGACGCGGCAGGGACACGCATCTTCGACTCTTGCGCAACCCTCCCTACGATTCCCTCCACAATTCCTGCTAATGCAAGATATCAAAGTACAAAGCGTTCGTGCAGGAAATCGCGGCGCATCTTGCCGTGACTCTGGCGCGAGGGAGGTCGGCGCCGCGAGCATGCAGGCAGGCTTGTTTGTTAGTCACGTTGAGGCGGTGAGAGTGAATTGGACTTGGGAAATCAGGATGAAACCGCCGCTCGGGAGGAAGATGCCAATCACCTGTGGACTAGGCTGAACCAAAGGGATTGTCACCTTCGTCCCGGAAGGGATGTTACCATTAACGTCAGTCGTGAAGGTTCCGAGATGTATCCCAGGAGGCGTCTCCTCGCGATCACCGGGGTATCCGCAATCGGATGTCCCGGCGAGGACCATGCAAACAGTGTAGGTCGTCGAATGGGCATATCCGCTGCCGGTGAGAGTCACGTTGGTCTTGGGGACGACGGACGTCGCGCCCATCGACAAACTAGGCGATTCGACTGTGAAAGGGGTCGAGACGAAGAAAGCGTCCTCGCCATCCCGGACGATGCCGAGGCTATATCCGCCCTCAAAGAGGTCGGGAACCGCCATCTTCGTCCCAGCCGGTATGTTGCCGGCCGAGTCGGCGACGAAGGTTCCCATGGTCGCAAACCCTCCGATCGTTGCGAGATAACCAGCCGAGGTGTATTCAAACCCGCAGCTAGTGTTTCCGAAGGCGGCCACACACACCTGATACATTGCCCCTGGGAAGTAACCACTGCCGGCTATGGTGACGAGAAGGCCGGAAGGCCCCTTGACTGGGGCGGCTGACAACGAGGCAGCAGCGGGGATAGGAGAGGCCGAGGTCGGACTCGTCGGACTCGAAGAGTTCGCGACCGCTGAGCCGAAGCCATAGGCAAGAATCTCTGCCTGTTGGCCGGTGCTGGCGGGCACCGCCACCAAGATCGAGGCAAGCTGAGGCACCAATAGCGACGTACGCGCCCCCTGACCCGTGGCGACGGTTTCGACGACGCTGTAATGAGTAGGGTCAGCTTGCTTGATGACTTCGAGAGAGCCTCCGCCGCAAGAAACGTAGACCAGCCCGTGGGACGCGTCGAAGAACACGTCGTCAGGGTCTCCCGCGATTGTGACGTTCGCGACACTCCTCAGTGAGGGCGTCGAAGTGTCAAGCACTCGGAGCTCCGATGGATTCCTAGTCGCGATGAACAACCTTCCGCCAGCCTCGTCGAGCGCCATCGGGAAGTTGCTTCCCGTCATGGAGCGGTTCAAGATCGAACTGCCCGTGGTCTTGTCGAAGGCGGTTATGAGGTTGGAAGACGGGACGTTCACGTAGACCGCTCGGCCGTTGGCCTCGACCTGGAAAGATTCCGGGTGCGCTGGTAGCGCCTTGGTCGTCATGACAGCGTCCGAGGTCGTGTTTATCGCGGAGATTCCTCCCGACCCATATCCGACGTAGAGCAGCTTTGTCCCGCTGTCGTAGCGCAGATTATCGGCGTCTCCGGATAGGGTGATTTTCCCAACAGGCGCGAACGAGCTTCCGTTGAAGATGTCGACGGTCCCGTCTCCGGCGTTGCTGACGAATAACCGTCCTGCGTCAGGGACCCATGCGACCCCCTGTGGGTTGTTCAGACCTCCGATCGAGTGGAGGAAGCGGCCTGAATTGATATCGACAATGGCCACCGTGTTGTTTACGTAATTTGCGACGAATAGCAATCCGCGACCAGGGTCGACCGACATGTGGTCAATTCTACCCTGGGTTGGGGGTAAAGGTATCGTCCTCGATAGCGACAAGTATGAGGCTGAGGAAGAATTCTGACCCAGAGCAGAGGTGCTCTGGCTCGAGCTGTTGGTGCGCGCGCTCGGTCCGGGATAGAGCTGGATTGCCAGGCCGATGATGATGATTGCCGCAAGTATCGCCGACGCGAGCAACAACAGCGACTTTCTGGACCTTCGAATGTTCAAGGCGTCACCTCACGCTGTTCCATACATTTCGTGATTTCGATAGGTAGTCGTGCTCACTTGGTAAGACTCAGGACTTGGACAACGGACTCCATCAAGTCGCTCGTCTTCTCATCCAGATAGACTGCGAGCCTCGTATTCGTGCCGGGAATCGTCGCGTACCTTGCAGTTATGCTGGTATACGGAGGGGTCGGCGCCGCGAGCGCGTATGACACGACGTCCAACTTCGTAGGCCCTATGCTCGTCGTATTCTCTGAGGTCTTGCTCAGGATCGAAAATATTGTGGCATTGCTCGACAGCCCCGTAATCAGCGAAAAGGCCGAGACGTAAAGCTGCGCGTAGACGCTTGCGCTGGTCCCCGTGTAGTTCCCGACTCCGATAAGGTCCACCCGGTTGATTCCTCCGCTTGAGTTGAACCAGGCGATAATGGGGTTGCTCGACCCGGTTTGAGAGAACTGGACCTTGGTATACTGGGTGGAGTTGAGCGACGCCTTGCCGAGAACCACATATGAGACGGTGTGCTGCTCGACTAGGGCATTACCTTCGGAGTTGTCATAGGTGGCGGCCTGCATCTGCATCTGAGAGAAATACCCGAAGAGCGAGAGAAGTCCCAAGGTCTGGTTGCCCGCCAGGGGGATTGAACTCGACCCCGCAGACCGAGAGGAGGAGGAGGACGAATGGGTTCCGCCCGTCATTAATGATGGAGCAAAGTAGGCTCCTCCCAACACAAGGATAACCAGTATGACGACGATCCCTAACTTCCCTCCTGTGGTGAGACCTCTCTTCGCAGGGTTCATGCCGAGTTTCTACTGCTGCTGTCCCTTATAAAATGGATTCACCTTGACGCTCGTCATGTAACTCGTACGGAGTGTAGGAAAGCGCGCATAGAGGTTGCCGACTCGCGAGCAGGGGCACGAGGCCTACTAGTCTTTGGTCAAGCAGCTCGTCAGCCCTTGACTATGATGATCCCTTTCATCCACGAATGAATGTTGCAATGGTAATCATAGGTTCCAGCAACAGTTAGAGTCGCCGAGAAGCTACCTCCAGGAGCTAGGTTCGCATCGTCGAATGGTTGTGCTCCGCTCGGGACATTCGAGGAGGTCACCGTGTGAGTCGCCACGTCGTCGTTATTCCAGATGACCGTGTTGTTCACGCCGATGACTACCGTAATGGTACTGGGAGAGAAATTAAGACTAGAGCTGGATCCAGTACCCGCGGGAACCGTGATCATCGCGACCGCGGTCGTCGTGGATGCACCGGTGATGCCAGGTGGGACCGTCTGACCCGTGTAGTCACCGATTAAGTAGCATGAATACGGCCAGTTGAGCTCATTCGGTCCGGCCCCAGGGACGTTAGTCTTGCCATACTGGTAGACTATCTGGCCCGCATTGTTGACGATGATGCAGCGGTTGTTCAGCGTGTCCGCGATGCTAGTGTCGCCGTTGGCGAGGCGGACGGCGTTGGATGGGTATGGGGTAGGGTTGCTGCCCTGGGTCTGGTTTGTGAAGTACTGCCACACGACGTTACCTTGAGGCGATACCTCTACTACGCGAGAGTGGCCAGCATCCGCAATCAACGTGTCGTTGTTCGGGAGCCGGCTCGCGAACGCCGCGGTGTTCAGCCCCTGGTTGTATTGCCAGACGATGCTGCCGGCGTGGTTGACCTCGATTACCCGGTTGTTGTTCTGGTCGGCGATGAGGACGTCCCCGTTGGTCAGAAGCTGCACGGCGTTGGGATTGCTCAGCTGGCCAGAGCCGGAGGTCGGCCCATACGACCAGTCAATCTGCTTCGTCGTGTAGTTCACCTCGATTACGCGGTTGTTCCCCTGGTCGACAATCATGATGTCCTTGTTTGGAACCTGGATGGCAAAGACGGGGACGTTGAGCAAACCCGATCCTGAGCCGTTGACTTTTGCCTGACCGTACTGCCATGTGATGCTCCCCTGTTGGTTGACTATGATCACACGGTTGTCTGCACATGCGGGCGCCGGCACACCTGCAGGGATGCCCGTTCCAGCCATGAGGGTCAATCCGCCGGCGAGTCGCTCGGCGTCGTTAGGCCCTATGATCGAGCCTGGACCTGGGTTGCAGAGCGACTCGTTTCCGGAGCCGAAACTCCAGACGATCTGGTTGGTGAGAGGATTGACCTCTATGACACGGTTGTTGAACTGGTCGGTAATCAGGATGTTCCCCGCAGTGTTGAATCCCCCTCCGCCATAGGGAAACGTGGCGGTCGCGCTTTTGGCGGAAGAAGTGCTCGAGCTGCCCGTCGAGGACGACGTGCTCGAGGATTTTCCGAACAGGGTAACCGCCGCAAGGGCTGCTACGATGAGTATCACCAGCACGGACACCGCGATCAGTCCGGTCCTCCTGTTCTTTGAACTGACGGGGGAGCTGGGGGTCATTTTGTTCACCCGTCGACTAGGCGGCGAGCACGGTCAACTGCCCTCTCAAGGTCGTCCCCGCCGGTGAGTGCCCGTGATGAGGCACAGCCGCAATGCCAGTCGCCGCGTTAGCGCCTCTTCTTGCTCCCATGCTACTATCACGGTAGTTTCTCAGACCGCCATATATAAAAGATACTATCCCGGTAGTAGGCCGTCAGAAGTGGTGAAGCGAGCATTGCTGTCGGCCAGGGATCCGGAGATTGGAAGCTTAGAAGCAGAGGTTCTCAAGGTCCTGAAGCGGCTCGGCAACGCGGCGGCAGGTGACGTCACAGAGGAGCTGAAGGCCGGCAGGCCCATCGCCTACACTACCGTGAGCACGACCTTGGACAGGCTCCACAAGAAGGGCATGGTCACTAGAAAATCGGTTTTGGGGAGGACGGGCCAAAAATATGTCTATTCCGTCCCTAAGAATCCCGACCTCGAGAAACAGGTCGTGAACAAAGTCGTAGACAAACTCGTGAACGCGTTCGGCCCGTCGGTGGCGTCGACTATCTATGACAGGCTCAACGAGCTTTCGCCTGGGGAGGCCCAAAAGCTCGGAGAGAGGATAGAGAACAAGAAGAAAGGGAGCGCTCGGCCCTAATGAATTTCCTCCAGGTGTTGGCGGCCTATTTCACGAGCCAGCCGATAGCCGCGGTCCTTGGGATCCTTTATGCATCGCTCATTCTTCTCTTCACCCTCTTCAAGTTAGAAAGGCATCATCCGCAGAGGAGGCTTCGGATACTCTTCGGCTTCATCGTCACCAACGTCTTCACGTGGACCTTCCTCGCGTCGAGCCTGCTCCTGTGCGGCGCTTTCCTCGGCCTATACCAGAACGGATTGGACCTCGATGCGGTAAGGACGGTGTTCGGGCTCTCGATCCTTACGAGCCTATTGCTAGCTGTGCCCCTCTCCTTCTTGGTGACGGTCAAGGTGCCCAATGCAATCACGAGAAGGCTGGCCGAGGAGCTGTCGGAGCCAGAGAGTTCTGTGATAGACCCCGCACTAAGGATGGCCAAGAGCCTCGGAATCGTTGTCCTGAGATTGCTCCAGTCGCCTAGTTCCGTCCCCTTCGCCTACTCGATTGGGGGGACGGAAGGCACGATAGTGATTTCCAAAGGTCTGGTCACTCGCCTCGACAGGGACGAGGTCGAAACCGTACTGGTACATGAGATTGCCCACATCAAGAACCACGACACGCGTTTGAGCACCATAGTCGCGGTTTACCGGAGGTTTCTGTTCTTCGATCCATTCATGCCTTTCGTGGAGAGAGCGGTCTGTGGCGAGAAGGAGTTCTCAGCAGATGAGCTGTCGGCCCGTGAAACGCAGAAGCCTCTTTCGCTGGCATCAGCCCTGCTGAAGATCGGTTCCGCCAATCCAATCGACAAGTCGCATGTGAATGTCAAAGGATTATCAATCCTCGGAAGCTCCAGGGTCCTCAGTCCTCCAAGCGTCAAGGAGAGGATTGAAAGGCTCTTGAGGATTGCGGACGAGCTCGAACAGGCAAGCAAGTCAAAGTCGAGCAATTACGACCGGTTGCCCACTGACGTTCTCAATTCGAGTCCGGAATCTCTTTGATTTTCAGATCATGCTCTGCGGTTATGTCACTATTATTGTAACGACCACGGTACGGGTCGGCGTACCACCTGATGGAGCAACCGTCTCAGTCACAGTATACGTGCCAGCAGTCGGGAAACTGCAAGTCAATAGCGAGATGACCGAAGGGGCCGACGGAGTTAGAGTCGGCTGGGGAGGTTGCAGGTTGCACGACTCCGATGAAGCTGATGAGGGTGAAATCACGCCCGAGTAGAATATTTGTGCGTTGAAACCGCCAGTACCTGTTGCAGTGATTGCGGAAGTCGCCGTCTGACCTCGTTTGACCGTGATGCTGGTTGGATTCGCAGCGCTCGTAAAGCTGGCAACGCAGCAAGTGCTCACGGTTATCGTGACATTTGCGGAGTGCGTTACGCCGTGGCCTGGACCTCCTTGGACATCAGTTCCAGTTATCCTTACCTGATAGGTCGTCGCGAGAGTGTTCTTTGTAGCATTGACAGTGATAGTATTTCCAGTGCCGCCGTTCGCCCCTATTGGTAGATCATAGCAACATTGGTGGAACAAGAGGCCGTTTGAAGTGCACACGCCCTTGCTGTTGCAAGTTTCAGTGGCTCGGGGAGTGACTCCCCTCACTCCGAAGTTTATCGTACCCGCAAGCCCGCAGAGGCTCTTGAATCCTACGCCAATCCTTCCGAGGGGACCTCCTTTCACGATTGTGAGAGTGGCAGGAGCTACGGTCATACTGAAGTCAGGGGTGCAGGTTGTAGTAGTTGTGCTTGCACTTGCTGCTGCAACAGAGTAAATCGGCAGGACGCCGATGGTCGAAAGAACGAGTACCAGCGCAAGAAATTGAGGCACCAATGAGAGGAGTCGCCTCTCGCCTACCCGTGCACTTGTCTTTTGACCGTCGGTGCTTGTCTTCACTTTGTTGCCCGCAGCTACTATTGGTATAGTAGGTTATAAACCTACTACCACCATAGTATGTTAGTGTGGGCGTCTCAACAATAATCCTCGTTCAATAGTGATAGGAAAGGCGATGGGCCGTATGGATTCTGGTCGCGGACTCATCCCAATCCTCGTAGCTCTGCAGTAGATGCGAGTGCAAGCGGGCTAAAGCAATCCCTCTTGAACTTGCGATAGAATGCGGCCTTCGACTGTTGCCCTTTCAACGAGAATCTCTTTGCGCATTTTAGGGACACACTGGTCATGGATTTGGATCCCGAAGGCACAAAAATTCATTGCGACCGCGTGTATTCGGCTTCGGCTGAATCACCTCGCACCCTCACATTCTTCCTGCATGGTTAAGTGGTGCTGTGGACTAGCTGACTGACATTCCGATGAATGGTGCGCGCGAGCAGGGACTCTGGTAGCGAAACATGCAAGGTAGCCAATGTCGATGATGGAGACGCGCTAGAAGGAGCCTTCTGGCAGATGTCAGTCCGAGTTAGGACATTGGGAAAAAAGGGCGCGGTGAAGAGAGCCAAACTCATCATAAACCCGATGGCTGGGATAGGCCGAAGAAAATCGCCTCCGACACCAGAAGGGACGGCAGAAACGCCTGCGGCGACAGGCGTTCAAAAAGAACCGGTCGACGAAATCATAGAAGCGGTGACAGAAAAGTGCGAGAGGGCAAAAATTAGGCTCGACGTAGAATTCACAAAATCTCCGATGCACGCGATGGAGATATCGAGAGCCGCGAGAAACAAGTACGATCTGGTGATCGTTGCCGGCGGAGACGGAACGATAAACGAGGCGATAAACGGGATCGCCGGATCGCGGACGACGTTGGCGATAATCCCCTTTGGCACCGCCAATGTTTTCGCCCTAGAACTGGGCATACCGCCCGGCGTCAAGGAAGCGTGTGAGCTTCTCACAGAGGGGCAAAAAATTCAGATCGATCTTGGCTATGCGGAAACGAAGGAGGGGTCCCGTTACTATTCCATGGTCTTGGGCATTGGCTTTGACGCGCTTGTCATGAAAGATGCGACTTCGGAGTTCAGGAAAAAGTGGGGAGGCCTTGCTTATCCGATGCTTGGAACCAAGCATCTTATTACCTACAAGTGGCCGAAGATCAACGTCCAGCACTCATCGATCTCGACCGGATATTTTGCGATCATAGCCAACAGCAGACACATCTGGGGCGAACATCAGCTAGCAGACGCGGCAAGCATGACGGACGGCCTTCTGGATCTGGTGATAATCAACCGGGACAAATGGCCTGCAATCGACTTGATCCTCTCCCTCTCAAGGGGACGGCTGAACAAATTCCTCAAAAGGGAATACTTCCAGATAAAACAAGCACACGTAAGCGCAGAGGGCGAGGTCGCGGTTCAAGCTGACGGTGAAATAATCGGTACGGCGCCGGTCAAGGTCAAAGTAGTCCCGAAGGCGTTGCGCGTGATTGCAAGCAAAGGATGGCAAAGCGGCGGGTACAAGTACGCCGGAAAGTCGACTTGCTAACGCCGTCTGGAATCAGTAGTAGAAGAACCGGGAACCTCTATTTTTTCAGACCCAGGACGGTCGTCAGCCCTTTGAACCAGGTCGCCGCAAGATGCGAGAGGAAAGCTATGACGAACTTGTTTGGACCCGCGCTGGTCGTGGTCCTTGATGCGATAGCTTCGCGCAGCTGTCCATCAAACAAGGTGTATCCCTTTCCAATGTCTAAGAGGATGTGAGCGTCGCTTGAGCCTATCGCCGCAAGGGATAGTTGCTTCGCTACTCTTGCTGCGGCTTTGTTTGAAGAATCAGGATTTCTTGAATTGAGCGTCTCTATCCCGTCAATCTTTCCGACTAGCCTTTCCAGAGGATAATTGAATCTCTGCCGGAACGGCCTGAAGGGATGAGGTATGATGACAAGACCGTTTTGACTCCTTATGCTGTCGATGACTTTGAACAAATCTCTTTCCTTGACGTCTTCTTTGATGTAAAGCGCTATCACGTCGCCTCGGTTCGTGGTGATCTCCTCACCCACGATCACTTCGAAATCCTTGTCCTCGTTGAGGTCCCTAGTGAGGAGCGCGCCGTCGATGGTGTGATGGTCGGTTATTGCGATGCCGTTCAAACCGGCTTTCTTTGCCAATTGCAGGATGCTCTCAGGCTTGTTTCTGCTGTCAGGAGAAAAGTTGGTGTGCATGTGCAAATCGTATTTTTTCATCGTCTTTTCCTATCGGTTTCCCATAACCCGGTTCGTGCTTACTTAAGCCTCCTAACGGCCAACGGAGGCATCTGGTAACCTTTCTTAAGCGAATGCCATGAAGTTCAGGTTGGATAAGTTGCGCGTCAGGTCTCTATCAATCGCGTCGGTCTTTTTTCTCGCGATGTTCACGATTATTGCGGCGATCGTGGTCACTGGTGCGGCTACCCTGTTTGATGTTTCCCTCTTCTATTCTTTGAACGGCCTTTCTTCGTCCTATTTGGTCGCAGTCGCTGCCACGCTAGTTACGCAGTTTGGATATGAACCGGTTCTAGCTCTATTCGCACTGCTGCTTTTCTTTGTAGACCGTAGAAATGCCAAGTTGGCGCTGGAGATCTTGATAGCATTTGTCGTCGCCGATGCGGTTGTGCAGGCCCTCGACGCCGTGTATTTCCGTCCGCGGCCATACGAGACTTTGGGCAACGTGTTGCTGCCGGCTGGTCTTGGAGCCGGCTCCTCGTTTCCTTCGCAGCACGCGACGAAGGCGTTCGCCGTAGCGGCGGCGGTCGCTCTGCGGTGGGGGAACAAGGCGGCGCCGATAATTCTGGTTGCCTGCGGAGTCGCCTTGAGCCGTGTCATTCTCGGCGTGCATTATCCTCTAGACGTCATGGCAGGCGCCGTTCTCGGAGCGGCCGTCGGCATATTCACGGTGCATCTCGACGAGAGGCTAGGAATAGCGGCGAAGGTGGAATCGCTTCTCAGAAGGGGGACGCCAGCCAATTAGGCAGGCAGGAACGAGAAAAAAGTGAGACCGCGATGTAATCACAGGACGTTTATCGGCAGGCGCTTAATTACCGAGAACCGCTTCTTGGTCAATGAGCGCGCCGGAGCCCGTCAAGCCCCTCGTCACGGTCTCAGTGTTCTTGTTCGGGAAACCAGCCTGGGAGGTCGAAGACCTCGAGGGCGCTGATGTCGATGCGAGACTGCTTGACGAGGTGAGCGCCTGCGGCGAAGAGCTTTTTCGCAGGCTGACACGCGCGGCGCAGATAGGCAAGGAGCTGCTGGGTCGCGGATGGAAAGGCTGCGGTCTCCTCTATGAAATCGAATTTTACAAGGAGATCTCACTGAAGGACGCTGAGCAAGAGCTCGAAGAGATGAGAGTAGGGCGGGACGAAGTCTCCATCAGGGAGGACGCTTCCGACCAACCTCGCGAGGACTAGACTACGGCGTATGAGCCTTCTTGAACTCGCCCGTCATCTTGGCAAAGTCTCCGACCTTGGTGCTGAATAGGAATTCAGTCGCGAGCGTCGCAGCGAAGAAGAGAAAGGCGAAAACGACCGCGAGAATATTGAAACCGCCGATGAAAACGTAGACGAGTTGGATTCCCATCAACGCGACACTGAGAATCACCCCCGATCCGAAGACGTAGCCCCTCTTTCTTGGAGGCAACAACGTGAACTCGGATTTCTTCAGTTTGGTGCCTATGGTAGGCACTAGGTTGCCGACCATGCTCATCGGCTTCGTGTCGAGCTTCCGGAAGTCGCTCCGGCCTACGAAGAAGTATTCGGTCCCGACGCCGTATGCTTTCGCGGTGAAGAAGTGGCCGAGAGGGTGGCTCGCGTAGAAAATGACGCCCATCGAAACGAGGACGGCGAGAAGTTGGATCACTGGGGAGCCCAATGTCCTTGCGTACCCGAGAACCAGCACCGACGCAACGGTTGCGAGCAGGAGCAGCGCGGCGGCGAGCAAGGAGTTGATCTTCACGGGAAGCCCACCCACCCATCCACCGATTTGGTAACTACGGAGAGGCCTCCTTTAAGGGCTACAGGAGCAGCTCATCGAATCGTTTGAATATGTTGCGCTGAAAAGGAGCCCCGATGAGGAAGACCCGAGCCAAGCTTCTCGTGGTCCAGAGTTTCCTTCCTCGGGAGGCTTTCGAGCCTCTGAAGCGGCACGGAGACGTGTACTGGCTTGAGGACATGGATGAGAAGGAGCAGGACCTGGTGCTGCCTTCGATCGACGGCATCTACGCCCATGGATGGCCGAAGTCGCTTGACGCGGCCCGGCTGTCTAAGATGAGGAAACTGCGCTTCTTCCAAGCCGGGAACGCTGGGGTCAACGGGATACGCTTCGACCTCCTGCCCAAGAGCGTGGTGCTCTGCAGCAACGCCGGCGCTTACTCGGGCGAGGTCGCCGAGTTCGCCATTGGGCTCATGCTCGCGGCGGCGAAGGGCATCGTGCGGTTCGACCTTGAGCTGAGGCGAGGCAGGTATGCCGACGGCACCCAATCACGGAGGAGGCTCGACGAGCTCGGTGGCAGGGTGGCGTTCATGAGAGGGAAGACCCTCGGGATAATAGGATACGGTGGGATAGGGAGGTCGACCGCGGGGCTGGCTAGGCCCTTCGGGATGAAGGTCTTGGCGTTCGGCAGGCGCGAAATCCACGACAGTGGGGTCACCCCGCTCCGAGGGAAAAAAGCGTTGACGAGGTTGCTTCGCGAGTCAGACGCCGTCGTCCTCACGCTGCCGCTGACGAAAGCTACGAGAGGCTTCATAGGGAAAGAGGAGCTGGCCGCGATGAAGCCGGACGCGATCCTAGTGAATGTCGCGCGCGGGGAGTTGGTCCAGGCTCGTGCGGTCTACGACTGGCTGGCGAAGAATCCAAGGTCCGCCTACGCAACGGACGTATGGTGGCCGAAGGAAGGCGGAGGCGAATCGTTCTCTCCTGACCTGCCATTTCTGGAACTGGACAACTTCATCGGGACCCCGCACGCGTCGGGGCCGAGCGCTCTGGTCACTGGCAGCGTCGCGAAGGCCTCGATTGAGAACCTGATGCGCTACCTGAAGGGGAACCCCCTGAAGAACGTCGTGGACAGGGCGGAATACAGCTAGGTAGCAGGGGCGTCAATACCCTATTTCTGAGCTCGGGCGGAGGTGTCGCATCGACTTGACTCTCCCGCAAGCCTTGCACTTGTAGAGGCCTCTGCCCCGCGGGTTGTAGTCTCGGCCGTCGACGACGGCCTCGTGCTCCGTCCTCATCATGCACTTCTCGCAATACCTGTATTCGGGCAAAGATGGAAGAAAGTGCGGCGGACGTTATATAAAAGAAAGTGACTCTGGAGCCCAGATGACAGACCTGACGGTGATAGGGACCGCGATAATTCTCTCCGGGTTCATGCTCGTCATCTTGGCCATGATATCGTCCGCCAGGTCGTCTGAGAACGGGGAGAGGCAAACTCAGGCGAAGGGGGGCGGAGTGATAATGGTAGGCCCGATTCCCATCATATTCGGGTCGGACGCCAAGTGGACGAGCATAGCGATAGCCTTGGCGATCGCCCTGATCGTGATAGTGTTTCTATCAGGGGTCTCGATGCGCTGATGAACTCTTCGAGGCTTTTGTCGATGGGTCTCGTCCTCATATTCGTGGGATCCTTCGTGGTCTTCCTGGGCGCCTTGACGAGTGCCGGAACCGGCGGCCCCGCCTCCAGCGGAGGTTTCATCTTGATCGGGCCGATACCCATTGTCTTCGGAAACGGCCCCGACTCGGGCCTGCTCGCCGAGGTCGGTCTGGCGATCACATCGGTCATGGTCGCCATATACCTCGCGTCGTTCTTCTTTTTGAGATCGGAAAAGCGTTCTAAGACGGAGATTGGAACTGAATCCGAATAGCCTAAATAAGACCGCTTGGGTTGGGAACCTAACATGCAAAAAATGGTCCCGATTGTCCAGTTTACCCCGCTAGCCAAGGAGAAGCTCTCTGAGGTCTTGAAGGAGCAAAATGAGGCCGAGTCTTACCTCAGGATAGACGTCTATGCATCAGGGGGATGCGCGTGCAGCGGCGGTTACACCTACGGGATGCAGCTGGCCGACAAGCCCAGGAACAACGACTTGGTCGAAGAGATAGGCGGGTTAAAGGTCCTGACGGACAAGAACAATGTCGAGATTCTGAGGGGGTCGAAGATCGACTTCATCGACAGCTTGCAGAGGCAGGGCTTTAAGATCGAGAATCCGAACGTCCAGGGCCAAGGATGCGGCTGCGGTAGCGGCGGCGCCCAACACTAGTACAAGACGGCCGATCCTCGGTTTTCCGTCTTCCGCTACTTTCTGGTTCCAGGGTTCACGAGCCTCTTTAGGTCGAGGATCTTGTCCACCTCTTTTTCTGTGTAGCCGAGTTCCCTCAGCGCGTCTCTCACCGAGGAACCGCGCCCGAGGTTCCTTCCAATCGATGCTGCCCTGTCGTAGCCTATGGACGGCGATATTGCGGTGATGAGAGAGGAACTGGCCTCCGCATGTCTCCTGTTTCTTTTGACGTCGGCGACTATGTGGTCGATGACGACCGACGACATCTTTCGCAGCGCTTCCGAGAGGAGCTCGATTTGCGTCACCACGTTGTAGCCGACCAGAGGCACGCCCATGCTCAGCTCGAATTCCCCGAGCATCCCTCCTACCTGGTTCGCACGGTCAAGGCCCATGACCTGGGCCGAGACTAGCATCGCCGCCTCGACCGTCACCGGGTTCGTCTTGCCTGGCATTATGCTGCTTCCGGCGACCTCTCCCTGCGTCGGGATGTCGATCTCGCCCAGCCCGGTCTGGGGGCCTGAGAACATCAACCTCACGTCCTGGCAGAGCCTATAGAGGTCCAGCGCAGTGAGGCTCAGGATCGAGCTGAGCATGATGAGGTCGGAGAGCAACCTCATGGCGCGGAAGCGACTCTTCGCCTCGAAGAAACCAAGACCGGTGATCTCGTTGATCTCGCGTATCACAGTCGGACCGAATCGAGGGTCGGCATTGATTCCCGTCCCGACGGCGGTCCCCCCGAGGGGCAGCTCTCTCACGTAGGCCAGGATGCTGTGAAGTAGCTTGATGTCGTGTTCCATCGCGTCAGCGTAAGCGGCGAATTCCTGGCCCATCGTCACGGGTAGGGCGTCCCTGAGATGGGTCCTTCCCGCCTTGTACACCGAGGAGGTGCGCTTCGAGAGGGCCGAAAGACGCCTCGACATCCTGTCCATCGCTGGCGCAAGGTTCTCTTCGGAGAGGGCGACCGCGGCTATCCTGATCGCTGAGGGAGCGACGTCGTTCGATGACTGCCCCATGTTGACGACGTCGTTGGGATGAACGAAGGAGTTCTTGGTCCCCTTCTTCGCGAGGATCCGGCCCGCCCTTTCGGCGATGAGCTCGTTGAGGTTCATGTTTATCCCGGTCCCGGAACCCGTTTGGAACACGTCGACCACGACCTTGGAGTCGTGCTTCCCCTCCATCGCTTCCTTGGAGGCCACGCTTATCGCCTCTGCGACGCTCGGGTCTAGCAACCCGAAGGAGAAGTTCGCTGTCGCCGCCGTGTGCTTGATGAGCGCCACGGACCAGATGATTTTTCGAGGGAACCTCGTGCCCGTCTCCATGAACACCTTCTTCGAGCCCTCGACGTATCTCATCAGGAGGAAGTTCTTTGGCGGAGCCTTTCTTAAGGCTTCGAAGTTGCCTCGACCTCAGTTAAGAGGTCTACCGTCGCGGCCTGACGCCTATCTTCTCGATGAGCCTGCCGAGCTCAGAATCGTCGACTGCGTCTACCCTCAGGTACTGCAGAATCTCGTCTTCGCTCATCTGGAGCCTCTTCGCTTCGTCCACCGTGTACCGGTACGCCTCGATCTCGGTCGGACGGTCGACGTACTCGAAGGTCTGGTCGAAGAGGTCCTTTCCGTCGAGGAACTGTTTTACGTGGACCAGCACGTGTATCACGTCGAGGTAGAGGCAGTTTATCTTCGCGGCCGTGAGATATTTTGAGCCGACGCAGACGGCGCCTGTGTTGTGGTCGAGCCAAATCCCCCAATCCGAGTCGTTGATGTTCACCTTCAGGTGCCGGACTATCTTCGACATGTTCCTCTGAGAACCGAAGAGCCTAAGAAGGGTGGGGGAGTTCTCCACGCCTACGAAGACCTGGATGAATTTGTATTCTCCCACGGTGACGTTGCGCTTGGCTTTGAATATCTTCGGAGGCAATCGTGCTGTTAACAGGGATGGAGATGTCAAAAGAGAGGAACTCAAAATGCGTTCACTTGTTGCGGATGAATTTCTAACCACTGTTCCACGCCGGGGCGGTCGCAGGACCAATTGACCGTCATATCGACCAGCGGCATCCGGGGGGGCTTCAACTCCGACCTGCTCCCCGACGAACTGGTCGAGAACGCGAGGAACTTCGCCCGGATGCTCGGGACCGACGAAGTGCTTCTGGGGAGAGACACGCGGACCAGCAGCCCGATTTTGTCCCGCATCGTGACCAGCGCTCTGCTGGGGGTCGGAGCCGATGTGATCGACTACGGCGTCATCTCGACGCCGGCCATCTTCCGCGAGAGCAGGAGAAACGCGCTGCCCGCGATGATTGTGACGGCCTCCCATAACGAGCCTGACTGGAACGGCTTGAAGTTCGTGGTCAACGGTAGGGGGATCAACCAGAAAGAGCTCGACCACGTCCTACGCAAAGGCGCAAAGATGGCCGTTCCTGCGCCTGGGACCTCGAGGCCGGCCGAAGGCTTCACATACAACAACGAGGTCGTGCAAATCGTCGGCGAGGGTTCGGCCCAGGGAGTAAAGGTGCTCCTCGACCTCAACGGCGGTGCCGCGATTGGACACGCGCCCGACATCCTCCGCAGGCTCGGATGCCAAGTCAACACCATGGGTGACGTCCCCGGCATCTTCACAAGGACCATCGACCCAACTCGGGATTCGCTGGACATGCTCTGCAAGACGGTGAAGAAGCAAGGAGCGGACGTAGGGTTTGCTTTCGACTGCGACGGGGACAGGCTGGTCGTCGTGGACAACGAGGGGAGGAAACGGACTGGGGACTACATGTTCACTCTGGCGGTCAGAGAAGCGCTCCAAAACCTGAAAGAGAAAGACGTGGTCATTTCGGTGGACACCACACAGGCCGTCGACGAAATCGTCCGAGATTCGGGTGGACGGGTCTTCAGGTCGAAGGTCGGTGAGGCCAACGTTATGGGGTTGATGGCCGAGAAGGGCGTGAGGCTCGGCGGGGAGGGGAGCAGCGGCGGGTTCATCGATGCTAGCTTCAACAACTGCAGAGACTCCCTCATCGCGGCGGCGCTCATCGTCGGGGCCTTGAAGAAGAAGGGCACGAAGGTCTACGCCCAGGTAAAGTCCTATCACCAGGCGCGGGAAAAACTGGAGATCCCACGCAAGAAGGGTCTGGAGGCGATAAAGAAGCTCCAGAAGGAGTATCCGCAGGCCGATACCCTCGACGGGCTCAAGGTCAGGCTGTCGAACACTTCTTGGGTGTTGCTGAGGACATCGAACACCGAAGACGGCGTTAGGGTCTCAGCTGAGGCGTCCAGCATGAAGGAGGCGGAGCAGCTGGTGCATTCCTTTCTCCTCAAGGTCAAGCGCGCCGGTGCTTGACCGATGCTGGACGAATACGACATCATCAAGATAATCACCGAGCGCCACGGCAAGCTTCCCGAAGGCTACGGCCCCATCGGCGACGACGTGGCGCTCATTCCTCCCAGCAAAAAGGACGAGCGGGTCGTCCTCAAGTGCGACATGCTGGTCGCGAAGACAGACATCCCCCCCGGAATGGGCTGGAAGAGGGCCGCGAGGAAGGCCGTGGCGGCGTGCGTCTCGGACTTTGCTGCCAAAGGGGTGCGACCGACCGCTTTCATGGTCTCGCTCGGGCTTCCAAGTGGGGTCGGGAAGCACGACGTCGATGACATCGCCTCAGGTATCGCAGGTGCCTCTCGCGAATGGCAGGTAAAGTTGGTAGGAGGGGATACGGGTGAGGCCGAGGGTCTGATCATCGATTGCATGATGGTAGGTTTCGCCAGGGATGTCGTCAAGCGGGACACGGCCCTCCCGAACCAATATGTCGTGGCCTCAGGGACATTCGGACAGACGGCTGCTGGCTTGAAGATCCTCCTGGAAGGTGCGAAAGCCCGACCTGCCTTCAGGAATGAGGCCGTCTCCTCGGTCTATCTGCCAAAGCCGAGGCTCGAGCTCGGCCTTGCGATCTCGGGATTTCTTTCGTCCTCTATCGACTCCAGCGACGGCCTGGCGATCTCACTCCATACCATCTCAGAGATGAGCGGCGTCGGGGTGAGGCTGACGGAGCTGCCCTTTGCGCGAGGCCTTGCGGAATTCGCGTCGCGCAATTCCTTCTCTGTGGATGAGCTGGCGCTGTATGGAGGCGAAGAGTATGAGATCGTCGGGACGCTACCAAAGGGGAAGCTCCGAGAAGCGAGGGAGAAGGCCCGTTCTCTCGGCTGCGAGCTGCGCGTGATAGGCGAGACCACAAAGTCTTCGGAGGGAGGAGGAGCAGTAGTCCTCCTTCCAGGAGGGAGGAACGTGGAAAAGAAAGGCTGGGTCCACTTCAGAGCCCATCAGTAGCTTCCACGGGTAAAAGGAAGCTAGGCCGACTTGACGGCCTTGATGAACTTCTTCGCGGTGGCGTCTGCCTTCTCCTTCGTCTCCGACTCGACGAACACCCTGACGACGGGCTCGGTGCCGCTGGGGCGGACGAGCGCCCAAGTCTTCTCGTCCAGCCATACCTTCACGCCGTCGATTTTCTCGACCCTTCCGTCTGCCTGCTTCTCGATAGTCCTCATTATTTCGCGGATCCTGCTGGGGTCGACGGGGATCTTTGTCTTTGACTGGTAGAACTTTGGAAACGCGCCCGCCATGATCCTGGACAGCGGCGCTCCCCTCATGGCGATGAGCTCGAGCAGCACCGCGGTCGTCATCCCGCCGTCCCGGGTCGGGATGTGGGCTGGGAAGAACCCGCCGCCGTTCTCTTCGAACCCCATCAATGCCTTCCTTTCGAGGATGGCCCTCGAAACGTCGACGCTGCCCACCCTGGTCCTGATGACCTTCGCCGAGCGCTTCTTCGCCACGATCTCTATCACCTGAGACGAGCTCACAGGCGTGACGATGGTGGCATTGGGGTTCCTCTCGAGGAGGTAGTCAGCCAGGAGCGATCCGCTCTGGTCGCCCCAATACAGATTCCCGCCCTCGTCGCAGAATATGGCGCGGTCTCCGTCGCCATCGTAGCCGACGCCCAGGTCTGCGTTCGAGGCCCGGACCGCGATCAAGAGGTCGCGGAGGTTTTCGGGTGTCGGCTCCGGCCCCCTTCCAGGAAAGTTCCCGTCGATAATCGAATTGATGGTTATGACCTTGCAGCCGAGCGCGTCAAGTAGCTGTGGGGCGGCCACGGACTGCGCACCGTTCCCGGAGTCGATCACGACCTTCAGCTTCCGGTCTGCGATTAGCTTGACGTTGACCTTCGACATTATCCCTTTGATGTAAGTCATGACGACCGAGGGCTGCAGCGAGGACGTCCCCACGTCCTTCCAATCGGCCTTGTTGGCCGAACCGTCGTGGAAGACCTTCTCTATCTTCTGCTCGTCAAGCCTTGATATCTCGACCCCGTCCGGCCCCATGACCTTCACGCCGTTGAATTGCGACGGGTTGTGGGACGCGGTGACCATGCAAGATCCCCTGTATCCAAAGGCTTTGGTCGCGAATTGGAGCGCGGGCGTCGGGACTATGTCCGATTCGGCTATGTTCCTTCCAGAGCTCATTATCCCTGCCGTGACCGCAGAGAACATCATTTGTCCGGTGAGCCTTCCGTCGCGTCCCACCAGGATCTCGCCCTCGGAGAAATATGTCCCGATGCTCTCGGCCAGTTTCACCACAAAACCCATGTCGCCGGTCACGCCGGGGACGAATCGAACGCCGTTGGTCCCAAAGAGTCGTCCCTGCGGCGTTAGCACGCGCCTTTTTGCCATGTGAACATTAAAAACCTTTGAAATGAAGAATTGGTCGTTCTTTACGTCGTTGATGCAGAATTGTGGTGAGTTCGCAGGGAGATATGTAATTTCTGCAAAACTTTGCAGGCGGGCTCCCGCCTAGATTCCTTTTCGGTAAACACTTATGTTGAATGTCCTAAGGCGCTCATTTGTGGGCCCGTAGCTCAGAATGGATAGAGCGCCAGCCTTCTATCTCATATTACGGAAGTCAGCTGGAAGCCGCGAGTTCAAATCTTGCCGGGCCCGCCAAAATTACCCGTTCAATTCGTTTTACTAAAACCAGTATCAGAAACAAGCGATTTGAAAGGTTGGCGTCCAAATCTCACAACAAGGGTAGGAATTCAGCTTCGTACGGTTATCGGTTTCCTGTATTCTTCGGCCGCCTTTTCCATCGACTTTCTGGCAAGCGTCATATCGAGCTTGATCGTCTGCTTCACCACGTCGTTCTCCCTGTCCAGCTTGTACAAAGTTGCCCTTCCGATCTCTCTCGTTGGCTTGACAGCCCCGGACTTCGCCAACTGCTTCCAGTACTTGAAAAACGTCGCGCGGCTCATCGCCAGATTCTTCGCGATCTCGTTCTTCGAGTAGTCAGAGAGTGGGTTGTCCAGGAAAAAATCAATGATTCGAAGTGTTGGGCTCGCTCCAAGATATTTCAACAGCAATGTCTCGTCAGGCTTGTATGTCATTTTCTCCCATTACCAACTAACTTAGCGAGTATTTAAATAAGAACCTTCGGAGTATCATAAGTGAACTTATGCTTTCTGACGATGATATCAAGGCGACACTCCTGTTCAAGCTCCACAAAAGAGGAAACTGGGGAGCAAGTCATACAGCTATGGATAACCTCAAGAAAGGATGGAAGGAATCGGAACTCGGAAAGCACGGACTGAAGCGTGTGGAGCAGATGGCGAAGGAGCTGGTCCGTGAGGGTGCAGTAATTCCCAAGCCGACATCCTACGGTCTGCAGGTCTCGCTCAACCCGAGGCAGAGCGAAGAGATAATGGCCTTCATGAGGAGATTCTTTCCTGACGTATAGAGGCTTCCTGACACTGATTCGAGCGAAAACACGGATGACCGAGACGAACCGACTGCACGGAAGGTCGAATCCAACGAGGCATGAACCCGCGAAACGGAACCAGTCCTAGCTGCGTTTTTGCATCGAATTTTGCCGGGCCCGCTTCCAATTTGCATTTGGACCTGTGATATTGCGCAGAGGTCTTTTCTTGATTTGAACCCACTTGTTGGAACAGCGTTACTTTGACTCCGTCATTTCTCGAAGCATACCTTTGAAGAGAATGAGACCCTCGCTTTACATTGTCCTTTTTTCGCCGCGTCTATATGAAAATGTCTTTGGTTTGACTTCTGCGAGCTTCGCATCGAGCCTGAAAGCCTTGCTGTGTCTCCAAATGACTCGAAACTTCACGGGGCATATAGGGTGGACATGAGGCGGAAGGTGCTGCTCGAGATTCCAAAGGCGCCCTTACGAATCTCGACGAAAACAAGGCAAGAAATGAGCTGGAATCAGGTTCTCCATGCCTGTTCTTCCCAAGCGACCGAAGCGCCTGCAGGACTAGAAAGCTCCAATGATCTGAGCAAAGGTATAGTTTGCTCTACTCAGAGCTTGGTAGAGCTTGAGGTGGGCGTGCGTTCGTGGCTTTTCGAACTGAACCGATTAGGTCCTTACCCATTATTTGGGCCAACAGCGCCTGAAGGTTTAGCCCTCTGGCAAACCTTGCAATCAAGGCTAATACGGATAAAGCGACAGTAAGAAATGCGATGTCTGGAATCATTTCTCTCAGCGTTCAAGATTGATGGCGGCTAATAAATCTTCACGCGAAGTGCTATTCAAGGAATCGGAAGAAACCTGATTCTGCAAATTCTGAGAAAGTTTCTTAATTTTGGTATAGTAATACTAGCGTCCCGTTAGACATTACATCACTCTGGCGATGATGCGAGCCCAATAGTGCTGTCGGCCCGGAGTGCAGTGGTGATTGACTGGTGCTTCCCATCAAACCACATTGTTCAGCTGAAGCCAAACCAGATTGGATGTTCACAAGGGTTATGGCTTTCCAGGAAATTTTCGCGCTATGGTAAGACACCACGCTCATCATGAGAGGACGTCAAATGACCAGAAGTCCGACGTGCACAATCAAACCTCGAAAGAGCACCAGGACATGTTGGACAATAGGTCAAGGCAGATACAGGAAAATAGCGAATCCAAAGAGTAGGCAGAATGGGCATTCTCCTTGGTATCGTAAGCGCTAACCGATATCATTGTAAACTAGCTGTGATAGGACCGACATCCTATCCCCTTCTTTTCTTCTCTATCCAGCCGACTCCTATTATGAACGTGTTAGTTTCCCATTGGGGAAGAGGTTCGCCAGTAGCTCCCCGTCCTGCCCAATGTGAGAAGGTCATCATTGGGCGAAGTCATCCGGAAGGACGGACGCCGGTCAGCTGCCTAAGATGACGACGGTGTAGCCTCCGAAAGTCTGTCCGCCCTGCTGACCTGATACTCGGTAAACGTGCGCTTGGCCTGGGCCGGGAGGACCGTCGGTCGTCGTGAGGGACACCTGCTGGTCGTCTCCTTTGACCTGGTGCTGCTGGCCAGCCGTGCCCCCTATGGGACTTCCTCCTATTGGCTGAGGGGGAGAGAGGAGCGGCTGCCCTGTCCCCGGAGCTTGGAGCGGGAATTGACCTCGCACTCCGCTGTGCAGCTGTAGCCAGGGCATCGTTGCCGGCGCGACTCGCTCCACCTTCACCGTGGCCGGCGTGCCGAAGAGTGGCCCTACGTGTAGCGTCAGGTTGGCAGCCGCGGCCTCGGCGGCGCTCATGACGTGAATGTTTCGCTGGCCCAGGTGCCGGTTCAGGGAAGCATCCCATTCGGGCGTCCCTAGCACATCGGAGGCGTAGTCCCAGGCCCTGACCAGGAGGCATTCGTGCCCGCCGTTGACATAGGTGGCTATCCATGACTCGGGGCATTTGACGACGGCGTGTGCGTCCCCGCTCCCCCGAGCCCCTAGCTGCGTGAAGGTTTGCCCGATGAGGTTGACGCCCCCTGGATTGATGCCGATCGCCGGGTTGCACCAGTAGAATTCGACGACGACCTCCCTGGCGGCTGCTTTCCCGAAGTTCCAGATGTGTGCGTAGACGGTGTTGTCCGCATTCGCCTTCGCGACCTGCCCCAGCTGTGCAGGAACTGGTGGGGCGGAGCTCGGGGCCACTCCAGGAAGGATCATGACATCGGGGCTCTCCCAGAACGGTCCCACCACTGGTCGCGTCCCAACATCGCCTGGGTTGGCTCGCATCAAGAGGTACGGCATGAAAAGATCGATGCGCACACCGGGCCAGCTGCCAGACGGGTGAGGGCCAAAGTCCTTGGGGGTGATGGGTGTACCGTTGATCTGATCCCGGCTGGTCCCAACCTGTTTACCGGGCCTGTGGGGGTGGCGGCGCCTTCCCTCGTCCTCGCGTTCCTCGTCCTCA
>JAPCJN010000103.1 GCA_027886925.1 Nitrososphaerota archaeon
GTTCGTCCTTTACCCTTCGGTCGACCCCAGCATCGCCGCCTTCAAGCCCTCTGCTCCTCGAGGCAGCGAGCTACGGGTCCTTTTCGTCGGGAGGCTGGTCGAGCGCAAAGGGGCGGACGACCTTCTTACGAGCTTTGCAAAGCTCTCGAATGAGCTGCCGAACGCGGTGCTGGAGATAGTGGGCGAAGGTCCGGACATGGACAGGCTGAGGCAGCTCGCCGACACCTTGGGCGTTCGGGGGAGGGTGACGTTCGCCGGGACGCTGAGAGGCAGAAAGCTGTATGAGAGGTTCGCCGCGGCCGACGTCGTCGCGATGCCCTCTAGGCGGACTCCTTCCGATGTAGAAGGCTTTGGGACCATCTTCCTCGAAGCAGGCGCCTTCGGGAAACCCTCGATAGGGACACGCTCGGGCGGAATCCCAGAAGCTATAGTCCAGGGGGAGACGGGCTTTTTGGTGGGCGAACGGGACACCGCAGAGCTGGTCGACGCGTTGAGGACGACGCTCGGCGACCCCGACCTTCGGGCGCGGATGGGAGAGAACGCCGCGCGGAGGGTGAAGGGGTTCGATTGGGAGCACGGGGTCGCTCGCCTGTTGGAGCTGCTCGATGAGCCACGTGCAGGCCCCGGGAACTGATTTCGGGGGCTGATGTCGACGAAGCACTTAAGACGACGCGAAGAGACGCGAGCTCGTCTGCGAGTCTTGAGGTCACGGTCGATTTCTATAGTGGGTCTCGGTTATGTCGGACTCGCGACCGCGGTTTGTTTCGCCAGGCGGGGGTTCGTTGTCGAAGGCATCGAGGTCAACAAGGAAAAGATCTCCAGCATGGAAAACGGGTCGGCTCCCTTCGAGGAGAAGGGGGTCGCCTCGATGCTACGGGCTTCCTTGAAGAGCCGCCGCCTGAGGCTGAGCTCCGACTACGAAGCGGTCTCCCGCACCGAGGTGACGTTCATCACCGTCGGGACGCCGAGCGGGCCTGACGGGGCGATAGATTTGAAGTACGTCGAGTCGGCCGCCAGGAGCGTCGCAAGCAAGCTTCGGGACAAGGACTCCTACCACGTCGTCGTCGTCAAGAGCACCGTCATCCCCGGGACCACCGAGCGTGAGATAATCCCGATACTCGAAGCGGAGTCCGGAAAGAAAGAGGGGGACGGATTCGGAGTAGCGGTGAACCCCGAATTCTTGCGCGAAGGATCGGCAGTCAAGGACACACTGAAGCCAGAGGCGCTTGTGCTAGGCGTCAAGGACTCCAGGGCATCGAAAAAGTTGCTCGACATCTACAAGAAATTCTATCGCAAGATGCCCGAAACCATTCTCACTACGCCTTCCACGGCAGAGGTGGTAAAGTACTCGATCAACATCTCAAGGGCGGTTCAGGTCAGCCTTGTCTACTCGCTCGCTGACATCTGCGGCCTCGTTCCGGGTGGAGAGTTCGGCGAAGTCGCTAGGGGGCTGGCCATCATCGCGAGGATGGACAGACGCTACCTGGGGCCTGGTCTTGGGTACGGCGGAAGCTGCCTGCCCAAGGACACCAGGGCACTAGCTGCCCTCGCGGATTCGCTCTCCACCCCATCCGCGCTCTTCAGGGCGGCTTTGGCAGTGAACGATGTCCAGCCAAGGGAGGCCCTGGCGCTCGCGAAAGGCGCGCTGGGGAAGCTCGAAGGCAGGCAAACCGCGGTGCTGGGATTGGCTTTCAAGGCAGGCACCGACGACGTCAGGGAGTCGGCCGCACTCAGGCTGGTCAATCTCCTCATCGCGGAGGGTGCGAAGGTCAGAGCCTACGATCCGGTCGCAACGGAGAATGCGAGGAGGCTCTTGGGCGACGGCGTGGCTTTTGCGTCAAGCATGGCGGAATGCATAAGAGGAGCGGAATGTTGCTTCATCGCCACTGAATGGAATGAATTCAGGGCGCTCACTCCTGCTATGATAAAGAAGCTCATGGGAGGAGAAGCGACGCTCGTAGATTGCAAGCGGCTGTTAGATCCCTCTCGTTTTGAAGGGAAGGGGGTAAGGTACTTGAGGGTCGGGACGGCACCAGCTCGGCCACAGTGACCTGGGCCCCGCGCCCCTGGAGCAAATGACTATGCCCTACCCGGTCGAGCTAGATTTCGCCGGCACACTAGTGAATTTCGGATTCGCGACCCTAATATACTCCATCTGAATAAGGAAAAGTTTCGCTTTAGTTTGGCTTCCCAAGCACTAGTTTCTTCTCCGGCAGGAATGGCCGGAGCATTGAAGGCCGGACGGGTCAGAATCGCCGTCGTCGGCCTCGGGAGGATTGGCCTCCCTACTGCCACAATGTTCGCAAAGGGCGGAGCAATCGTGAGCGGGGTCGACATCGACCCGAATGTCGTCTCGAGCGTGAGCAGAGGCGTCTGTCATTTCAAGGACGAGCCCGGGCTCGGAGAGCTGATGGCAGAGGTCGTGGCTCAAGGAAGGCTCAAGGCCTACCCTGAATACGCCGAGCCGATCTCCCAAGCGGACTTCATAGTCATCAGCGTGCCCACACCAGTGAGCGAGAGCAAGGTGCCCGACTACACCGCTGTGAAAAGCGCGGCCCATTCGATTGGGATGAATCTGCAAGCGGGGAGCGTCGTGATAGTCGAGAGCACCGTCGGACCCGGCACGGTCGAGAATGTCGTGCAGCCGATCCTTGAGGAGGAGTCAGGGCTGAAGGCAGGGTCAGAGTTCGGGCTTGCGAGCTGCCCGGAACGGTCAGACCCCGGATCCATCATGAAGAACATGGTGAACGTCCCCCGAGTCGTCGGGGCGACGACCTCGCAATGCTGCGAAATCGTGGCCGAGCTCTACAGGGCGGCCTTCGGGGTCAACGTGGTGAAACTCAGCACGCCGAAGGCTGCAAATGCCGTGAAGCTGACTGAAAACTTGTTCAGGGACGTGAACATCGCGTTGGCGAACGAGTTTGCGTTGCTCTTCGAGAAGTTGGGAATCGACACCATCGAGGTAATCGACGCCTGCGCGACGAAATACAATTTCATGCCGCACTACCCGGGGTCAGGGGTTGGTGGGCCCTGCCTCCCTTCGAACCCATACTACCTGATAAGCGAAGGTCTTAAGGTGGGCAACATCCCATACATCATCCGCCTGGCACGGGAGATCAACGACAGGATGCCCGACCACGTAGTTGAGCTCGCTCTTGAGGCGATGAACGACATAGGTCAGACCGCGAAGGGAGCCAAAGTCGCGGTCCTCGGCGCCTCATACAAACCTAACGTCAGAGACGTCCAACTCAGCCCGGTCGAGAAGATATGCGACAGGCTCCGGGCGATGGGCTCCTCCATTCGGCTATACGACCCCATGTTCAGAGACGAGGACGTGTTCGGGATTCGGGTTAGCCCCTCTCTGGAAGAGGCCGTCAAGGACGCTGACTGCATAGTGATCGGTACCGCCCACGACGAGTTCCGGAAGGAAGACCCGAAAACACTGAAGCAACTCGCATCCAAACGAGCAGCGCTGGTGGACTCGCGGCAGGTGTTCGACCCGGATTCTGTCAGGAGGGCCGGCTTCGCCTACAGGGGTGTCGGGAGGACCAACACCGCCAAGACAGACTAACGATCATGGGCCCGATTAGACGCTCGCGTTGAGAGACGCACGCTTAAGTATTCGTGGACTTTTGTCCAGGGGGTAAGAAATTTGCTGGTCCCAACGCTCTCGGTGACCTTTCTGGTTGCTGCCTTGGTGCCGCTCGTTCTGGGATTCCTCGTCGGCATGGTGATAAAGACCGCGCTGAAGATCGGCCTGATAATAGCGATCATCATTCTGATCATGATCGGGTTGGGGATTTTGGCGCCTAGTCAGGTGCTCACCCCCATAGTGGGTGCATTCAAGAACGGAGGCGCCCTCACGAGCAAAGTCATGCAAGTGGCTGGATATCTTCCGTACTCATCAATAACCTTCCTCATAGGAGCCGCGGTAGGATTCCTCAAGGGGTAGATCATGGTAGTTGCGGCAGGGAGAAAAGTGCGCGCAGGCCGCAGCTCTGATACGCTCTCGATAAGAAAACTTAAATCGCTTGTCGAGCCGAGAAACTTTTGCTCTTTGCACCCGGTCTATCAAAGCCCTTCCATTCAATACATAGATTCAAGTTCGGTCATCGCTGATGCGCGGTTGCAAGTACAAGGAGTAACAGCCGGGTAGAAATCAATGGCGGAGGCTGAAATCATCTCGGTTCTCTCGAAGAACACCCGTCTGGAAAATCTTACCTTTCCCGCCGCTTTGACTGGCAAGTCGGGAGTGAAGCACACGTTCTCATTCAGCTTCGGCGAAGGAGAAAAGCCAGAAATCGTCTGCGACGTGATTGTCGGAACCATTGAGCAAGACGAAACGCGCGTTCTCTCGTTGTTCATCAAGGTCTTTGACGTTGGTCCAAAGCAGGCGATCCTGTGCGTATCTCCGGGGCTGACGAAGGAAGCGTCAAGGTTGGCTATGCTCTACAACATAGTTACGCTCGAATCTGCTGACCCGAAGAAGCTTCCTCAAATGATCGAGGGAGTTCTAAAGAGGCTGGGAGACGGAGGCAAAGGTAAACATTCTGCGCGTCCCCCCACGGACTAGCCCAAAAGACACCTGTGACACCGTGGGGTCCCAGGTCAATGTAAGGCGGTCTGCTTCTCTTTGAGGAGCGCCGGTTGGTGAATTATTGTGGAGAGACTTCCAACGGACCGACACGAGCCTGGTTGTCGGCTTCCTGCGAGAGGTCTTAATAACACGGTCCGAGTGGTGCTGCTTCGATGGCCGACGAACCCATAATCGAGATGACGAGGGTGTCAGACAAAGGCCAGGTCGTCATACCGAAGGAAATTAGGGACAAGCTAAAGTTCACAGAAGGGTCGAAGCTTCTCGTCATCGCTACCGGGGATGCTGTGGTGCTTCAACGAATAGAGAGCGTTGCGGGGAAGATGAAGATGAAGGACATACTGGAAAGAGTTCGGTCGATCACGGGCAGGATTTCCCTCGGCTGAAATTAGGAGGACCAGGAAGGAGTAAGTAGCGACTTTTGAAGTGCGACTATTGCGGAGCGGACGAAGATCTTCCCTTCACTTGCAACTACTGCGGTGGGACATTCTGCGGGGAGCACCGACTGCCGGAAGCCCACCGCTGCACGGGCGACTTGAGTCGCAAATTCGCGTCGAGTCCCCTCACGACCCGCTCTTGGGACGCGTCGTCCTATTCAGGCACGTCGTCCGGAAGGTCCCCGAGCCCATATCTATTTTCGCAAAAGGAGGTCAGAGACATAATCATAGCCTGGGCTGCGCTCGCACTGGCATTCACAATCGCACGTAATGGAGGCGTAAGCGCTGCCCTTCAAGGGGGTATCGTCACCCTCTTCTTCATCTCTTTTGTCGCCGTGGGAAGCGGCTTCGTCCTTCACGAACTCATGCACAAGTTCACGGCGGAGAGATACGGATACTGGGCTGAGTTCCGGATGTGGATTACGGGAATCATATTGGCGCTTGTGACCTCCACTCTGGGATTCATCTTCGCCGCGCCGGGCGCGACCTATATCTCCGGCAACAACGTCAGCGAGAGAGAGAACGGAATAATCTCGGTCGCAGGGCCGTTGACGAACATCGCGATAGCAATACTGTTCTTACTTGTAGGAAGCGTAGGAACCGGCATCTTTCTCGTGAATCAGATCGCATCCATCGGGTTTCCAGTGAACCTGTTCCTCGCTTTGTTCAACATGCTGCCCATAATGCCTCTCGATGGCGCTAAAGTTTTTCGATGGAACAAGCTCTATTGGACTGCAATCTTCGGCCCGCTCCTGCTAGTATTCTTGTTCCTCTTCTTCGGCCTGTAAAGCTCGGAAAAATAAGATCAAGTCGGATGACTTTGGCTTGGAAAGCTGCTTCTTCCAAGGAAAAGGTCTGACCTATGGTGTACTCTGGATTGTTACGCTCACGACGGTGGCGCTCGAGGAGGTCGTTGGCTGTTGGGTAGTCGTATTGGTCGGGACATTCCCCAGAGCAGTCACAACGCTCATCCCGTTGATTACCTTGCCGAAGACGGCATAGTTACCATCAAGCGACGCGCTATTGTCCACAAGGTTGATGTAGAACTGCGAGCTGCCACCAACCGCAGCGCCGGTGCTGGCCATCGCTATGGTCCCTGCTGCGTTGTGAAGACTCGGATCGTCCTCGAAGGGGACGGAAGTGCCGGACGTTCCTGAACCCCAGGTGGATCTGTTTCCGCCGCCGTTCTTTGTGTTTGGATCTCCCGTCTGGATGACAAAACCCGGGACTATCCTGTGCCAAACCAAGCCGTTGTAGAACCCAGAGTTGGCTAGGCTTACGAAGTTAGCCACGGTCTTTGGAGCGGAAGCGGGGAAAAGCTGCAGCTCAATCAACCCTAGATTGGTGCAGATCAGCGCGTACGTCCCGTTCGTTCCGGTCGATGATGTGGTCGTGGTCGCCGGGCTGCAGGAGCTACTAGAAGAAGAGTTCGTCGAGGTAGACGTGGCTGGAAATACCCCGAAACTATGAGTAGTATACAAGAAACCGAAAGTGCCTACCACTAACAGGACTACTACTCCTAGGGCGATGAAGCCATACTGTCGACCCCTGGGCGGGTTTCTTCGCTTTCCTCTGGTCGGTGCCTTTGACACGGTTCTTCAAATCACACTCTTGGTGTGCCGGGGGCTATCTTGGCCTGTAGAAATACGAATCGGTGGCTATAGGCCTTCTTGAACGATTTCCGAAAGAAGATTACCCGTGGGCCATCACAAAGTCGGTTATCGCGAGATTACGCACTTGTTGTGTTCAAGGTCACTTTGAAAGACCCCCATTGGGATGAGGCCCTCCGTGCATATGGATCGCAGATTTGTCCGGGAGTCAAGCAGTCGATTTGACAGGTTTTGCAGGACTCGTTGGGTCGCAAACGCCATTCCCCGCACGATGCTTGGCATTGTCTGGACTGCCTACCATCAATGCCTGGCGGGCACGGGTAAAACCCCGTTCAGGCATTGAGGCGGAACGACATAGCCAGCTGGTGGGCATCCCAGTTAATCAGGCCATCGACCTGGGGCTCACCAGATGGGTCTTTGTATCTGCAGGGCGCTGCCGATTGGACATGCTACGCATTGAGGAGGGTCCGTAGGTTGTGCTGGATATGGGGAGAATGACCATCATAGCAGTGGCGACCTATAGAAGTACGTCCTGATGACATGCCCTGCAAACAAAGCCACCACCAAGACAGTGGCAACTTTGGCAACGGTAGCTTGCTTCGTGATGGCAAGTCGATTGAACAACTTGCTAGTCGAATTATCAAGCCGTCTTGGAAATCCAGATGAAGCTGCGCGACCCGACGGGTA
>JAPCJN010000104.1:0-3339 GCA_027886925.1 Nitrososphaerota archaeon
TGGGCGTGAATGGCAAACCTACAAGCATCTGGGACGACGTTGCCGAGAGACTCGTTCAAAACGAGAAGCGTGTTGGCGTTGACATCCTCCAGATAATGGGTTAGGGGGGCACGACCTCGCTCGTCTCACCACATCGAATCCAACAAAACAACACAAGTTAAGTCAAATCCTGGCATTCTGCAACGGTCTTCGCCGTAGTAAGGCCAAAAAAGTTCAGGTATTCGACATGCTCCCTTGAGACCTTGGAGCCTTCCATCGCCTCGACAGGCTTGAAGCTCGTCTCTTTCGACAGCAGAGCCTTCAGCGTGTCATCCAAGAGGCCTCACTCCGACTTAATTCAGTTAGTAATCAATTCTCAGCCTATCTCCGTGACGTAGACACTCGTTGTCGGTATTGGAGTGCTAGAGTTACCTCCGCCAATGCAGTATAGGACCGTTCCGTCACTAACACAGCTTGCTGGGTCGCCTTCAGGATAAGCGGTGGAAATTGTCCATGTGCCAATTCCGTTCGAAGTTAGGCCAGCGACATACACCGCGCTGTTTCTGCCGAAAAAATACTGATATCCGCTGGCTGTGACAGAGGTCCCAAAGCCGGCCGTCGGCAAGTCTGTGGTGTTCGTCCAAAAACCCGTGCCTTCCGAAGATAGAGGCGCGTAATAAGAAGGACTTGGGCAATCGAATGTTGGAGGCAGAGGCAAGCAGCTTCCACCACCGAAGCAATAGGCGTAGCCGCCACTCGCCGAACAGCCGTCAGTCGTCGCCGGCATCGGCGGCGATGCGGTCCAATTTCCCACCCCATTCGCGGACAAGGGGGCGGAGTAGACATCACCGGGCTGATCGGAATATGCGCTACCATTATAATGCGCGCCAGCGCAGTAAACGTAGTTCGAGTCCGTTATGCAATAGGGAACAAGTGGATACGGATATGGGCTAGTCTGTCTCCACGGCCCTATGCCCGAAGGCGAGAGAGAAGCGTAGTAGACATCAGCGGTATTCGGACCAGTTGTCATACCCCCTACGCAATAGATGAAGTTCGACTCGGCGACGCAGCTCTCATCTTGAGTGTCAATCGGATAGTCCGTGCTCCGCGTCCATTGACCGACACCGGTCGGAGAAAGCGGAGCGTAGTAAGTCCTATTCAAGAACAAGTCCACCTTGCCGCAACCTGAGACAGGAGCGCACATTTCCCAAACTGTGTAGTTGTACCCGGCCACACAATACACGAATCCTTCACTCGTCACACAGCTTTCCCCAGAGGTGTGCAGCGGATAGCTGATGGTGGCATTCCAAGGACCTAATTCACCCGTGCTTGGGGATTGGAAGTAGCTTGTCTCAGTCCAGGTAGCAGTTGAGATTGAAGTGGATATCTCGGTGAGAGTTATAGAGTTAGTCTCGGTCGTGGTGCCAAGAACCGTCGTTGTTCGGGATTGGACCGAGACGGCGCCATACAAATATCCTACTCCTAGCATCAAGAGTGCCACGATTGTAACAGCAAAGATATTCGTTTTTCCCATAGAGCGCGGCACGATTCAATTCATAGTTGCCGCCCACTGATAAATCTGAGGGATGAAAGTCCTATCTGTGAGAGGGACGAATTTTACCCCAGCGGCCATGCGCCACCCCTTTCATACTAGCACCCGCCTCACAAGCGCTCGCCATCGCCGCTTTGATGCGGGCTACAACAACACGCTCGGCGGCGGCGAAAGCCACACGGCCTCCAGTGTTCTGCTTCGTTGAATGCGTGGTTACGAGCCCGATTCAGTCGGGCGTGGTGGCCTAAATGTGCCTACCCGTCTCTTCGTGGCGAAGGTAGCAATCGAAATTATGAACCAGAGCGAGTGGAGGGCCTTGTTGGAAGAAGCAATCGCAAAAAAGTCGAGTGCATCAAATTGAGCAGAGAAGGAATCAGGGGCCTATCTTTCGTCGGTCTTTTTCTTGGAGTTGGCACGTTGTATTTCGGATGGGTTACCGCCTACACATGTCCCATAGAAAGCAGCCCTGGCATCTCAGTGATTTGCCCAACGCCCCAGACATTCGCCTCGGATGTTGTGGCCCCAATAATAATCATCGTTCTTTCAATAATCGGATTGGTCTTCTCAGTTCGCACGCCCAGAACCACGCCAAGTGAAGCAGGGGAGGCCACCACGATATGAACGAAGCAGAACCGTGTGAACGCTGCGCAAGCCAAAAATAAGAGGACTGCACGTTTCGACATATGGCAAATGCCCGTGCCAAGACGGGGATTTCTAAGATCGCCCTCGCCATCTTGCTAGTCGTCGTGATCGCGGTCGCGGGAGCCTACATCTTTCTCAGCAGCGGAGGCTCGACTACGACGACCCCTCCTCCTCCTTCTTCGTCGGGTTCGAATGGGGGCCCCCCCACGGTCCAAGTGCGCACGGGCGTGAACCAGCTCATCAACAATCTCAACGCCAGGAATGTGGACGACTTGGTCACCCTCTATGGACCCAACGCGATCGAAGTCTGGTCAGGCAATACGGGCGGGCTCTCAGGCCGATATATGGGCCCGGACAACATCAAGCTCATCTATGCAACAACCATCGGAAAGACCTCCAGGGTAAGTGTGAACGTCAGCCAGTACGCAGAGAACACAATCAGTCCCACGAACATCAACACGACCTACGTGCTCCACATGCTCGCGAACAGCTCAGTGGCGGGCACGGTGAACGCAACGATCAATGTCAGCGAGGCTTGGAGCTGGGGGAGTGGAGGCTGGCATATCTCGAAGGAGAACTGGGCTTATTTGAAATATGACTCTTCCCTGATTGATGCGGGCATACCCGTCAGCTCGACCACCTTCCCACAATGGAGGGTGATGGAGGGGGGTGGGAATCCCGACCTGGTCTCCGAGAAGAGCTTCGAGTGGCACGCCGGGCCGTTCGTCGCCGCTTCGGTCTACGCCTTTCTGGTGGGCGTCGTCGCCTTCATGGCCCTGAAGTTCGGACCGATGGGCAGGACAAGGGGATCCAGCCTAGCCACGACTGAAGAGGATAGGAAAGTTTGACCCTGAGGGTTGAATAGGGACCGTGCACATCTCGTAATCAAGGGAGGCTGAAGCGGTCTAACTTGAATGACAGGAATCTTGCTGCCGGTCTCGTTGTCGGTTTGCTGGTTGGAGGAGTGCTGACCTATGCTATTTCGGGACCTGCCCAGAGTCGGACATTCACGGCCACAAGCCTGGCCACGACCACCCTGACGAACACCCTAGTCTCGACTCAGGACATCACGACCACCACGACCCCAAGCTCCGCCACAACCCAAAGCTCTTCATCCATTCAAACAACCGCAGGCTATGAAAGCCAAGTCTACCACACCAGCGCCA
>JAPCJN010000104.1:3401-7259 GCA_027886925.1 Nitrososphaerota archaeon
CGGGAGGTTCAGCCCATACCACGATCGATGTCTACGTCAATCTCACGAGCATCTCCAGCCCCAACACCAACTTTCCACAGAAAGTCGTAGTAGCGAGTCCGCTCATCAACCCCGTTGTATATTGTGCGAGCGGGCCAAATTGCCCCACTCCGGGCGAACAGGTTTGGGCGTGGAATCCGCCGAACGTTAGTCTGGTCAACATGAGCGTATATGTGGGACAGTGGTATTTCTCTGGTCCATACCCGATCTCGCTGGCGGGCCTGCCGCAAAGTCAGTACACCCTGAGCGTTTGGCCCATCATGGAGCTAGCAGGGGCGACAGGCGGAGGGTACCAGCTTGGTCAATCCCTCATGATAAACGCGACTCTAGGGCAATCCCTTACGGTCGACATGCCTATTGGCGTGAGCTGATCAAGTCCGAGAGAGCTACTCTCCCGGCGAGGCGCAAGGAACCCGAGTCCGCCTCCAAAAATGGCTGTAAAAGCCCCTAAACAGGTGCAGCCCCTGGACGATTCGAACCTCGTGCCACCCCCCTCTCTGGCAGGATGTTAACGCACTCCCACGCGAGCTACCGAGAAAAGTCGTCTTCGCCGCGTTAAATCTGCAGTAATTCAGAAGAGATGAACGCTATGCAGTCTTCCCATCAAGCGCGGAATCTCGTCAACATCGTAGACCTGAAGAACCTCGCCAGGGCAAAGTTGCCCTCCTCGAGCGCCTCGATCTCCTCGTCCGTCCAGTTGGACATCTTGAGGAACCGCCTGTTGAATATCGCGAGGGTCTCGTCCTTGCTGATGAGGTTCCTCTCGGGGAAGAACTGGAGCATCCGGTACTCCTCCCTGAGCTTGTTCGCCACCTCCCTGCTGAAGCCTATCGTCGAGCCCTCCACGCTGATGCCCGAGCCGTAGTAGGGGTCCTGGGACCCCGGAAGGATGTGCCCCATGAGGAACTCCTGGTCCTTCTCCCCCATCATCGCCCCGTCCGGCCTCCTCCTCTTGACGCCCTCCTCGAACGACTTTCTAAGCGCGTGCGGGTGGACCGCCTTCCACTCCCTGATCCCCGCGTTCTGCGCCGCCTTCTTGACCACCCTGCCAAAGTCGGCGTCGCCCAGCGGCATTAGCCTGCTCCTGTGGCGGGCCAGGTGGGAGGCCCCCGCCCCCGGGGGGAAGAGGACCTCCTCGTCCTCGATTGGGCCGAACCGCCTCTCCCTGTCCCTGAGGTACGCCCTCAGCGCCTCGGTGGAGAGCGCGTCGAAGAAGGTGTAGTAGGGGATGTTGTTCTTGCATGCCCTGTCGAGGACCCTCTTCATCTCGGGGTAGACCGGCACGAGGACGGTGTCGTTGCCCAGGTCGTCCTTCACGTCCTTGTACCTCAGGGCCCTGAATGTGCTGTCCCTCAGGCCGGAGGTGTAGGCGCAGAGTATCATCGCGCGGTCCCTCACTGAGAGGGCGGCGTCGGCCATCCTGAGTATCTCGTCCGAGCTCGGGATGTGCTCCAGGACCTTCCGGTACCTCGCGGGGACGGAGTAGACCTCGATGTCGAGCGCCCTCTCTCCCTTGAAGCCGTTCTTCTTGAAGTGGAGGAGGAGGTAGCTCCTCCTCGTCTTCACCGTCTTCCTGCTGAGCCCCTTCGCGAGCGACTGGTCGAGGTACGAGTGCACGAGGTCCTCTATCTCGCCCTTGGGGAGCGCCACCAGCTGGTCGGGGTCCTTCCCCGAGAACCTGCAAAACTGGGCTAGGATGGCGACGTAGAGCTCGACGCTCGAGTAGCCGGGAACCCCGTAGCCCATGGCCTTGCGCTGAAGGTGCCTCAGGACGTTCTCCACGCTCAAATACCCGCTTTTCCATCCTTTCACCTTGACCTCCTCGAAGTTCTTGGGCAGGTATGGCATGGCGGTCTCTCTATGACGAATATTCGCAGAGACAATAAAAAGGCCAATATACATAATCACCGCGGGTCGAGCGTGCCGAAGTACATTTTCGTTACCGGCGGGGTGATGTCGGGGCTCGGGAAGGGCATAACAGCCTCGTCTCTCGCCAAGATTCTCCAACTCTCTGGCCTCGTCGTCACATGCATGAAGGTAGACCCTTACATCAACTTCGACGCGGGGACGATGAACCCTATCGCCCATGGAGAGGTCTTCGTCACGGACGACGGCGGAGAGACTGACATGGACCTCGGCAATTACGAGAGGTTCCTCAACGAGAACCTGAGCAAGGAGAACAACATAACGACCGGACAGGTCTACAATGCGGTCATCGAGGACGAGAGGAAGGGAAAATATCTCGGGAAGTGCGTCCAGATAATACCCCACGTCACAGACGAGATCAAGAGGAGGATCCGGAATCGCGTCGCAAAGAGCGCGGCCGACGTCGTAGTCATCGAATGCGGCGGGACGGTGGGCGACATCGAGAGCCTACCCTTCCTTGAAGCTTTCAGGCAGATGCGGCTGGAAGACGGCTTCGACAATACGCTTTTCGTCCACGTGACGCTCGCGCCCGAGATGGGGGCAGTCGGGGAGATGAAGACCAAGCCTACCCAGCACAGCGTCCAGGAACTCAGGCGCATCGGCATTCAGCCAGACCTGATCGTGGTGAGGGGGATCCGACCGCTCCCGACCGAAGCCAAGGAAAAGTTGGCCCTATTCACGAGCGTCCCTCCCCAGAACGTGATCTCCAACCCTGACGTCGACTCGATCTACCAAGTTCCTGAAGCGTTGTATCGCGAGGGTGTCATGAAGCCGATGATGGGCCACCTGCGCATCAAAGGCCGAAAGACCGATCTGTCTGAGTGGAACGCCGTGGCATCGAGGTTCTCCAGGCAGAAGGAATTCGTGACGATCGCGATGGTCGGCAAATACGTCACGCTGATGGACAGCTATGTGAGCGTGAACCTCGCCCTTCAGCACGCAGCCGCGGCGAACGGCGTAGGCGTCGAGATAAGGTGGATAGAGTCGGAGGAGCTCGAGAGGGGGAGCCGCGAGGACGTCGACTCGAGCGCGCGACTACGCGCTGTACTCGGCGGAGTCGACGGGATCGTTCTCCCTCAGGGCTACGGAAAGAGGGGCACCGAGGGCAAGATCATGACCGCAGAGTACGCGAGAAACGCACAGAAGCCTCTCCTCGGGCTGTGCTTCGGCTTCCAGCTCTCGATCGTGTCCTACGCGAGGCATGTGCTCGGGTTGAAGGAAGCAAACTCGACGGAGCTGGCCGCGCAGACTCCCGACCCCGTAGTAGACCTCCTGCCAGAGCAGAAGGGCGTCTCGAACATGGGCGGCACCATGAGGCTGGGCGGGCACGACATCTCCGTCCAAAGACCCAGCAGGGCATATGACGTCTACGGGAGCAAGACGGTGAGAGGCAGGCACAGGCACAGGTTCGAACTCAACCAATCATACATGGAGAGGCTCGAAGACGCAGGGATGCACTTCTCCGCGTTCAGCGACGGAGGTAGACGAGCAGAGATACTCGAGCTGAGGGACCACCCGTTCTTCATGGGCACCCAGTATCACCCAGAGTACTGCAGTAGGCCGGAGTATCCGGAGCCGATGTTCATGGCTTTCGTGAAGGCGGCGATCGAAGAGCGAGAGACAAAAGTGAAGCAGTTCGAGGTAGCCGCTGCCAGCTCAAACTGACCGCGAGTATTCTTTGGCGATTTGAAGGGCCCTCTCAGCGACCTTTACCGCGTCCTCCGCGAAGAGATAGAGGCTCGGTTCGACGCCTTCCCCTCCGACGTCGACGATCGCCTCGAAGTCACCGGGTCGGTTAGGAGAGGAGAGACTTGCGCGGACCGCGCCCAGGACCTTGTCTTGAGCGCCTTCCGGATATGTCTGACCGATGGAGACATGTTTGACCCGCAGTCT
>JAPCJN010000105.1 GCA_027886925.1 Nitrososphaerota archaeon
TATGACCAGCCGCTGCACCCTATCCTGAACTGCTTCTCCCTTGCTCCAGGCAACGCTGCCCTCGATTCACCTCGGGTCCACTAATAAGGGTGGAGCCTGACGAATCCTGCGAGCCGTTGGCAGGCAGGAAAGCCAGATATCCGCCTTCGTGGAGGGACGCCTCGCATCCAAATGAAAGCGAGCAGAAACCCGGGAGTGACCCTTACAATCCCCGTCGATATCTGGCAGCCCCTGACCGAAATCCGCGCCCAACTTGACGCCACCTGTCCTGGAGCCCCGACCCCCGTGGAGGAGGTCCTTCGGGAGATCATCGCGCATTACGAGCGCTGCCCCCGAGCGCAGGACGAAGCGGAGGCCTTCTGCGAGAAGGCGAAGGCCTGGAAGCGGCCTAGCTGAGCTTCACTAGTTGCTGATCCCCCGAAACGGGAGAGACCACCACGGCCGTGCCGAATGCGATGATCTCGCTCATGCTCTGGGCCAGTTCTGTCGAATCGAACATCACGCTGAGGACCGCGTTCGCGCCCATGTCTTTGGCGTGCGCACAGAGCCTGTCGAGCGCCTCTTGTCTCGCCTGATGTGCCAGCTCGGTATATTCCTTGATCTCCCCGCCCCCGATCGTCCGAAGACCCGCCACAAGGTTGCCCCCGATCCCTCTGGACCGAACGGTTATCCCGTATGTCAAGCCGAGGACCTTGTCCACCTTGAACCCTGACGCGTAGTTCGAGGTGAGGAGCATCACTTGCTGGTTTGAACCCATAGGCGGGCTGGATGCCATGTATGCGCTCTGTTGTTGCTTCAGGTTATTACCACAGAACGGACAGAACCCCGCGTTGTCATCGACAGTCCTACCACATTTCTGACAAATCATATGGGTCTTGGCCCGCTGTCTCCCTATAATCCTTTACTGCTCCATTCGAAGTTTTGGCCGGCCAATTGGCCGGCCGGCTGTCCCTTCGTTCTACAAGCCCACCGCCTTCACGAGGCGGCCGTGCTGCTCTTCGTCAATCCACTCGACCTTGAGGTATTCTATGATGTCCTCGGTCGACATCCCGACCCTTTTGGCCTCCTTCACAGTGAACTTGTACGCCTCCACCTCGACAGGGCTGTCGACGTACTCGTAGTCGTCGCTGAAGAGCTTCTCGCCGTTCATGAACTGCTTCACGTGATAGAGCTCGTGCACGATGTCAAGATACAAGACGTTCGTCTCGCTGTGCGTCAGGTGGTGGGTGCTGACCAAGATATGGCCGTCTTGGTCGCTCACCCCCATGTAACCGAACTGAGAGGAGAAGAACTCCACCTTAAGGCGTTCGAGGACTTTGCCCGTCTCTTCGCCGAAGAGCTCTTTCACCGCCTCGACTTTCTCGAAGCCCTCGAAGTAATCGGTAAAGGCGAAGAAAGTGATCGGGGCATCGCGCCTTATCGTTACGCCGAGGTCGTCCTTGTCTTTCAAGCGGCTCCCTGCAGCGACGTCTCGAGGCGTGATATTAGGCCTATCGCAGGTTTTTGGTGAAGACGCTAGAGCCGGCGGGAGCGAGTGAACTGGCGGGGCGGTCGGGCGGTCTGGCGGGGCAACTCAGCGATGTCGACTAGTAGAAGGTGGCCGCAATCAGCACGGCGCCGAGCCCCGCAAAGATTCCGTTCAGGATTTCGTTGTTGTTGCTGAAGTGAGCAAGCGCCATCCTGTGCCTGCCGTAGAACACTCCCCCCTCCGTGAGGGCGTCGAGGAATAGATGAGAGAATGCCAGCAACACTCCCAGTCCCGCTGCCGCAGAAAGCTGAGCGATGCCGATTTTTTGCCCTGTCATCAAGTCCAGCAGATAGAGGGAGGAAACCGCGACTGCGATTCCCCAGAGGGGGGCTGTGAAGATCGAATGCGTGACGAAGGACCTGACCGCCATGCCGCCTCTGGTCCTATGACCAAGGGAGTCTATCACCCCGTTCGTCGCAAATGCCAACCATATCACCAGGAGGACCTCTAGCAAAGGTTGCTGCGCGAGCCGCAGCACCAGGTATAGACCGAGGCCGACCGAGAAGATGTTGTGAGTCAGTGCCTTCAAATGCGTTCCTCGTTACTCTCACTCACTCAGCATCGGCCTATAAGCGACCATGAGTCGGCAGGCGTCCGTCAGTCCGTCACGCCGTGCCGGCCGGGATGCTCGGGTGCTGGTCCTGGGCGAACATTGCCATTGCCGCCTTCCGCTTCGCCTCCCTCTCTTCCTTGCTCATCTTCACCTGCATCGACATCGACCACCTGTGTCCGAACGGGTCCATTACCTGTCCGTATCTCTCGCCCCAGAACATATTGTCGATCGGCATCGCTACCTGCGCACCCGCGGCTATGGCCTGGCCCCAAAGCTTGTCGACGTCCTTTGAATAGATGTGAAGTGTCACGTCGGGGCCCGACATCGGCGACGGGGCCGGAGCGGGAGGAGCGCCGAACTGATCGGACACCATGACAATCGAATCGCCTATCTTCATTCTCGCGTGGATGATGCTCCCATCGGGAGTCGTTTCCCTCATTTCCTCCTTGGCGCCGAACGCTCTCTTGTAGAAATCCAGCGCGTTGGCAGCGCCGACAACTCCGAGATATGGAGTGACGGTTCTGAAACCTGGAGGAATGGGCGCTAGTTTCTTTGCGGGGCTTCTTCTCGTCGCCGATTTGGTGGGCTTGGTGCGCGGCATACTTTCTTTCAATGGACAGAATCGGTGCGTCGTATTTATTCCTTAGGTGGGACTCGCCGTGTCGCAAGGGTAAGGGGCCGCGGGGGGGACTCGAACCCCCGATCAAGAGGTATCTGCTTCATTTGGCAATCCACAGCCTCCCATGTTACCAAGATGCGCCACTCTTTTTGGGAGTGCCTACACCACCGCGGCCAAACGTGCGGCCGAAGCCGCCTGTGAATATAAATGGTTGTCCGGCCGGAAGCGATGTTTGCCGCCGCCGTTCGCTCGCCCGCTACTTTACATCCCTGGCGCCAAGAGTCCGTGCACTGCGTCGAGCACCGCAATAAAGTCCTTGGGCTTCACGCTGCCGCTGCCGACCCCCACCCCGTCAATCTCAGTCTGCGCCAGGAAGCTGACGGCGTTTCCAGGTCCCACGCTGCCCCCGTAAAGTATCCTCGTCCTCTCGGCCACCTCCCCCCCGAGGGTCTCGGAAAGCAGCTCCCTGATGTAGAGGTGGAGCTTGTTCACCTCCGCCGGGTCTGGCGGGCTGGGAGGGTTGTACTTGCTGATCGCCCATATCGGCTCGTATGCGATGCCCAAGCGGGCGCCGACCCTTTGCGACACGCCCGCCAGGCCTTTCGTAGCGCTGACCAGCTGCTCGCGGATTATCTCCTTCGTCCTGCCAGAATCCCTCTCTTCCTTGTTCTCGCCTATGAAGAGGACAGGCTTTAGCTCTGAATCCGCTAGGGCGCGTTCCAGTTTCGCCCTCACCAAGTCGAGGCTTTCGCCGCAGTAGGGCGCGTCAGGCCGCCGCAGCTCCGAGTGGCCCAGCATTACGTACTCGCAGCCGACGTCCTGAAGCATCCTCCAAGTGATGTGGCCGGTGTAAGGCCCGCCCTCTTCGATGTCCATGTTTTGCGCCCCCAACGCGATGGGCGAGCCCTTGATCGCCGCGCCTACCGAGGTCAAGTATATGGTCGGCGGGATGAAGATGAGGTCGAAGGCAGGCAGCTTTCCCCTGGACGTCTTTTCCATCCAGGCGCTTACGGCCTGAGCAGAGGCCAACGCCTCGCCCTGCAGGGGATAGGCTTTCATTGCGCCGAGTACGAATTTTCTTCGCGCCATCTGGCTAGTGTCTACTTTTGGGTACGGCCTGCCGTGCCACTAAAACCTTCCCGAGGCTAATCGCTGGAATAGCAGAAATACGGGAACCCGCCGTTCACCTTTTCGACGGCCCACTCGACTATCTTGTCTGAGATCTCCTTCCATTTCCTGTCCCAGTCGATGTCGGCGACGACCAGCTCCTTCTCCTCCCGTCCCCTCACCTCCATCTTCTCCCAGATCGGCCTCCCGTAGAAAGGCTTCACGATTCGCGCGTTCCACTTGTTGCACATGGTCTTCGAGCCATGGGTGTTGTAGAACTTGCAGGATAGGCACCACTTCGACAGCCAGATGATCTCCTTGGTTATCTTGACCGACTTTCCTATCTCTTCGAGGAGCCTCTCTGACTCCTTGCGAATCATCTGTGCGAGTTCGTCTTGCCCCTGCTTCGTGTTCATGTAGTACTCGGGGTTCTCCGCCAGCGCCTGCTGCCAGCTGAGCGGTTGCTGCTGCTGCGTCTGTTCCTCGGCGTCGTCTTCCAGCAACGTGGGTCTGCAAGAAAAGAGCCGAGCTAATTAATGATTTGCCGCGAGAAATGACCACACTAAACACCGCTTTTACTAGGGTGGTGACCGAAAAACTGGTTCCCCAGGTCGAGGTGAACGCCTCGAACGAGCTTGCGAGGAAGCTCAAGGAGATAGGCGAGAGCACCGCCGTGAAGCGCTTCCTCAACTGCTACGGCAAGGTGAGGGTGAGGTCGATCTATGCTGTGCACCTGGCGAACTACTTCAGGTGGCTGAGGGAAAAGAAGGGCGTCGTGCTCAGGCCTGACGAGCTGATTGTGGACAACCTCAGGTGCACCTTCAGGTCGGAGCCGGAGGACGTCGGGACGAGGAGGAAGCACAGGGCCTGGCTCGAGGAGTACGTCAACGAGGAGATGGAGGGCAAGTCGGAGTCGTACCGCAGGCTCGCAGCCTCCGCCGTCAAGTCGTTCTACGAGAGGAACGACTCGCCGCTCAACGGGAAGGTAAACATCGCGGAGCGGCCTCCCCCGAGCCCCAGCAGGACCCCGAAGGCGGAGGATATCAGGAAGGTGCTCCTCGCGCTTCCGCTGCAGGCGAGGACCCCGCTCTTGTGCGAGTGGCAGAGCGGGGTCGAGATCAACCGGCTACTGGGCCTGAGGTGGAGGGACGTCGCCGAAGGCCTGGAAAGGGGGGACTGTCCGGTGAAGCTCGAGTTCACAGGGAGGAAAGGCCACAGGCGGGGATACTGCAGCTTCCTGGGGCGCGACTCGATCAAGCACCTCAAGCTCGTGAGGGGGATGTGGACCGAGGCGATGGGGAGCGACCCTCAGCCCGACGACATCGTCTTCCTGGGCAAGCGCAAGTCGGGGATGGACTACGGCTGGCTCAACCAGCAGCTCAAGACGACGGCCATGAGGCTCGGGAGGCAGGGCCTGATCGAGAGCAAGGACCCGCGGAGCTGGCACTCACATGCTCAGGCACTCGTTCAAGTCGGAGGCGGAGCACGCGAGGGTCCCCAGCGGGCTGGTGGAGTTCATGATGGGGCACAACAACGGGATTGGTTGGGTCTACGACAACAGGGACCAGGTGCACCAGGAGGACTTTGTTGAGGCCTACAAGAAGCTGGAGCCCCACGTCTCACTGGATTACAACGAGATCGCGGCAAAGGAGGAGAGCGAGAAGAACGAGCGGGCTATGATGGAGCTGATTCGTGACCTGCAAAGGCAGGTCGCCGAGATGAAGCAGACTCAACAAGCTTCCGCAGGCGCTCAAGGTCTGTTCGAGCCTAGCCAAGGCGGCAAGCGGGACCCGGACGGTTGGCTCGACTTTTTGCGCAACCTGGCCTCTCGTGGCATCCTCTCCGAGAGGGTCTTTCTCTGGCTCACTCACAGGCTCTCACTCTTCAAAACGTAGCCCTTGCCCTTGCAGGTCGGACACTCGATTCGCCGCCTCCTCTCCGCGAAGCGCTCCGGTTTGATTGTCTCCCGTCTAAGGATGATTTCACTCGTGGCTTGCTCGACTGTCGAGCCTTGCTCAACCTTCTGCGTGAGAGCCTTTGTCTCTTCAGTGCTCAGGTGGTTCTCGACGACTGCTTGAAGGGCTGAGCCTTTGTCCTCTTCAGGGAGGCGATTCACTTCTGAGAACTTGTTTCGTGTCATGGCCCTCTCGTAGAGGCGCGCATCCTCCCTGATTCTAGGTAGAATCAAGCGAGCCCTTGCCTCCACCAGGCTAAGGCAGAGAGAGATGGTCGTCTGACTGACTCCCAGCTTTGGAGCCGCCTCACGTTCGCTTAGCTTGAAACTCTCCATAAGCGTCGACCAGTCGAAGCTTGAGAGGATCCCGGGCTACAGGGCGAGGAGGTGGGTCGTCGAGAGGACACACTCATGGCTGAACAGGTTCAGGAGGCTCTTGATCCGGTGGGAGGAGAAGAAAAAGAACTACGTCGCGATGACACACTTCGCATGTGCGTGGCTAACCTGGCGAGCGACCGGACTCTTCGGGAGGTGATAATTTCTGGACGCTCTTAAACCATCATCATCTGATTCGGGACAATTCTACCGCACACATCAAAGTCGACTCACGCGGATCCTTCTCGGAGACCTTGGCGAGTCGGAAACCGAAAGCCGTTCATGGGTCAGATGGTTGCAGCGTTGACGAGGGAAAGCCCAGAAATACGCCAGATGAATCAACTTGATCTTAGTTCGATTCGGATTATAGTCTTCCTCCACAATGTAACTCCAGAGTCCCGGGTCGGAGAGGCCCACCTTCGGGGTGCTCAATATTTTCACCCGCGGCGGTAGTCCCCGTAACCGCCTAGCGGTGGACTCGTGTCGCCCGGTCAGGCGCTGAAAGGCTTTCTTGCGCTGATGGTGTGAAGAGGAGGGAAGGACCGTATCCTAAGTCGGGAGAGTCTGATGTCCAATCCTGCCCCGAGACCTCATGAACTTTGCGTAGTCTCCGCCGCTGCCTGAGTCAACGATGGCAATCCTTCCCCCCCCGGCTTCGTTATTCGGACGAGTTCTTAGGTAACTTGTAAAGATTTCAGCTTTCATCAAATTCGCAACGCTAAATAGCCCGACAAGTAATGATTTGGAAGGAAGGAAATCGACGCGGGGAGCGCATTCTCACGCCTTCGCCCGAATGGTCGACATGGTCAATTTTTGTAGTTACCCTTAATACATTCAAACGTCCTTATTCTAGAGGCGATGAAAAGGGCCGGGCGCCTGGTTACGCTGCTGGCTTTGGCGACGCTCCTAGCTGTGGGTCCATACTTTACAAACCTCTCACATGCGGTGTCTCTGAGCATTCCCTCCATCGAGATCGCTGTGTCGTATGCGGACACCGAGGGCCGGGGGAGCGATGCTGGAAACTGTGCCAACTGCTTTCCAAGCCCTTGGTGCGGCTCCCCCGGCGTCCAGTTCATCGGCTCATCGACGAACTACAATGGCAATTCGACTGATACGA
>JAPCJN010000106.1 GCA_027886925.1 Nitrososphaerota archaeon
GTGCATCTTCAAGTCTTCTTCTCCCTCTTGCGTTATCAGCGTCCAGCTGCAAGGGCAGGTGAACATGTGCCCCAAGGCGCCCATGCACACGGCGCCGTTTGCTATAATCTTGACGGCTCCGACGATTCTTGCCAATCCGACAAGGTCAGTTTGACGCGCCTTCTTCAGGCGATTGGTGGTTGTTGGTTATGGGCGGGTAGCGCCCGCGGCAGATTAATCACCTAACCTCTTTCGTTGCGCCATGGCAAAGAATCTAGGAGTCGACTGTCCTTGTGGGTTCACTTTCACGACCCCGCATGGAGATGCGGACGCTGTTGCCGTCGTCCAGCTTCATCTCCGTAGGGTGCACGGAAGGTCCAAACCCTCGGTGGAAGAGGCGAAGGCCGCCATAAAAGCACGCTAGGGCGCGACGGCGCCCTCCCTTTTTCTTACCTTGCCTTCTCCATTGGCAAGCCAAAAACGATATATTCGGACGGTTGCTTTCGTCCCGTAATGGCGAAAATGGCTACCTGCCCCTGCGGGTGGGTCGTAATCTCTCCACAGGGCGAAGCGGACGCGGTAAAGCACACGGCAATTCACCTCAAACTTCATCATCCCGGGACGGATCTCACCAGCGAGGAGATGCGGAAGAAGGTTCTCTCCGTATAGGTTCTGTTATCGAGTGAACGACCCAGCGTGGTTCAGGCGCTCGCCAGCTGGTCATCGATTTGCGCGTCAATCCAATTCGGTCCTCTTGGCTCGATCGCCTCCTTGAGGACGTACAACGTGCACGATTTCACACCCTCCAACTTGGCCGCGTCTATTGCGGCATCCTCTGGCTCACCGAGCGAGAAGCCGAACATGCTCGCTATCATCGCCCCGCTCGAGGTCACCGTCGACCAAAGTCTCTCTCCATGTCTCTCCGCAAGCAGCCTTTCGACGATAGCTTGATTGTCTTCTTCCAGAGACAGTTCGAGCTCGTAGAACACAAGTCCTATTTGCTTTCTGGGATCAATCGAGGCGTGGACGAGCATCGCTCCAGATTCTAGGAGCTTTCCTATCCTGTACTCTGCCATTCTTGTAGTTATTGAAAGGGCCCTAGCGAGATCGGTGGTGCTTCGCCTCGCGCTGTACCGCATCCCCTTGATGATTCGCCAGTCTGTCCGATCCATTCGGTGGAGACATTTCCTCACGGCCGCCTCATGAAGGCTCCACTTGCTCAGCTCAAACCTGGAAGCGACGGCGTCGGCCGACTTTTGGATCTCAGATGCCGAAGAGCCAGCGAAGCTGATCGAAACGGCCGGTCCCAGATAGTCGAGCGTCTCCAGCACTCGCGGAATTTCGTGGGTGAATTCGACGACCCTCCGTTTGGTAGCAAGGTTGAGCGCTTCGAATCTATATGAGCCTGCGACGTTGAGACCGAGGAGACTGAGACTAGGAACGACCTGATAATGTTTGATGAAACCGTCTTCCTCCATTTTCCTAATCCTGACCCTGACGGTTTTCTCGTCCAGTCCGACGGCCCTTCCTATTGCAGATGGACTTACCTGTCGGTCTCTTACCGCGCTGAAGCTCGTGGTGCCGAAGGCCATCTCGCAGAAGATTCGAACGTCCTTTGCGTCCATCTGGCGCGATTGCCAGCAACTTCATTATAAGAGAAACGACCAGAGGCGAAACCTCCGGAGCCCGGGGTTCCATCAGCCTCCTCACATTCGTGCCTGTTTGTGGATTACGGGCGCGCTCTGCCCGCGTCCAATATATCATTACAGGAGTAAGATGAAGACCATGACAATGTCCAACGGAGGAACTCAAGATGAAAATGCGCAGAGGGCCACTGCGCCGAGCACCGAGACGCTTCGCAGCGCTTTCCGCGGACCGATAGTGACACCAGGAAGCGTCGAATACTCAGAGACGCGGAAGCTCTACAATGCGATGATCGACAAGAAACCTTCGGTAATCGCTAGGTGCCGGGACGTGGCCGACGTGATGGCCGCGATAAAGTTCGGGAAGGAGCAGGGCCTTGACATCGCGATAAGAGGAGGAGGTCACAACGGGGGCGGCTTGGGGAGCGTCGACAGGGGCCTGATGATCGACCTCTCGCTGATGAGGGGAATCAGGGTCGATCCCAGCACTCGCACAGCTCAGGTCGAAGGGGGGTGCCAGCTTGGGGAACTGGACCATGCTGCACACGCATTCGGACTTGCGACGCCGGCCGGCATCATATCGACCACGGGCGTGGGTGGGCTGACGCTTGGAGGGGGAATCGGGCACCTGACACGCAAGTACGGGCTGACGATAGACAACCTGCTCTCGGTGGACCTGGTTCTCGCTGACGGCAGCTTCGTCACTGCCGATGCCGACCACAACAAGGACCTATTCTGGTGCGTAAGGGGTGGAGGGGGCAATTTTGGCGTGGCCACTTCGTTTACGTTCCGGCTCCATCCAGTGTCCTCTGTCTTCGCGGGTCCGACCTTCTGGCCCCTGGAACAGGCGGCCGAGGTCTTGAAGTGGTACAGGGAGTTCATGCCTGCGGCTCCGGACGAGCTCAACGGGTTCTTCGCCTTCCTGACGGTCCCGCCTGCCGCCCCCTTCCCTGAGGAGCTGCGGATGAAGAAGATGGCAGCGGTGGTGTGGTGCTGCCAGGGTTCGGCCGAGGAGGTTGAGAAGATGCTTGCCCCAGTCCACAAGGTCGGAAAGCCAGCGATGCATGGAGTCCAGCGGATGTCCTATCCTGTAGTTCAGAGCATGTTCGACGGGCTGTACCCGCCGGGTCAACAGTGGTACTGGCGAGCCGACTTCGTCAAAGAGATCAGCGATGATGCGGTCGAGAAGCACATAGCGAACGCGAACAGACTGCCAACTCCGTCATCGACGATGCATCTCTATCCGATTGACGGTGCCGCATCGAGGGTGGGCAAGAACGAGACGCCGTGGGCCTACAGGGACGGGAAGTGGGCGGAGGTCATCGTCGGCGTCGATCCCGACGCCGCGAACGCAAAGCGGATCAAGGACTGGACTGTGTCATATTGGGAGGATCTTCACCCCTACTCGATGGGCGGAGCCTACGTCAACTTCATGATGGACGAGGGGCAAGACAGGGTGAAGGCGACATACCGCGAGAACTACGCTCGGCTGGCCTCAAACAAGCAGAGATATGACCCGACGAATCTCTTCCACGTCAACCAGAACATAAGGCCCTCAATTGTCTAGCCGGCAACGAGTCCGTGGTCGAAGGCGTCGAGTGCCTGCTGCCAGACATCCTCTGAAACCAACCAAATGTCATTGGCACTCGAAAACGCGTCCAAATCTTGAACAGAGACCGTCACGGCGAAGTTACCTCATGACCCTCCCTCACCAGGCCGAAGGCCGAGTTCACCACCGAGCCGTTGGCGATTTCGGTTACGGACATCCGAGTCATGTTCCCAACGAAAGCATGCGGTTCAATCTTTCTCTTTGCTGTTATCGAGAGGAAAGCGTCAGAATTAGCTTCCCAGTCGCACGGCCGATCTTTCTTTATTCGCTGAGGTTCTGATAAGATGAATTCCGACGACAAATGCCCAAACCGTAACTGGTACGACGATTAGCCACTCCATCCCGCCAGGACCCAGCGGTCCGGTAATGTCTGTCCCATAAAGAATCAAGGCCACAAATCCAACAACTCCTGAGATTTCAGTGTAAAGGCGAAAATTGCTCCATCCGGGGTCTCTTGCCATGAGCCTCCCGATTTGAACAAGTCCGAAATTTGCGCCCAGAAAGGCGAGAAGCGCTGTCAAAGTGTCGCCAAGCAGAGTCACGTCCTCAGGGGTAAATCCGTTTGCTGCTGCACCAAGTCCGCCGACGACTAACAGCCCGAGAGCCATTGTCTGGATGCGTCCCGCTGGGAATCTTGTGTGAATCAGAAGAGTGCCAAGAACGAGCAGCAAGCCTAGAAGCGTAACCGAGGAATTCGCGATCAAATGCAAAGGAGAACAGACTTGGCTGCCTTGAAATATGCCACAATTGACCGCCTGAAGATCACTAATCGAGTTGCGCTGAATATCGTAGCGGGGAGGCCCGTAATATAGTGCTACGACAATCATGCCTATGACGAATTGGACGGCTCCCAAAACATAGAAAAACGCTCCATAGCGAACAAACCTTTCTGCAGCAGGCTCTCTGGAAGTTTTCATCGTGGTATCACTCACGGCCGCCCTGTCCAACTCTTCCTGACGTGCTCATCACAGTTGGTATTCTTCGAGCCCTTACATGTTTCTGACCTTTTCGATGAGCCGCGGAGCGAAACCTAGACTGAGCCCGTCTTTGCGCTGCACTAAGAGACTGGCATACTGAAAGCCGAAAGACACGGAAAGGTTGAACAATTGTTCCGAAGATGATTTCCAGAGGCAGAATCTCCCGTAACTGAAACAAAGGGTAGAACTCAAGTTACACAAGTACTTCGACATCTAAAATAGATGTAGAATTCGAAGAGATGACAAGGCGGGGGCTGGTTCGATCCCGCCTAAATGGCGTCATCCTGCGGTTCGATTTTCGGATCCGTCCACTCTATTCAGGCTGATAGGTCGCGATTATGACGCCCTTGTTCGTGGTTGCTTGCTTCTTGCATCTAGAAATCCTCCTCCGCCAATACAAGTTTATGTTGTAAGCATATGCAAAAGATTATGGAGATTTCTATGAGAACTAGGATACTCACAGTAACGTCCAAAGACGGTACAAAGATCGCATACGACAGAGTCGGCCGTGGGTCGGTCGTAATACTTGTGCTCGGAGCTCTCAATTCAAGGAAGTCTGGAGCCAAATTAGCCAAATTACTTGCGTCACGCTTCACAGTCATAAGCTATGACCGGCGCGGACGCGGTGATAGCACAGACACAGAACCATATGTACCTCAACGTGAAATTGAAGATATTGCGGCGCTAATCGATGAGGTTGGCGGACCGGCATATCTCTATGGACACTCTTCTGGCGCGGCTATCGCACTTCAGGCTGCAATCAAACTGCGCAATCGGGTTAGGAAGCTAGCCATATACGAAGCCCCATATGCTTTAGATCTCGATGCACGCAAAGCTGCCAAAGAGTACGACAGACAGCTCAAGAAACTGCTGGCATCTGGTCGGAATGGTGATGCCGTCGCACTATTCGTCAGAGCTGTAGGCGTGTCTGACAAGCAGATTCAGGCCATGAAACGCATGGCGATGTGGCGAGGATTGGAGACCATGGGGCCAACCCTGGCGCATGAAAGCGCGGTTCTAGGTGAAGGCCATTCCTTGCCTATTTCTCTCTTGAAACGCATTGTTACTCCCACACTTGTCATGCACGGTGGCTTGGGTGCTCCATCTATGCGCGATGCGGCTCTAGCAATCAGCGAAGCCATCCCTAATGCGCAACTCCGTACGCTGGCCGGCCAAACACACGGCGTAAGGCCAAAAGTCATCGCGCCGGTGTTAGCAGAGTTCTTCACATAGAAGCCATAACGTGGCCAACAGAATCAGGAAAATGAACGCCTGAGCAGTAACGGTGGAAGGGATAACTTATCCAAGGCTCATGGTTGACTGGAAGTCTTTCTGCACGGCGGAATGTAGCAAGGCCTTCAAGATATGCAATCTCCTAAAAGGAGGGTGGCAAGAGCGAGATGCACTGAGAGCCTTTAGACGATGGTGACCACGGAAAGTAGCGAAAGGAAAGACCGCGAACCTCTTGCGACCTATTCTCTGATTCTGTCGGAAATAGTCACATTTGCACTGCTGGAAACAGTCGCGGCCCCCAATGTAATCTACTCGCTCTTCGGATTTAGCGCGTTCAGCCTTCAGCAGGGAAAGGTGTGGACGCTTGTGTCTTCGTTATTCGTTCATGCAAGCTTCTACCACCTCGCGGTGAACATGTTTCTTCTTTACGTGTTCGGAACATCCCTCGAGAAACAAGAAGGGAAGGGTTGGAAAACCCTCCTGATGGTATTCTTCGTCTCTGGAACCGTTTCACTTTTGATTGGAATCAATCTGTATCCAGCCGGTGAAAAAATCGTAGGTTCTTCAATAGCCGTGTCCGGATTAGCCGGCGCTGCCTTGATCAAGGCGCCCCTAAAGCGCTCTTCAATCTTGTTGCTATATGCGCCTCTGGGATTGGTTTCAACAATCTATTTGATATTCAACGTGTTCTTTGCCTACTACATCGGGTCCGCGCAAGGGATCGCCTATCCCTCGCACGTAATCGGATTTTTTGTGGGTATTGGAGTTGCGGTAGCCCTCAGAATGTTCTCCCCAGGGGGGTCAGCAAAATGGAAGTCGCAATTGATAGAGTCGCTAGAAGATTATCGGGTCCATGAGTTCGTCGTTGCGCGCAACGTGCCTATCGTTAATCGCATCGAAAGGGGAGGTCATGTGGTCCGTGAAAAGGTCATAGACCTGGACGAGGACTCCTTTTTGGGCCGCGTCGGAGCTTCCGGGCTTCCAGAGTTTGGTGCACATGACAATTGTCTTTCCCCCAGGGGGCACAAGGAATGCTCCGTAGCCGACGAGTCTTGCGTTGGCCTTGACTTGGGCGGAGGAGAGTCCCTCGTGGCTCGCATTCCAGACAGAGAACTGGTCACCGACATAGAACTCAGCAAGACCCGCCGAGCATGGGACCGCACCCAAGTTTGCGACGACACACGAGAGCTGGAGCTCAAAGTCGAGCCACGTTGAGTTGATATTGGGGTTCGAGATGTTGCCCTGGATGCTGTTGTTGTTTACAGCCTGCGTAGCTGGGACGGGCCGCCCTCCGATGTCTCCGTCGGCGTAGGGTATCACGAGAAAAGGCGTGGCCGTCGGACCCTTGTAGGTTCCACCATCTCCTCCCTTGGTTCCACCCGTTCCTCCTTCGCCTCCATCGTGGTCGCGCCCTCCGTCATGGTCTCTGTCGTGGTCATGATCGTTGCCATGGTCGTCTTCGTCGCTCGAGTGATGATGGTGCTCACTGCGTCCATCATGGACCGAGTGCTCATCGTGGTCTTGATCATGGTGACGATCCCTCGAATCGTCATCGTCTCGATGGGACCGCTTCTCGTCGCTCATTTGTCCGTCTCCGAGTATGCTGCTGGCAAAGGCGATGCCACGACGCCGTTCGGCGAGTCCCCGGCGTCCAGGTTGTTGAGAAAGTACACTATCTCTTTGGCGAAGAGGTTGGGCCGCTCATCGTGGAAGCTGTGGCCAGTGT
>JAPCJN010000009.1 GCA_027886925.1 Nitrososphaerota archaeon
CCGTGTGCTAGCCTTGGTAAGCCTCGCGCTCTTCCGTCTTGCTGGGGCCCGTGTGCTAGCCTTGGTAAGCCTCGCGCTCTTCCGTCTTGCTGGGGCCCGTGTGATAGGCCCGATCCCGGCGAGCGGGTTGCCTGGCGGCTGGCCGGGTTTGTCCACATACTCTAACTTCAGCTTCGTCGGTGGCCCGGCCAGGCCGGACCAAAGCTTGGACCCCTGAGGCCACTCCATCGGTGGAGGGAAGGTGAAACCCATGTCCGACTGCACCTCCGGAACCTGGAGGTTCCGGATCCAGTCCCAGGTGAGGTAACCGTATGCCCGATCCGAGTCCAGGTTGAACTGCGTTTTGTACGAGTTGCTGTTGGAGAGCTGACCAATCAGATAGGCGGTGAATGGCACGGGATCGCCCAAAGGGCTGCCGCCGTCCTCGCCGTCAGGGAGGAGGTGATTCTCGTTGAGGAAGTCGGTCTCTGCTGGGGTCCGTGAGTTCTCGTAGGCAGCGCGGACCGTCGCGTCCACCAGTCGGTTCGTGCGGAAGAAAACCTGGTCCGGCAGGGAGCCAATCGGGAACGGCCCGGGAAGCGGGTTTCGCGTCGTCGGAGGCGGGTTCTCGGAGGCTGGCTGCGTAGGGTCGTAGACCTCGGTCTGCGTGGGCTGGAGGTGCCCCGCGTCGTCGGGGCTCTGATTGGGATATGCCCACGGGCGCTTGAACTCGACGTCCTTGGCCGCTCCGACCGTGCCGAGAATCGTCCCGGGAGGGTTGGGCACCGGCCGGCCCGTCTGGGCGCTGAACTGCATGACGGTCAGGTACGGGTACTTGACGTCCTTGACATCGTGCCCCACAGCGAGGCTCGGGTCCCGATCCAGGTTCCCGAAGGGATCGACGGCGTCGGCCAGCGCCTGCTGGAAGGACGCATCCACGCTCCCGCCAAGACTGATAAGGGGCAGGTCGATTTCGTTTCCCAATCGCAGCTCGCCGTTGTCATCGTAGTGCTGCTCGCCGTGTGGAATATAGAAGCCCGTGTGGGCCATGATCTCGTGGGTCTTCGAGACGATGTCCCAGCCCAGCATTGCGAGCTCGTAGAGAGCGAGCCGGATGGGATAACTCCCAGGACTCGCCAGCATCTTGACGATGTCGCCAGCCAGCTTGAGGGCTGCGTCGACCTCCTTCGTGATCCAGTCGAAGAGCGATTTCAGGGCGTCGCAGATGTCCTCAATCGGGTTCCCGCTAGAAGGCCCGCTAAAGTCGGGAGGCGAAAAGAGGTTTGTGATATCCGAGCTGGGAGGCGTGATGATTACGTCCGGGCGTCTCGGCTTGTAGAGCTCCCAGTCGCCGCTGTAGCTCAGCTTGAAGAACGTGATCAAGAGCCGGTACATCGTCTGGACCTGCCATGGCAATGGGAAGCCTTCCGGGACCTCGAAGCTTGGGGCGGGCGCGATGTCGTTGAGCAGCTCGCTGAAGGGCCGGTCGAGCCCATGACCCGTGACGGTCTCGACTATCTTGGTCAGGAGTCCCTCGTCAATACTCCGCTGGAAGGAGCTTCCTTGGTAGATTCGTGGGTGGGTCCAAGGTCGGGCTACCGGGTCGTCCTGCCGGGGTGACGCGTCTCCAAACGTCTGGAACAAAGCCTTGTCGATTGCCTCCGCCATCCAGATAGGCATCTGGCCATCAACGTCCAGCACGGCCTTCGCCTGGACGGGGTCGTCTGGAAGCGTGGGTGGTCGGTCTTGCCCGTTGGGAGTGTCCGGGGTCGTCTGGACGGCAAACCAGAGCCCTGAGTAGGAGAGGTCCTGGTAAGTGTGGGTCGCGCCAATCGGATCCGTCGTGATCGTCCCTCCCGGCCCCGCCTGGCGGTAAAGCCACGCATCGATATGCGCCTCGATGAGGTGATGCCGCTGCGGGTGGTCGCGGAACGGGCCTCCACACTGCTCGTTCACGAACGAGTGACCGATGGTGTCGAGGCCGATATGCGTGATCCAGCCCATGGCGAACGCCATGAACTGCTGGAACTGGTCGCCGCCGCCCTGCTCGGTGGTCCGTAAGCTCTCGGCCTGCTCGATAAGGGCCCGGGCAAGCCTGGTCGTGCGTCGGTAGTGGCTGTTGTCGCTCCACAGGAAATTCTGCTCGTCCCAGCCTTTGTGGACGCAAGTGTTGAAAGTCGAAAGGATGTCGCCGAAAGTGAGAAGCTCCTCCTTACCGATCGATATCAGGGCCTCTTTCAATTGACCCAGTGCGACGCCGAATTCGGAAACCACCCCTCCAGTGAGGTCGTCCAGGAGGGAGTTGGCGGCGTTCACGAAAGGACCTATCGTCTCGTTCCACACAGCGATGAAGTCTTTCCAGATCTTGTCGAGCAATATCAGGAAGCGGACCAAAGAGGCCAGAGTCGAGTTGTAGTCGGCCAGAATCTGGAGGAGAGGTTCCCAATTGTCGTCCTTGGCATAGTCGTAGAAATAGTAGACCGCTAGCGCGAGCATGATCTCGTCCGACACAGGTCCGAGAGGGTTGCTGTTGTAGTCCTGCGAGAGATAGAAGAGGTCAGGTCCTTCCGCTCCTATTGAGGTGAACTTCGGCCAGTCGGTCATGAACTTGCCAAGGTCCTGGGGACGATACTTGGCTAGCGAACCGCGCACGCCTCCCGGCCAGTCCGGCACGTTCCCCGAATTGAGGTACTCGGCTACTCGCCTTGCCGTATAGAAGTGGGTAAAGTGTGCTGGCATTGTGCTATCACATTCCCCGATACGCCAAGCCGCTCATTCCTTTGCTGTTTAGGGGGGGAGGGGCTGTGGGTTTAGTTCTACTTTTGATGCGCCTGAAAGGAGAGCTTTGTTGAGTCCAAGCGTAGATTGAGCATATTTCTTCTCCGCGTCAAGGATTGCTTCCACAAGGATCAGTTCAGCCGGGGTCGTCCACCCTTTGTTATGAACAGCCTTCCAGAGCGTGCCCAAGCCGCGCTTGGCGTCTCCAAATTCTGCAAAGATATCCTGCAGTTCCCTTATCTTTCCTTCCAGCTGCTCTGCATGACTTGTTGGCATAAGAACAAATGGTCAAAAGAGTATTTAACTTTGCAATCGTCAAAGTGTCTGGATCTGCCCTTGCGGGCTCACCCTTGGCGATTCGAGCTGTCTAGGCGAAAGGTTAGGTAGGCAACACTGACTTGGGGCCTAAATTTTCCCATCACCAAACTACCTTATGACGCGGATAGTCCAGAAATCATGCGCGAGCTCCGGGTCCAGGAGGTATTCGTACGGCATTGTGAAATATCCTTCCATCCCAAGTCATTCCCCAAGGGTTTCTTATGAGGAACCAACCATGCGAGTCGTCATAGCCCACAGCCAACACCGCGTGAAGACCAATGCGCTTCTCAGGTTTCCTTGGCATGCGCAGGTGACCCGTCTTTCTGATCCCTTGTCCTAGAAAGCTCTCGAAGACATTGAAACCAAGGACAAACGGATATCCTGAGGCAAGACAGGACTTCAGTTCGTCGAGTCTATGCGCCAATCTCTGGTACTCGACGACTCTGTAATGGCGCGCGCGTGCGTAACAATCTTTTGGAGGCCTCGTCTTGAGGTTACGTTTGTAATAGGGCCAAAGCTTTTCCGGACAGTCGCCTTCTTTTACGATGGTCTTGATTCCGTCCCTTATCTGTGCGCCCGGGTCCGTCCCCACGGTGCCCTCGAGCTCTCGCTCGTTATAGTAGATGAAAAGTCGAGAGGGTCTTTGGGGCTTTTTGGCTCCCTGTCTTATCTCGTCGAACTCCATCGCACCTGCTATGGCGTTTGCTGTGCAACTGTTGATCTGATACTGATTGTATGCCGGAGGGAAACCGGGCCGAAGGTCTACCGACTTTGGCAGGTTTCTCAAGACTTCCCGGGGCGCGATGTAGATGCGGTCTCGGCTGTCAGAAGTGTCGCGAACCCAGCCAAAACCTCGAGGCAATGCCGACGAACCGGCTAAATTTCTCATAAGCGTTCAAATGATAACAACAGCATCTAGCGATTTCCAAGACTCTTGACCGTCATCTAAGAATCTTCATTCAGTTCACCTTGATGATCCGACGGTCTGGGTTTGCGACCACACATCTACCGTCAGTAAACCGACTTCGCAATTTCGGGTTGCGTCATCGACGACTTGCGGCCGACGAACACCACGTCCATGAACTGGTTCTCGAGCCTCGCCCTCCTGAAGGTCCAGTTGACGAAGACGTTCACCTCGCCGAATCCTACCTCTTGCATCACGCGCCTAAAGTCCCCGACGTCGAACAGCCCGAGCCTATGCACATCGTCCCTGAGCGTGATCACCTTTGGCCCGTCCTTGATCAGGTAGCTGAACGAGAGCTCGGCGAACTCCCCTCTCAATCTCGAGAGGCTTATCCTCGCGCCAATCACTCTTCCGTCGTCGAAGGTGCTCTCCCCTCTGTACCCGTCCCTGAAGCCCTTCTTTGTGAAGTGCGTGTCGAATATCACGACCCCACCCTCGGCAAGGTGGTCGTGCATCCCCTTGAGGGTCCTCCTCAGGTCAGATATCGTGAGGTTGTAGGAGATGGAGCTGAACATGCAGATCGCGGCGTCGAACTCCCTTGCACGACCGCCCAACACCTCGTCCAGGTCTCTCATGTCGCCTTTGAGGAACCTCGCTCCTCCCTTGACCTTGCGCCTGGCGATCCTCAAGGACTCCTCGCTGACGTCGACGCCTGTCACCCTGTACCCCTTTGAGACGAGAATCTTCGTGTGGTTGCCTGTCCCGCAGGCGACCTCCAGGATCCGCCTCCCATTGACGCCGTAGCGTCGAAACGTCCTCGTAAGGAAATCCACTTCTTGGCCGTAGTCTTTCCACCAGTAGACCCGGTCGTAGTATTTCGCAAGCTGGGAATAGAGCGCCCGTTTGTGCAACTCAGAGGACCTTCGCGATCATATCCTCTCCCTCATCCTCTCGACGGCTTCCTTCAGGGTGGCGTCTTGTTTTGGGAACGCGAGCCTCACCTTCGACTCGCCCAAACCCCGGGAGGAGTAGAAGCTCGAGCCCGGGACCGTCGCCACGCCGCCGTCCTTGACCAAGTGCTCCGCGAAGCCGTAGTCGTCGCCCTCCCACAGAGAGCTGAAGTCTGCCATGATGTAGTAGGCTCCCTGAGGCTTGGTGCATTCGAAGCCCATCGCTTCGAGCGACCCCAGGAGATAGTCCCGCTTGCGAGTGTAGCTCTTCGTCAGCTCTGAGTAGTAGGAGCCGTCGAGCTTCAAGGCCTCCAGAGCCGCCCTCTGAAGGGGGGCGGGGGCGCAGACCGTCAAGAAGTCATGGACCTTCCTTATCGCATCCGTGAGCGACTTCTCAGCCACGGTGTAGCCCAACCTCCATCCCGTCACGCTGTAGGTCTTCGACATCCCCGATATGGTCACCGTATCCTCGGCCATGTCCCCGATGGTCGCGAGGCTGACGTGCCGCCTCCCGTCGTAGACTATCTGCTCGTAGATCTCGTCGGTTATCGCTACCACGCCATGGTCAGCGCAAAGGTCGGAGACCAGCTCGAGCTCGTCTCTGGTGAAGACCTTCCCCGTAGGATTGTTCGGCGTGTTGATGATTATCGCCTTCGGCCTGCGGCCGTCCCTGACTGTGAAAGCCCGCTTCAGGTCATCCTCATCGAACCCAGAGCCCGGCCCCTCTAGCTGGACGTATCGAGCCCTCGCCCCCGAGATTATGGTCGACGGGACGTAGCACTCGTAGAATGGCTCGGGGACGATCACGTCGTCGTCAGGGCCTGTCAAAGCCAGCATGGTGGCGACCATCGCCTCGGTCGCGCCGCAGGTCACGGTCACATTGTCCTCGCCGGTGGCGCGCATCCGGTTGAAGCTCCATGCTTTCTCGGCTATCGCGTCCCTGAGCTCCCTCGACCCCCAGGTGATCTCGTACTGGTTGTAGTCCTCGCGGATGGCGCGGGACCCGGCGGTCTTGAGGGCGGATGGCGCGGGGAAGTCAGGGAAGCCCTGCGAGAGGTTTATCGCTTGATGGACATCCGCGAGCCTTGTCATGTCCCGGATCACCGAATCCGTGAAAAGCCTCACTCTAGGCGACACGAGATCTCGTTTTTTGGAATGCGGCGTCTTCAAGGTCCCCTCCTCTTGCTACTTGGCGTTCCCCAAATGAATGTTTTAATTGAGTTGGCGCCCTCTGGAGACTCGCCGTGGCGCTGGTAGAGGTCAGGTCTCTGAGGAGGGTCTTCAAGGGGAAGAAGAAAGAGTCTGTGGCGCTCGAAGCGCTGGACCTTGACATCAACGAAGGCGAGATCTTCGGGCTGCTCGGGCCAAACGGCGCCGGGAAGACGACTCTCATCAGGATACTCACCACTCTCCTCCTTCCAACCTCGGGGACTGCGAGGGTCTGCGGGTTCGACGTCGCGAAGGAGCCGCAGAAGGTGCGGCATCTCATAGGCGTGGCGAGCGGCTCCGAGAGGCCCGGCTACGACTTTATCACTGCGAGGGGGAACCTCTGGTTCTTCTCCCAGCTGTATGGGATACCGACCCGCGAGGCCAACGACAGGATAGAGAGGCTCTCGACCCTCCTCGGCTTCCACGAGCAGCTCGACAAGAAGCTGTATGCGCTTTCGACTGGCTACCGCCAAAGGGTCACGATAGCGAGGGGTTTCATCAACGAGCCGAGGATCGTGGTCATGGACGAGCCGACCTCGGGCCTGGACGTGATAACCGCGAGGACGATCCGGGAGTTCATGCGCGACCAGAGCAAGGGCCACGGGAGGACGATCTTCCTGGCGACGCACAACATGACAGAAGGGGAGACGATATGCGACAGGGTCGCGATCATCGACAGAGGGAGGATAATCGCCTGTGACACGCCCGCGGCGCTCAAGAGGCAGGTCGGGCGCCCCGTCCTGGTGGTCGAGGTTGGCCCTCCGCGCTCGCTGCAGTTCGTCAACGAGTTGAGAGGCGTCAGCGGGGTCACCTCGACGGTCGATGACGAGAGGCAGTTCGCGACGATGAGGATTCTAATCGAGGACGACGCCACGGAGGCCGAAGTCAAGCGCGAGATAGAGAGCAGGGGGATGAAGGTCTACGCCTCTTGGAAGCAGGAGCCGACCTTGGAGGAGGTCTTCATCAAGTTAGTCGGCCGGGGGTTCGCGGAGAGTGACAGCGCTGGAGACTAGCCTCTGGTTTAGGACGATGTATGCCCGAACGTGGGTCAGGGTGAAGAGCATGTACGGCGAGCCGCTCTGGCTCGTCGTCGGGATAGCGTTCCCGCTTCTCACGACGTTCGGACTCGGGTTCCTCTATCGCTCCTCGGGAGTCGGCAGCTACGCCGGGTTTGCGGTCCTAGGCGGTGTGGCCGTGTCGTTCTGGAGCAACGTGGTGTGGTCGATGGCCACCCAGTTCTACTGGGACAAGCAAGAGGGGATATTCGAGCTCTACCTCGTCTCTCCGGCGCCCATCTCCGCTATCCTGGTCGGCATGTCGATAGGCGGGTTCGTGGGGACGGCGCCCTCCGCACTGCTCGTCGGCGTCATAGGCTGGCATGTGTTCGGCTCGGCAGTGTCTCCGGCCTGGACTGTCATCGCCATCGGCTTCGCGCTCACCATAATCGCCCTCTACTCGCTCGGGATGCTCCTCGCCTCGGTTTATCTGGCCTATGGGAGGGGAGCGGAGTCGCTCAACGACTCGGTCCAGCAGTCGGTGTCGATGTTCTCGGGCGTCTATTTCCCGACCATAGGCCTTGGTTCGCCGTTCCCGGTCTCGCTGCAGCTCGTGCTGTCGTTGGTCCCGCTGACGATAGGGATGGACGTCCTGAGGAAGGCCGTCTTCTCCCCGGCGGGTGGCGCCGCGACCTTCCCTTCCGTCTATCAGGAGCTGCTGATCTTGGGCGTCCTGTGCGTCGTGTTCTTCGTGGCGGCGAGGAGGGCCATCGACTACATGAGGGACAGGGGCAGGAGGAACGGGTCGCTCGTGGTGAGGCTTCGTTGAGCCTGGTCCGCCCCCTCCTTGCATCGATCTGGATGGGCTGGCAGAGGGACGTGGGATGGGGGAACCCGGTCCTCGCGATATTGGCACGCGCTGTCGCGCCCGCCGCCGGGGCCCTGACCGCCGCGATAGTCTACTGGTTCGGGTCAAGCTCGGCAGGCCTGTTCGACCCGAGCCGCCTCGCGTACGTCGTCATCGGGGCGTCCCTCTACGGGCAGATAGCCCTCTATGCGTATGTCCCCACCGCGGCGATAGCCGAGGGGAAGAACAGCTACGTCTACCCGCAGGTATACATGACGCCGTCGTCGTCGGTCCCCTACCTCGCCGGGAGGTGCATCGCTTCTTTCCTAGAGTCGATACCGGTGGTCGTCATCTCCCTCGCGTGCTCGGCCTTTGTGACGACCGAGTTCTTCCACTCGCACCTTCCCCTGATCGTCTCGCCTCTCTCGATCGCCCTCGCCTTGCTCGCGATGGTCCTGGTCTTCCCATCAGCTCTAGGAGTGGGTTACCTGCTAGGGTCGTATGCAATCTTCGCGAGCAAGTTCGAATGGGCCGTTCCCTCGTACATCGCGGGTACGCTCATGATCCTCTCGGAGGCGCTCTACCCTGCATCGGTCCTGCCGTGGCCGCTCTCGCTCGTGGCGGAGTCGTTGCCTTTCACCTATTTCATGAGGGCGACCAGAGACGTCCTCCTCTACGGGTCGTTCCAGAGCTACGTCACTGACGCGGCCGTCGCGCTCCTCCTTGGAATCCCGATAGTGATACTCGGCCTGCTCGCCTTCAGGTCGGGGGAGAAGAAGGGAAGGCTTAACGGCTTCATCGACAAGAAGAGCATGTGAAGCAGTTGCCACCGCGCTCACCTCCCTTCGGTCGCGATTCCTGGAAGGAAGTCGGCGAATGACGGCGGGGCACGCGACGCCTGAAGGGACCGCGAAATTCGCCGAGCGGGCGGTCGAAATGGGAGTCAACGAGAAGCATTTCAGGGAATTCTGCGGCCTCGAATTGTCCTCGTTGGGGATAGGGACGTATCTCGGAGACGTCGACTCGGCGACCGACAAGCTCGTCGAAGACGCCGTGTACGAGTCCGTCTCCAGAGGCGCGACAAACGTGATCGACACCGCGATCAACTACAGGCTTCAAAGGGCGGAGAGGTCTGTCGGGAGGGCGCTGGCCCGATTGTCGGTCGGACCGCATGGGGGCAGGGAGTCCCTGTTTGTGTGCACCAAGAACGGCTACCTGACCTCCGACGGAGAGCTGTCCCTCGACTTTTGGAGCTACGTCCACACGGAGTTCGTGAAGCCTGGGAAGCTGAAGCCTGAGGAGATAGCCGGAGAGGCCCACTCAATGGCCGTCCCCTTCCTCAGAGACCAGTTGCAGAGGAGCCTCACGAACCTTGGTCTGGACTGCGTAGACCTGCTCTACTTGCACAACGCCGCGGAGTCATGGTTGGGCGAAGTGGGATACAGGAGGTTCATCGAGAGGCTCCAAGAAGTGTTCGCGTTCTACGAGGAGGAGAGGAGGAGAGGGCGCGTGCTCTACTACGGGATGGCGACGTGGTCATGCTTCAGGTTACCCAAAGGAGAGGAGGGGTGCCTGAACCTCGACGACGTGGTCGAGGTCGCCAAGGGGATAGCGGGGGAGGAGCACGGGTTCAGGTTCCTGCAACTCCCCTTCAACGTCGCGATGAACGAGGCGCTGACGTTGAAGAACCAGAGGATTGCGGACGAGCCGCTCACGACGTTCGAAGCCGCCAAACGGCTCGGGGTCGGCGTCTTCACCAGCGTGCCGCTCTCCCAATCAAGGCTCCTAAAGAACGTCAGGGTCCCCGAGGTCGACGGCTCCAAGGCGCTCGCACTGATCCAGTTCGCCCGCTCGGCCCATCCCGCGGTAGTCGCGCCCTTGATAGGTCAAAAGAGCCGGGAGCACATCGACGAGAACCTGCGCATAGCGAAGGTCCCCCCGATTCCAACGGAGAAGGAATTCAAGGAGAAATACAAGGGCCTGCTTTAAGAGACGGAAGGAGCCCCGACTCGCATTGAAGCTCTATCTCGTGATTCCGGGAGCGCTGTTCGCGCTGGCAGGGCTGATTTTCACCCTCCAGGGCGAGGGCGTCGTCGGTCCCGTCGGCTCCTTCATGTATCAGAACGTCGCGTGGGTCTATCAAGGAATCGTCGTCCTCATAGTCGGCCTGCTGTTGCTGGCCGCTGGAGTCTGGAAGCGACGCACCAAACAGGTCGTTTGATCGGAGCGGGAAGACTTCAACCGGACAGGATGGACACCCCGACCAGCGTCTCTGGCGTGCCTGTGACGTCGTCATCAGGCCCCGTCTCAAGATAGACCGTGTATACCCCTTTTCCGTAGGAGCTGACGAAATCGGCCAACTTGAAGTCGATGCGGACGGTGGAATTCGTGGTGTCCCAGGTGTCTGCCCGGACGGTGGTCCCGCTCTGGTACTTCTCGCAAGACAGGAAACAGCTGGGTACCACGCCGCCGATGAATTCGCCGCTGGAGTAGGAACCGGAGTAAGGAGGAGACCTCATCTGGGCCGCGGTGAGATTCGCAGGAAGTTGGTCATAGTAGACCACCACCTGCAGGTTCCTGAGATTGATGGACGAGTTACCGACGAAGCTGACAGTGCCCCCCGTCGCCATGGGCTGCGCGAGGGATGTGTAGGAGTTCTCGAAATCTTCCACCAGATACACGCGCGTGCCGTTGTATTCGATTCCGAGCGACACGAAATTATGGATCGGGTCGAGGATGTTGTCCCGATGGCCGTTGTCGCAGCACAACGAGTCGTTGTTCATCATCTGGTTCTCCAGCCTCGCGAGCGAGCTCTCTATGAAGCCTAGGTTCGTGAAAGTAGGGAGGTCTGTCGACTCGTACGCGACGTTCTCTTCCATGGCTCCCGTGCCGTTCAGCAGTGAGTACCTGACGTAGGGCTTGAGCCCCTGCGTGTCCCAGTGGCTGAGGTAGCCGAAATGCAGCATCGAATCGGCGTGCTGCTGTCCAGAGGGGATGGAACTCAGCTGGACCGGGCTCAGGTTGGAGGCCGCCCGGTCCCGGTTGATTCGGCCCAGCACGAAGCTCGCCAACTGGTCATATTCTGACGGATACGTCATCGCCAACTTTGCGCCGGGGGCGAGGAGGGGACTGAAGAGGAACGAGGCGCTGGCGTTATTCCCGGTATGTGTCGTGACGGTGGTAGACGTCGTCGATGACGACGCTGACGTCGCCGCACTGTCTCCGTGGGAAGGCGGTGAGGTGAGGATCGTGTCGTAGGGTACCACGTAGACGATGGTTAGGGTGGCGGTCACCGCGAGCGCAACCAGGACGGTCGCGGTCACCCTCGAGTTGGCGGCGCGCAAAAAGCGGTCGGGCGCTCACGCCCAAGTCAGCGCATAAAGGGTTGCGGTCGCCCGCTCGTCCTCCCCTCCCTACGTCCCTACCTGCTAGGGCGGGCGACCATCTTCTCTGGCGCTGGCGCTTCCTTTAGCCGCATCTTCGTCTCGTAGCTCGTCCCGTTTCTTATGAACTGGAGAGTGACCTCCTCTCCGATGGTAAGACGGGAGAGCGCTCCTACCAGCTCCTTCATGCCTTCCACCTTGGAGCCGCCGATCCTTGCGAGGATGTCGCCGACCCGCAACCCGGCGTCTCGGGCGGGCCCGTCACGTAGGACCTCTGCGAGGAGCACGCCCTGCCCCACGGGCAGGTTGTATCGCCTGGCGACTGATTCGTTGACGTCCATCCCGGAAATCCCGAGCCACGGTCGCACCACCCTGCCGTTGCGCGTGATTTGGTCCATGACCCTCTTAATAGTGTCCGACGGGATGGCGAAGCCCATACCCTGCGCGAACGGGATCATCGCCGTGTTCATCCCGATTACCCTTCCGTCGAGGTCGGCGAGCGGCCCGCCGCTGTTCCCGGGGTTGATCGCGGCGTCGGTCTGAATCAGGCCCTCCACGACAAAGTCCGTCCCAGGGAGCGGCCTTCCCAGCGCTCCGATCAGCCCCATCGACACCGTGGGGGCCCCGGGGAGCCCTAGGGCGTTCCCTATGGCCAGGACTATCTGTCCGACCTTGAGCTTCTCGGATTCGCCCATGATGGCGAACGGGAGGCCCTCTGCCTTGACCCTCACCAAGGCGACGTCTGTCGCAGGGTCGGTCCCTATCACATCGCCGACGAACGTCCTTCCGTCCTTGAGGTTCACCTGCACCCTGGCGGCGTCGTCTATCACGTGGTTGTTCGTGACGATGATGCCGTGCGGGTCGATGATGACGCCTGAGCCCTGCCCTTCGACCGGGACCATCCCGAAACGATAGTCCCTGGCGAACCTGGTGCTGTCGATCCCGACCACGCTCTCGCTGAGCCGTTCGACGGCGCCCGTTATCTGGCTCTCCAGCTCTGTTAGCCCCAATCTCTTCGCCCTGCCCTATCCTACCACGGCGGCCTCACGGGAGGCCCCGGCTCAGGTATGGTCGGTCTTGGAGGTGCCCTTGGCTCCAATTCTTCCACCACTACTCCTCCGCACCCGTGGTCGGAGTGATGTCCAGCTCGACCACCTTCCCTCCCCTGAGGACCGAGAGCTTCGTCTGTTTGCCTATCGCATCCTCGCCTAGGAGGCCCGTGAGGTCCCCGGAGCTCGAGATGCTCTTGCCGCCGAACTTCAGGATCACGTCGCCGAACGCAAGACCGGATTGCTTTGCAGGGGTCCCCTTCTCTATGGAGAGCACCATCAACCCGACCTCTTGGCCAATCGCCTGTTCCGCGGCGATCTCATCTGGGAGCGCCACGGGGTTGGAGACTATCCCGAGGAACGCCCTCTTGAACGGCTGGCCTTTCGCGAGCCTCTGCACGACCTGTGAGATCGTGTTGACCGGGACGGCGATTCCCCTGCCTGAAAAGTAGGCGACGTTCATGCCGATCAGGCGGCCTGAGGCGTCGACGAGGGGGCCTCCGGAGTATCCTGGGTTGACGCGGGCGTCTGTGATGACCGCGTCGTCGATGGTCATCCCCCACCATCCGCCGATGCTGCGCTTCACGCTGGTGATTATGCCCGAGGTCACGCTGGTGTGCGCTGAGAAGGGGTTAGCGAGCGCGAGGACGAACTGTCCCGTCTTCAAGCGCTCGGAGTCTCCCTTCTGGATTGGAGTGAGAGAGGTCTCGACGCTCAACACGGCGATGTCGGAGCGCCTGAGCTGCCCGGCGACCTTGGCGGTCAGCTTCCTCCCATCCTCGGTCCCGATGGTCACCTCTTCCTGGCCTCTCACGACGTGGTACGCGGTGACCACAGTGTGCTCGTCCCATACGAACCCAGAGCCGTTGCGGCCGTTCGAGCCTACGCTCACAACCGAGCCGCCGGTGCTTTCGGCGAGCTGCTCGATCTCGCCCGATATCGTCTGCAGTATTCCGTTTGATTTTAGACTCAACTTATTGTTTCACTGCAGAAGTATGCGGGGCGGGTGTACTTGTTGATGGAGAACACGAGAAGTCAGTCACGCGCATGCGCGAGTGAACGATGCGCGGCGCGAATTAGTTGTGGAGTGGGAAAGAAGAGCCCACTGTGAAGAACGCCACGCTGTTCGTGTTCGACGCGGGGCCGAAGCGCGACAGATGCCCGATCAGCTGATACGATGCCTTGATGGCGTCGGTCAGGTCCTTGCCCTCTCGGACGTTGCCCTCTATCGTCAGCTCGCCGTCGGAGAAGACAGCGTCAATCTGGACTGCGCCGTCACCTGTGACCCACTTCATGGTCGTCCCCCGCTCGTCCTCCGAATACCCGAGCCAGCGCAGAGGTCCGAACCATCTACCTTTGAGCCCCGACACCGCCTCCTTGGAACTCTGGCCATAAGGCAAGAGCGTGTGCAGGATGGCGACACGGTGCTGGGTCGTTGAAGACGATGCGAGCGGCTTGACCCCCATCACCTCTTTCCCTTTGTGGGTGACGTGATATCCGTCGGAAGTCTTCTCCAGAATCATCTGCTCCTCCAGCCTGTGCAAGATCCGCGAAAGCGTCTCAGAGTGCGTCCCCAGCTTCCGCCTCAGGCCTTCGAACGAGAAGCCCATGAGCTCCTCTTGCCCTAGCAGGCGCAGCACCTCTGCGTCCCTCTCGCTGAACTCGATGCCGTCCGGATACCCAGCGCGCGGAGAAGTGTTTGGCAAACCGATACCTTGCAATCTCGTCCTTCTTGGTTTCTTATATATCTAGTAGTCGCCGGTGAGAGGGTAGGTAGTCCTCGCGCTACTAGGTCAAGGGCTGTCCCCGGACGTTCCTGACGCCCTGAGACGAGCCTCTGCCACGGCCCTCTTGTAAGCGGCGATGTAGTCCATGGCGAACTTATCTGCGAGCTTCTCTGTCCCCCTGTGCTGACCTGCAAAGTAGCGCAGGTGGTGGTAGAACTCGTGAAGCATCGTGAACGGGTCATATAGCTGCTCCTGGTTGATCGCAAGAATCTCCCTCCGATTCGCCGAGTAGACTGCGAGGACGCCCTTCGACCTCCCTTTTACCGCGCCTACCCCCAGTTTGGGACGCTCGACCTTGTAGCGCTCGCAGAGCAGTCCGATGGCCTCCTCGGGCTTGGTGTCAAGGATAAGAGCGACGACGAGCGTCTTGAATCTTACCTCTTCCTCTCTCTCTTTGTTTTCTTCTGTCGTTGCCTTACACTCTACGGGTTCTCATTTCTCCGCTATTTCAAAGGTGAACCTTGCGCCGGCGAACTCTCCCGTTCCTTTTTTCTCCCAAGACACCTTGTAAGCCTTTGTGACCTGTTTTCCGATGATGCTCACGTCGGTGGGTAGCTCCACGAAGAGGGTCTCCACCTTCGCCGGGTCCTTCGTGGACAGGAGGCTCCTCCTCCTCTTCATCAGGTACTTCACAGCCACGTTGCGATGCTCGTGTCCCTCGACCTCTATCTTCTCCTTGCCGGTGTCTATGGTGAAGGCTCTCTTCGCCATGCCATCACAGAGCGAGCCTTCGATTAATGAGGCTTTGCGTCCGCGTTCGGGGAGGCGGAACCGAGACGACTAGAGACCGACGACCGACCAGACGTCGTCATCGCTGTCGAGTGACGTGAACCCGCACCTCTCGCACTTCATCCCGGTCAACACGGCCCTCTTCGCCCCCGCCGTCAGCTTCCGCTGGTACTCGACCATCTGGCCAGCGTGGCACTTATCGCAGATCATGTCTCGGGCAGCCCACTCGACAGGCATGTCGGGCTCGAATCTTTAAGTCACTCCATTCCCGGTAGTTCCAGGAAGAACAAGGAGGAGATTGGCTACGGTGGTGGTTTTGGACGGGCGTTCCTGAGAAGATCAAGAAGATCGAAGAAGACCTTCTAAAGACACAGATTAACAAGCACACCGAGCGCCACATCGGCGTCCTCAGGGCGAAGCTCTCGAAGCTCAGGCTGGAGCAGGAAGAGCAGCAGGCACGCCGCTCCGGAAGCAGCGTGGGGTATGACGTCAAGAAATCAGGGGATGGTACGGTAGTCCTGATAGGCCTGCCTAGCGTCGGGAAATCGACGCTGCTCAACGTGCTGACGAACGCAAAGTCGAAGGTCGCCGCCTACCAGTTCACCACGCTCGACGTCGTCCCGGGCGTCCTCGACTACAACGGGGCGCGGATCCAAGTCCTGGACCTGCCAGGGATCATCCAGGGGGCGTCTTCTGGAAAGGGACTCGGCAAGAGAGTCCTCGCGGTCGCCCGAAACGCAGACCTAATCCTCTTCGTAGTGGACGTGTTCCAGCCCGAGGCCCGCGCCCTGCTCGAAAAGGAGCTCAGGGCGACCGGCATCAGGACAGACCAAAGGCCGCCCAACGTGGTGATAGAATCCACGACGACCGGAGGGATATCGGTGGTCTCGCTCGTGAAGCTCACCAAGATTACCGTGGAGCTCGTGAAAGACATCCTCAGGGTCTACGGGATGAACAGCGCTCGAGTCGTGTTACGAGAAGACATCAACGACGAGCAGCTCATAGATGTCCTCCTCGGCACCAGGGTCTACATACCCTCTCTGACTGTGATGAACAAGATAGACTTGGTCAACGCCGGTTTTACGACCGAGCTGATGAGCAAGCTCGATTACGATTTCGTCCCGATCTCTGCAGAGAGCAACCTGAACATCGAGGCGTTGAAGCAGGAGATATACCGGAGGTTGGATTTCATAAGGATATACATGAGACGGAGGACGGGCGAGACCGACTACAAAGAGCCCATGATAGTCAGGAACGGGTCGACGGTGCTCGAGGTGTGCGACAAGGTGCACAGGAAGATCAAGGACGACTTCCGCTACGCCCTGATATGGGGGAAGAGCGTGAAGTTCGACGGGCAGAGGGTCGGGATAAACCACGCGCTGAAAGACGAGGACGTCTTGACCCTGGTAACAAAGTGAGACCTGAACGATGGCCACGGGACCCATCTCCCCTGCCGAGGTGCTGAGAAAATACAAGACGATCGCTGTGGTCGGCGCGTCGAGGAGCCAGCAGAAAGAGGCCTACAGGGTCCCCCGCTATCTCAAGGAGAATGGCTACCAAATCATCCCCATCAATCCTGCGGCGACGGAGATCATCGGCGAGAAGGCCTACCCGAGCTTGTTGGACCTTCCTCGAGAGACTGCGAAGAACGTGGAGATCGTGGAGGTCTTCAGGCCGAGCGACGAGCTGCCGGGAGTCGCTCTCCAGGTGGTCGAGATGAAGAAGAGATACGGGCGACCGCATGTATTCTGGGCCCAGCAAGGCCTCCAAAATGAGGAGGCACGACGAATCCTCGATGGCAACCAGATCCCTTACGTGATGGATTCTTGCATGAGGACCGTGCACCAGACGTACGTGAAGGGATAGGCAATTAGGTAGGCAGTAGGCCTATGGCGACTGCTTCAAGAGCTCGTAAAGCCTGAACCGTGCTTCCTCGCCAGGCGAGAGGATGTAGCCGCAGAAATTGCACGTGACGCCGGTATCCTTTCGTTTCAAGGAATTCTTGCCGCACTTCGGGCATTTCATGTCCTTCGAGGCGCTTGTGGGTTTCGACATGTGAATCAGCCGCGGACCTGTTAAATGGAGATTTGGAGCGTCCCTTAATAGACTTGCCGACAAAGGAAAGGGAAAGAAAGGAAGAGAGGATGGTCAGCTGGAAGCAATCCCAGATGGTCGGGGAAGCAGTCCGAAACAGAGATAGTGAGCCATTGCCTTGCAAAAAAAATCGTGAAGGCTTCGTAGGCGCGCTCCCTCTACCTCCGATAGCGCGAGCTCCTTCCCTTTGCGGGAAGACATATCTCTCCGAAGATAAAACCGGCGGGCGCCTTGAACTGGGTGGTCTACGTCCTTAGATGCCGGACCGGAGACCTCTACACCGGTTGCACCACAGACCTAGACCGCCGGGTAAAGGAGCACGATTCAGGCAACGGTGGCAAGTTCACGAGAAGCAGGCGTCCTGTGACGGTCGTGTACAAAGAAGAATCGAAGAGCAGGTCTGAGGCCCTAAGGAGGGAGTATGCAATCAAGAAGATGAGGCGGAAGGAAAAGCTCGCATTGGTAGCTCAGACGGCTCTTGCGGCGACCGAGTAGACAGGACTCTCGGCCCTGAAGACGTCTCTCGTGACGAACGACTCGTAGGTCTGTTGGACCTCCCATCCGGTCGCAGCGAGCCGCGAGGACAGCTCGTGAGCCGAGTACACCCTGATGTCAGTAGGAAACTCGCCGGAGAACTTGAGCACCTCCCCTTTCCTTCCATGTTTGAGGTAGAACCTCCACGTGCCTTTCTCCCTAGACCTTGTCGAGTCGAACCGGTAGTTGTCGAGCACGAGGAGCCTCTTGCTCTCTTCGTAGATGTTCTGGGATGGGTTTCGGGCGATGTAATCTCGGTTTCTCAACCCCGAGATGAGGAGCATGCCGCCCTTTCCGACGGTGCTTCTTGCCTCCCGAAAGAACTTCAGGTCGTCTTCCTCCGACCCGTAGCCGATGCTCGTGAAGACGTTCAACACGGCGTCGAACGAACCAGGCTCGAACCTTGAACTGAGCTCGTGCATGTCGCCGGCGAAGAACTTGGCCCGATCGGGTGCTATCTTGTAGGCGCCGGCTCTCTTCTCCGCCGAGCTTACGAGGTGGGGCGATAGGTCGAGACCCGTTACGACGAACCCAAGTCTCGCCAAAGGTATCGCGACCCTGCCGATCCCGCATGGGACGTCCAAAATCCTGCAGTTCTTGAGCCCCTTCTCACCCAAGTATGCGGAGATTGCCACTGCGTCCTCTTCGCCTTTCTCCCACATTCCTTCGAGGACAAGCTCATAGAGCCTAGAGTTTCTGACGAAGACGTCGTTCGCCCAGTCCACGCCTTCCTGTCCCTCATGTGGATAGAAAAGGCTGGGCCGGACGGACTTTTAGCCGGAGAGTCCCCTGGCGCATTCGGTCGGTCGGTCCGTCGGTCGTTTGGTCAATGCCTCGCCCTGATTACGAGTCCGACCAGGACCGCGACCGCTCCGGCGAGAGCGATTGTCCCGATGGTGAAAACGTTCAGATTTGACGTCGTCAAAGGAGTCTGAGCCAGGGCCGGCGCGACGACTGTTGACGTCGGGAGTGGTGGGATCGGCGCGATTTGCGCCGGCGAGGCGGAGCTGCCGTTGTTCTGCGCTACCGCTGCGACAGCCTGTTGCTGGGCGGCAGGATTGTTTGAGGGGACCGCAGCCGTGTTCGTCGTCACTTGGTTAGGTGCCGCTCCCGCCCCGATGAGGCCGCCTGAAGCCGCTGGTGCTCCTGAGGCAGCTGACGCACCTGAGGCATATGGGATCACCCGGGACTCCGTGTTCGCCGTCACTACCATGCTTAGTTTCGTCTGAGGTGGCACCACCAAGCCGGTCGCGCTGAGGTAGACGTAGTTGGGACTGTAGTAGATAGTCACGTTCACGAGTTGGCCGCCCACGTTCACCTGCACCGTCGACACGCTCTTTGGTATGTCTACTTGCACCGACTTTGATGCCGATATGGTCAGTGGGACCGCTGGAACTACGAGGTGGGCGACCCCGTCAGCTCCCGTCTGGGCGTTCATCGTGACCTTGGCTTGGTTGCCCCAGTACCAGTTCCCGCCCACCACGCTTCCATACACGTATGCGTCCGAGACGGCCGTCCCGTTCTTGTAGCTCACATTCACCGATATGTTCGCCGTTGGGATGTTCGAAGTGGATTGGGTGGCTATGTTAATGCTGGCAGGGCCGCTCACCGAGGTCAGGGAGTAGCCATATTCGGACTGCGGATTGTAGTAGCAGGGATACATGATGCCGGCGGCGCTTGAAGAAGCGACGGCTGCCGGGGGGCTGCTCACGGCAGCGCCACTGACCGCTGGGGGAGCAACGCACGTGGGTGTCTGGATTGAAGACTTTTCGTAGACGTCAGCAGCGAAGAGGTAGGTGCCAGTCGGGAGCTGGAAAGTCACTTGCGGGTATTGGCCTGAATAAGTAGCCACGGGCCAACCTGAGGAGTTGTATGCGGTCAGCCCATAGGAGCTTACCAGGCTGACGTTGCTCGGTTGAATCGAGACCTGCACCGAGTTCGTGGCTCCGGTGCTCGTCGTCGACGCCGCGAGCAGCTGAGGGAATGACGTCAGGCTTACCAAAAATAGAGTAGCTACTGCCGCCGACAGCACGCTTGTTTTGACCTTCGGTTTCCGAAGGACTTGCAATATTTGCATAGTCATTTTTGCATCTACCAGGTGTATGGGAGGCACCATAGTTGATGCTATGGCGTAGAACGCGTGTTCTGCGCTGCAGAACGGTTCGTAATGAAGGTTCTAGCCCTGGATTACCTTGGTGCCCAGGAACCTATCGCTGAACTTCTTCACGTAACCTATCTCGAGCGCGAGGCCGACGATGACGTCCAGAAGCAGGAGCAACCAGTTGACCTTGCTCAGGTTCCGGAGGAAGGCGCCGCCCAGGGTCGGATTCTGCCCGCTGTCCGTCGTCCGCGGAGCGACCCGCACTTTGTGCAGATGCCACAAGCCTCTACAGGTGTACGCGCCTATATGAGATTGGGGCGCCAAGGCCCTCAGCCGAAGGCGCCAGAGCTTTGAGACCCTTTTGGCGTCTAGGCTTCTTCCAACGACTCTTCGACGCCCACCGACTGAGGTATGTCCGGGAACTTCTCCCTCATCCTGCTCTCCGCGACGGCCGCAGCTTCTGAGAGGGCCTTCTCGGCCTCCTCGTTCGCGGTCTCGAAGTTCAGAGAGTAGCCCCCTATCGAACCCGCCTCGACCAGGATACCGCTCAACAGGCTCGAGACCTCGCCCATCTCGCCTTCGGCGTCGGGCATGACGCTCGCTATGTCTTGCTTCACGTTCCTCACTATCGCCGTCGCGGGCGCGAGGGTGGTGACGATGTCTCCGAGCTCTGTTATGGTGTTGAATCTCAGGAGCACTTGCTCGAGAGCTAGCTTGGACTGGGTGACCATCTTCCCAATCCTACGGACTTCGGAGAGCTCGTTAGCCAGCATCGATGCCCTCTGGTTTTCGTGCTTTTGGAGGGCCGAGACGGTCTTTATGAAAAGCGTGGAATCTCTCTCGCGGATCTTTGCCATCGACGTGTCGAGCTTCGACATCACGATCTGTATCTGGCGCATCACCGCGTCCAGCCTTGGTTTTAGGGGGCCGGGGTTGTTGAATGAGTTCCTCAGCCTTTCGCCTAGCCCCGGTGATTTCTTTCTTTCCCAGTTACTTGTGAATTGTGACATCTTTACTCTGGGGTCATTCTAGGGCTAAGTTCGGGCATGTAAAATTGTCATGACTAACGTGTATGACGATAGTCAAGTGGAATGAAAAACTCCATGCGTTGAGGGCCAACACGCGAGCAGCAATTACGATTGATGATGAAGATGATTGTCATTTCGAGAAAACTTGAATTCCGGATGTAATATCGCACAAGACAATCTCGGACAGGTCGCCCGTCCATCTGCTTCCTTGCATTGGAGCAAGCCCCGGGAGCTGCGTAACTGACTACCGACCTCTGACTTCTGACTTCTGACTGGGATGTGCGTCAGGAACGTCCGCACGACCTACCAACCAAACCAAAACGAAAACCGGAGGTGTCGGGGTGCCGTCGGTCGTAGGCACCCCGTTGCATTGCGTTACGGGCACCCTCGAGGCAGGGGTCGGAGTTCACTCCGAATAGAACCCCTGCCTAGCAGTTGGATGCTAGGGATGCTTCAGGCGGCTCGCATGACATCATGGCCGGTATGATAGGTGCTGCAGCTGCAATCAGGCTTGACGAGCTTGAGCACCCAACTCCGCCAGGCACCTCGTCGGCTACCTCTGGAGCTAGGTTAAGACACGCGGGTGCGGCTGCTATAGGTGCTGCCGCCGCTATTGACGGTGATGCACTCGAATTTACAGTTGTGCACACAGGTACGCCGCCAGGTGCTTCGTCAAAGCATGCGGCTGTGGTTGCGACCGGTGCAGGGAGTGGTGCTGCTGCTGCGACAGAGCTCGGGCACCCAAATCCTCCAGGTGCCTCGTTCTCTGGAGCTAAGCCCGCTTGGTTAAGACACGCGGGTGCGGCTGCAGTTGCGGATGGCGCTGCAAAGTAGATGGCCAGACCGATTACGGCGATAACTGCGAGAGCTATCGCCGCGCCTACCGTTGACGCTGCCGTGCGTCGTTCGATGTTCATACATCACGACAGCGATTTTTCCGGTCTTTACAAACAACATACAACTCCTATCTGCAACATTCTATGGAAGATCTCAGCGAAAGCAACTCAGGGAAATCCGTTACATGTCTTCATCCGTCGATGACAATCCCCCGGATTTCTTCCAGAGGAATTTTATGGAAAGAGCCCCCAAAAGCACTTTCGGGAAGTCGACGTGCGCGTAAGTGTTTCCCTACATCACATTCGCAAGCACAATGGCATGTCCATGAATCCTCAAATCTTCCTACGAGGATTTCAACTCTGGGCTCGTTTCGCAGAAGGGAGGTCAGGGCGTCCGATGCTCCTGTCCCCTGCCCTCGTGTCTACCCCTCGCTCTCGAATTTCTTCGCTACTTTCTCGGCGGCTTGGGTCGCTGCCTCGACTGCGTTCATGATGCTGGTCCTCAGCGAGCCTTTCTCGAGCTCGTAGATGCCGGCGATTGTGGTCCCCGCTGGCGTGGTGACGGTGTCGCGCAGCTCCGCCGGATGCATCTTCTTCTCGCTGAGAAGGTTTGCAGTCCCTGTCAGGGTCTTCGTGACAAGTTTGAACGAGATATCCCGGGGTATCCCCACCTTGAGCCCCGCGCTCACCATGGCCTCGATCACCACCGCGATGTAGGCCGGGCCGCTCCCGCTGAGCGCGGTGATGGGGTTCAGCAGCGACTCGGGTACCTCCACGTAGTCTCCAAAGCATCCGAGGATGAACTCCACCTTTTCCGCGTCAGCCCGGGTGACTCTGGTGCCGAGCGAGTAGGCCGTGATCGCTTCTCCGATGATCGCGGCGATGTTGGGCATCGTCCTGACGATCTTCGCATCCGGAAGCGCCTTCTCGAGCCTCTGGATCGTTATCGCCGCCATCAGGGAGATGACGATCTTGTCGGCCGTGAACGGGGAGACTTCGCTCAAGACGTGCTTCCCGTCTCCCGCCTTCACGGCTATCACTATGAGATCGGCCTTCCTCGCAGCGTCCCGGTTGTCGGAGGTCACGGCGACCTTGTCTGACTTGGCGTGAGCTATCGTCGAGACGTTCCTCTTGGTCATGATGACCTTTGTGACCTGTCTTGACTTGGCGACGGAATTCGCGACGGCTTCGCCGATCTTTCCGGCCCCGATTACCGCTACGATCAAAGCGTGAAGAGGGCGAGGCGTCTCGGGTTAATAACTTCCCCTCAGATAGGCGGCCCTACTCGGATTCCAAGGAGATACACGACCTTGAACAAGCGCAACCGCCGGAGCTCGCCGCGCCGTGGCACGAGATACCTCTATCTGCTGCTCGGGGCAGTCGCGGTGGTGGCGGTCATCGGGTATCTCCTGCTGTCTAGCTCATACGGTACCCGCACGGCGTCGACGCTACAAACCTCGAAGCCGGTCATCCTCTACGTGAACCAAGGGAACGGGGTGGTCAACGCGTCGAACCTGCAGGGATTGCTCGAGGTTTCAAAGTCTCATGGTTTCAATACCGTCTTCTTCCAGATCTATAGGTCTGGCTCGCTGCTGTTCACCGACGATTCCCTTCGTAATTTTGTCGACGACGCCCACGGCCAGGGACTGAAATTCTTCTTCGCGCTCTATTTCACGAACGCGACCCAACGACTCCCGACCTCGGTCTACGCCGACGGCGAAGACGGGATCAATTTGGACATGTCGACCCTCCCCACAAGCGCCCAGACGAGCCTTTTCGACAACCTCTCTGCTTCGTATTCCGGAACGACCGCGATAACCACCACCGACCCTGGGCTTACGCTCAGACCGAATCTCCTCGTTCTCGAGACGTATGGCACCGCCGACGAACAGCTCATCCGTCAAGGCATAGTCGCGAGCGTGGGGGTGTTCGCGACGTCGAGCAAACAAGACTATGATCGGCAGTTCCAGTATGCCCTCAGCAACAGCGACGGGGTGATGGTCTTCGATTATGCGGGCCTCGTCAAGGCCGGATACTGACGGCGTTCCAGCCGCCGGTCGCAGTCAAACAGCCCGCGCAGACGCAGTCTGGGGCCTGCAGCGATATGGACTTCAGGCGCTTCGAGTCGACACTTACTTCTGAGCACCAGCAACCGGGCGCGCCCTCGCATTCAAAGTCGTTTCCGCAGAGTCCGCACGCCACCTTCCGGGTCATCCGCTCATCCTCTCGTCGAGCTCATTGATATCCTGACTGGACGAACGCCCTCGGCTTTCTTGGAAGGGAGCCTTCTTATCCACCAGCGAGGGGGTTCTCCCATGGCTCGACGAAAGCAGGCCGGCGTCTCTCCTCTCTTGAAGTTCTTCGTCCTATCCGGGCGGTTGAAATCAGAGCCCCGGAGGGGCTGGGTCAAGAAGCTCGGGCTTGGCGACGCAGAGTCGGTGGCGGACCATTCGTATCGCACCGCCCTCATGACCATGGTCTTCAGCGACTCCCGCAAATTGGACACGGAAAGGGCGCTGAGGCTCGCGCTGCTGCATGACCTCCCGGAGGCCCTGGCAGGAGACGCCATGCCCGAGGAGCGCTCTGGGTCGTCGAAGGTGGCCCTGGAGACGAGCGCGATGAAGGAGCTGCTGAACGACCTCCCTCACCCTATCAGGTCGCTCTATCAGGAGGCATGGGAAGAGTTCGTCGAGGGGAAGACCGAGGAGGCCAAGCTGGTCAGGCAGTTGGACAAGCTGGAGATGGCCATCCAGGCTTGGGAATACTCCAAACGGCTGGACGACCCTGCCTCTGTTGGCGAGTTCTTCGCGACCGCCTATGGCCAGGTGAGCGACGCCGAGCTGCGCGACCTTCTCCGCCAGGTCGAGGTCTAGGCCCTCCGGGCGTCACAGGCCGATTGACTGCTCGCCATACTTGTTCTGGATCTCCTCTTCGGGAATGAACTCTTTCTCGTATTTCTGCAGCTCCTCAAGCCCTCCGAGGTCGAAAAGCTTCCTCAGGTCGCTGAGCGGATGCCCTGCGTACCTCTTCTCGAACTTGACCTGCGCCCTGGTGTCCTCCTGCTTCAACTGCGAGAGGAAGTCCCAGACCGCCACGGACATCGCGTGGATGGAAGCGAAGGGGTAGATCATCAGGGCGACGCCTATCTCATGGCACTCCTCGACGCCGAGCCGCGGCGAGATGGCGGTCGGATGGAACACAGTGGGAGCCGCGGTCTCCCTCGCGACCGTCGCCAGCTCCTTCTTGGAGAGAAGCCCGTCGGCGAAGACCAGATCAGCTCCGGCGGCATGGTAGGCCTTCAGCCGCTTCACCGCGTCGTCGAGCCCACCGCCGACGGCCCCCCTCGCGTCGGTCCGCGCGATGAGCACAAAGTCGGGATCCTCTTCCTTGATCGTCTTCTTGGCGGCTTTTATCTTCCCCACCATCTCCTCGAGAGAGATCACCATCTTTCCCTTGAGGTGCCCGCATCGCTTTGGGATCACCTGGTCCTCGATGTGGATCCCGGCCACGCCGGCTCGGATGTATTCCTTGACGGCCCGCATGGTGTTGAGCGCGTTTCCATAGCCGTTGTCCGAATCGGCTATGAGAGGGAGGTTGGAGATGCTCGTGATGTACTTCGCGTTCACCTGCACCTCCGTCATCGTGGCGAGCCCGAAGTCGGCCATCCCGAGCCTCGACATGGAGGTGGCCGCACCGCCCATGTACAAGGTATCAAAACCGAGCTTCTCTGCTATCCTGGCACAATAGGGGTCGTGGACCCCAGGAGCGACTATCGGCGCTTGCTTCCAGTTGTCTAGCTTCTTTCTGAGGAGCCTCGTGGTCTTCATGGTCATGAACGGTCGAGGTCACGCGTAATAAGGGATGTTCTCCCTTCCTCCTACCTTGCTTTTGCTGCTGTTGCGGATTGGTTAGTTAGTTCTTCGCGAGGAAGAGCTCTTCGATCCCGCCGAGGGGATCCTCGTTCAAGCTGAAGTGGACCCTCCTCCTCCCGCCGTCTCTCTTGAGTATCGTCTTCACGACCCCTAGCCTCTCCAAAAAGTCCATGTGATCCATCACGGTCGAGTACGAAACCCCCGTCTCCCGCGCTACCTCTTCGCTCGTCAGCTCGCCGTTTGCAAGGGCCGCCAAGATCTTCATCCTGGTGTCGCACGGGCTGATCAATACCGTCTGTCCCATCTTGATCACTGTAAAGGTGCCAAGACGGCTGGAGACCTCCGTCATCTTGACCTTTATCATGCAGCGTAGGTCAAGCATCTGGAGTGATTTAAGTTTACGGGAGCGTCCCTAAAGTTCGGGACTAGTCCCAATCTATAGGGTTTTATCCCCATACCCTTAAATATAAGCGGGGCACTTTCCTTTCTAGAGATAGAAAGAAAATGTCATTTAGACTTCGTTCCCCGGGATTTGAGAGGAGGGGGAACAATTCTGAAAAGTGCCCCCGTTGCGGCAAGGGACCACTGGCAGAGGATTCCAACACAGGGGAGTTCTACTGCACGAACTGCGGATACGTCGTGAAGGAGAGGCTTGAGGAGACAAAGCCCGAATGGAGGTCGTTCCCGGACGAGCAAGGCGGCGAGAGCAGGGCGAGGACCGGGATGCCCACTTCCATCACCTCTTTCGACATGGGCCTCTCGACGGTGATCGGCTCTTCGAACAGAGACGCCTCAGGCTCCTCGCTTTCCGGCCACATGAAATCGACGATGGACAGGGTCAGGGTCTGGGACAAGAGAAGCCAGGCCAAGAACTCGTTCGACAGGAACCTTAGACAGGCTTTCAACGAGATGAAGATGTTCGCCGAGAAGCTCGCGGTTGGCGACGAGGTCGTCGAGAGAGCCTCTTACATCTACAGGAAGGCCGTCGAGAGGGGTGTGACCAGAGGCAGGTCCATCATCCAGATTTCGGCCGCTGCGCTTTATGCGGCGTGCAGAGACATGGCAGTGCCGAGGACCCTCAAGGACGTGGCTGCGGTGAGCAACGTGGCGAAGAAGGACTTGGCCAGGTCCTACAGGATACTCGTGAGGGAGATGGACTTGCGCATGCCGGTACCGGACCCCATAAGGTCGGTTTCGAGGATAGCATCGAGAGCAGGGGTGGGCGAGAAAACGCAGAGAAGGGCCTTGGAGATCCTCGCAAAGGCGCACCAGAAAGAGGTCGTCGCCGGGAAGGACCCGATGGGGCTGGCGGCGGCGGCCTTGTATGTCGCGTCGACTCTCGAGAGCAGCGGCAAGACGCAGAAGGACATCGCCGATGCGGCATCCATCACCGAAGTGACGCTGCGAAACAGGTACAAGGGCCTCAGACAGGCGCTCGGCATCTAGGCTAGGCCAAAGCGGCGCTCGGCCCTGGCCTCCCCGGCAGTAGGGACGGGGACTTGATTTCGAAACCAACCACGTGCCGGTTTGCGGAGTCGTACATGAAGGTGGAGTTGAAGCGTATGCCCCTGAGCACCAAAGGGATCCAATACTGGTCGTCCTCCCACATATCGTCGAACGGGAGCCCGTCCCTGTCGAACCACCTCACCGGCCCCTCCTCGCTGGGCCGCGCCCTCCCTCTCGCCTTGCTGGTCGAAAAAACGTGCGCCCTGGTATGGAGCGTCTTCCCCCCGTCCATGATGAATGTCAGCGTCCCGTGGTAGAAGAGCTCGGATACCCTGAGGCCCGTCTCCTCGTATACCTCCCTCCTTGCGCCTTCCTCGGGGGTCTCGCCTGGCTCGGTCTTCCCGCCAGGCGCATTCCACTTGCCGACGCTTATCCCCCTTGTCGCTTTCTTCAGGAGAAGCCTTCGGCCGCGGATGATGTGACAGATTGTCGCTTCGATGACCAAACCAAGCGCCTACGTCGACGACCCCTCCTCAGCGACCGATATTTCGGTTTGTGAGGGCGTGCAGCAATGCGGACAGGCGGGCGAGAGGGTGGGCAGAGGCAAAATATTATACACAGTCGGCGTCGGTTCGCTTCTTACGAAAGCAGTAGTTTTCCTCGTATTGTTTTCCCTCGTCCTCCTCACACCTAGGCTGGCATACGGAATCCAGGCGTTGCAACCGGGCGCCGGCCTCCAGAGCTTAGGGGGGTCGCACCAACCGCAATTCATGCCCCAAGACCAGTGCCAGCTTTCTGGCGCGGCATCCAGCCAGGGCGCCTCTGCGGGGTGTTCCCAGCTGGGGCTGGCTGCCTACAAAGCCGGCAACCTCACGAGCCACGGAGGACCGGTGATGCATTCGCCCGTGAACTATCTCATTTTCTGGCTCCCCCCAGGATACGACTACGACAATCCGCAAATCGACCAGGGCTATGCGAACTCGAGCAACGCAAACTATGAGGCGGCGATAGGGCGATACCTCCATGACGTCTCTAGCACGGAATACTACTACATACTCCAGCAATATACCGACTCCTCTGGCCCCCCAGGAATCAACGCCACGCTCGGAGGTTCCTGGGTGGACGTTTCTCCGTATCCCGGCTCGGAGGGAACCAAAGCAAACCCACTCCACGACTCTGACCTGCAAAACGAGGTCGAGAAGGCCATCGCCGCGAATGGCTGGTCTGCGGGTGGCGGAAACAACGCGTTCTTCGTCTTTACAGGTTATGACGTATTCGGCTGCGCCGGGAGCACTTGCTCCTACAACGGCTATTGCGCATACCACTCCGCCTACACCGAGGCGAACGGCCAGAACGTCGTCTACGCTGTGATACCCGACCCCGGGAGCCAGGACGTCGGTTCATGCCTGGCTACCGACGTCAGCGGCTTCCATGCCCCGAACGGCGGCGCCTTCGCAGACTCTGCGATCAATCTCGTTGCTCATGAGGAGTTCGAATCGGTAACCGACCCAGTCTTCGACGGCTGGTATTACCAAGACATGGAACACGAGATAGCCGACGAGTGCGCCTGGAAACTTGGTTCGGTCGCGCCCGACGGGGGCAACATAGGGCTCAACGGGCACAGGTATCTAGTCCAAGAGATGTGGAGCAACGAGCTAGGCGCCTGTTTCCTCCCTTCCTCGGTCACCACGCTTCAGGTGGCAGCAAGCTATCAGGTCCTGGGCGGAGGCTCAGGCTTCGCTCCTCCCACGCTCACGTTCTTCTCGAACGGCGTGCTCCAGCACGACCTCCTCACGAGCGCTCCCCAGACGTTGAGCATTGACTTGGGGACCGCGTGGGACGTCACTGTCACCCTGCAGGGCTCCTCAACGGGCGAGAGGTGGCAGACCCCGCAGACTACGACCGGCGTCCTGCAGAACGGGGGGACATTGTCGTTCACGTACTACCACCAGTTCTTGGCCAGTTTCGGGTTCGGTGTCGCAGGCGGAGGGGCCGGATACTCTGCGCCGGCGCTGACGGTCACACAGTTCGGATCCACAACGTCCGTGACGGCGACAGGGGGAGGTTTGAAGGCCTGGGTGGACGCCCAGTCGAAATACAACTACGCCGGCCAACTCCCAGGCTCGACCACGGGCGAAAGATGGGCGGCGGCACAGTCCGCCAATGGGAGCGTCTCCTCGTCCAACCAGGTGAGCGTGTCCTACTACCATCAGTATCTCGTGCCCGTCTCATACTCGTTCCCTAGCGGCGGAAACCTCGTCTCCTCCCCTCCGTCGTTGTCCTACTTCTCGCTTGGACAAGCGCTCAACGCATCCCTCGGGGCGCAGCCTCGGAGCGTTTGGCTCGACGCAGGCACCAAGTATTCGGCGACGAGCCCCCTCCCTGGTTCCACCGCGACCGAGAGGTGGTTCGCCCCGGGCGGCGACGGCACCGTCTCCTCGGCGGCACCCCTCGCGCTGGCTTACTACCATCAATACTTTCTATCGGTCCAAGGGAGCGTCGCGCAGTCGGCCTGGTATAACAGCAGCACCCAGGCGACGGTAACCATCACCGGAGCGTACGACAGAAGCCAAGGAGCCGGCCTGAGGGTCACCGGATACCAACTAGACGGGGGCGCCCTGCAGACCGTCTCCCCAAGGACCGGCCCGATGAGCCTGGCCGTCCAGATGGACCAGCCTCACGCTCTAGTATTCACGACGGTCACGCAATATCAGGTTAGCCTGGACTCTGGCGCCTCGAGCGCCCTGGCTTCGATGACGCCTCCCACCGTGCCGGGAGACGACTATTGGTATGACTCTGGTTCGGACGTGACGCTCGTGCTCAATGGGGTGTGGGGGCGGGGCCCGTCGTCGGGGGACCGGCTAGTCTCCTACGCGGTCGACGGCGGAGCCGCGGTGGGCCTTAACACGACAGGACAGGTCACCGTGCTAAGTTCATCGTACATCGATTCGCCGCAATCCGTGACGACGACGGCGGTCGTCCAGTATCAGCTGCTGACCGGGAGCGGCTCAATCCTGTCCGTGACCGGCCCTTCCGTCCCAGGCGACGCCGGCTGGTATGACTCCGGGACGGAGGTCAACCTATCCTACAACTATGTATGGAACGTCACACAGGGTTCGAGGCTCAACGCGGTGAGAGCCGACGTCGACGGGATCTCCAGCCAGCTTGCCAGGTCGGGGACCGGGACGTTCCAAGAAGAGGTCATGATGGACAGGTCCCACGCGCTCGACGTGGTCTCGGTGACGCAGCATCCCGTGGTCGTCATGGGAGGTTTCAGGGCTGCCACCTCTCCCGGATCGCCGACCAACGACACCTTCTACGACTCCGGATCGTCTGTCTCAGTCTCCTCGGCGCGCACCTGGAACTCGACCTCCCTCTCCCGCGAGGCCCTTGTCTCCTACAGCGTCGACGGCGGCGGCGCCAATCCTGTTCCCGACTCGGATTCTGGCGATTTCGCCCCGCCTCCCCTCGTGGTCGGCGGGCCGCACCTCGTGGCCTTCGGCTCCGTTACGCAATTCTTCACGACGTTCAAAGTCACCGACGCCTCGGGCGCGACGAGGGTGGCCCCCACTCTGCTCGAGATAGATACGACCCAGCCCTTGGACGGGACGGTCAACGTCCAAGGCTCCGGGGCATGGCTCGATGCGGGCTCTTCGTTCGTGGTCGGGCAGCTGAAATGGGAAAACACCGACGTCAGGCCGTTGAACCAGACGGTGGCCGTCAACGCGCCGCAGAACGTGACGATTGCCGCAAGAATCTACCCTGTGACTCTCAAGGTGACAGATTACCTGCAGGTCCCTATTTCTGGTGCTGCCGCGAACATCGAGCTAGTCAACGGCACGATGACGGTCAGAATGACGGCCTCGGACGGGACCATCTCGATGAACTTGGTCCCTCTTGGGCGGCTCAACGGCACTGTCTCATATTCGGGGATCTCCCAGGAGATAGCGGTTGACGCAGCCGCGCAACACAATCCTGTCGAGGTCAGGTTCTTCGTTAGTGGGCCTGACTTTGGGGCGCTGGTGGGGGGCGTCGTCGCCGCTGTCGCAGCCGGCTACTTGGTCCTCAGGCGAAGGCCGGCCAAGAAAGTGACTGCAGGCTAAGCAAGTCAGTAGCTTGGAATGTAACTAAGCAACCAATTAACTTCGCGGGCTTGTTGCCTTATTGCTGCGCCGCCCAGTTGTCCAGCCTTGTAGACTCTGAAGCCTCGCGCTTCAGCTTCGAAACCCTCACTCCCACGAGCCGCACAGGCCTCCCCTTGCGCTCGAACTCCTCCAACAAGAACCTGGACTCCTTCCGAAGCGCCTCCTCGCTGTTCGTGTAGCCGACGAGCGTCTTCTCTCGGGTGTGAGTCTCAAAGCCTTTGAAACGGATCTTTATCCCCGCGACCTTGAAAAGCAGGTTCCCGTCCCTGACCCTCCCGGCCAGCTCCTTTGCTGCGTCCACCGCCTCCCCGTAGACCTTCTGAAAGTCCTCCACGTCCTCTTTGAATGTCCTCTCGACGCTAAGCGACTTTGGCATGTCCCTCTCAAGCACAGGTAGCATCTCCTCGACTTGGATGACGCCCCAGAGCCACACTCCCGTCTTACCGAACCATTTCATGAGCTGCTGCCCGGACACGGCCTGAAGCTGCCCTATCGTCTCGATCTGGCGCTCCTTGAGGAAGGCTTGGGTCTTGCTCCCCACTCCCGGGATAACAGACACAGGGAGAGGGGCGAGGAACCTTTTGGGGTCGTCGAATGGGACGACGGTCAGGCCGTTCGGCTTCTGACGGTCAGAGGCTATCTTAGCCAAGGATTTGTTGGGAGCTATGCCGATGGAACAGGTGAGCCCCATCGACTCCTGCAGGTCTCGCTTGATCACTTGGGCGAGGTCCTTCGCGCCGCCGACGTCCTTCGCGCGACCTGAGACGTCGAGGAAAGCTTCGTCGATTCCCAGCTGTTCGAACCTGTCGGCGTGGCGCCTTAGGAGGTTCATGACGTCTTTCGACGCCTGTTCATAGAGCCCCCAGTGAGGCGGGAGGTAGATGGCGCCCGGGCAGAGCCTGTATGCCATGGAGATCGGCATCCCGGACTTGAGCCCGAACTTCCTCGCCTCGTAGGAGGAGGTCATCACGACTCCTCTTCCCTTTCCGCCTTCCGGGTCGGCGCCCACCACGACCGGAAGGCCCTTGAGCTCTGGGTTCTCCCTCACCTCTACCGAGACGTAAAACGCGTCGAGGTCGACATGGAATATGAACCTGGACGGCCTTTGTTGGGACATTCACAAGACTTGTCCTGTCAATCAGTCGGTCAGAGCAGCGTGGCCTGGCTCGAGCCTGTGCCTTGGTTCTTGGCCCAGTTCACCTCCATCATGCCGAGCAGCCGCCTGAATTCGTTCACAGACTCTGGACCGAACCCGGCGAAGTGGTTGTTGAAGAAGACGTAACCGTCCTCCGCCGGACCTGCCTTTTCCTTCAGGGCGCTCGCCCACCGCTCCATCTCCTCCCGCATCTCCTTCTGGATCCCGGTGAACTTGGTGATCTCCCGCGTCCCGACCATCCTGAGATACACGAAATCGGAGGTCACCTCGGGGGGAGTCTCGAGGTATTGGTTGATAGACCAGGCCATGGCGACGCCGTGTTTCTCCAGGAGCTTGTAGGTCTCGGGGGTGAACCAAGACTTGTGCCTGAACTCGATCGCGTGCTTGAACTTCGGCTCGAGGGAGGAGACGAATTTCTCCATCACGGTCTTGTGCTTTTCGACTTTGATCGAGGGAGGCAGCTGGACCACTATGGGCCCCAGCTTGTCCCCCAACTTGCTCATCACGCTGTAGAAGTACAAGAGCGTCGACTCGAAGTTCTCGAGCTTGTTGTCGTGCGTGATCTTCTTGGACAACTTGGGGGAGAACGTGAACCCTTCGGGGGTGTTGTTCTTCCACTGGCTGACCATGAGCGGCGACGGGATCCTGTAGAAGCTGGAGTCAATCTCTACGCAGTTGAAAGCCTGCGAGTAGAACTTCAGGTAGTCCTTGGCCTGCATGTCGACGGGGTAGAAAGGCCCGACCCAGTCCTTGTATGACCAGCCGCTGCAGCCTATCCTAATCTTTTCTGCTTCGGGCAAGGTTGTATCGGACTCGCCTCCGTCTACTAATAAGGGTGGAGCCGGACCCTTGTGGACGTTAAAGGGAAGGGAGAGAGGAGGCAGGAGGGGAGGAAAGGAGGGAGGGGGAATGGAAAGGGTTG